>JAZLJP010000040.1:0-19559 GCA_045617985.1 Kiritimatiellia bacterium
GCCTACAACCGCGAGCGCGGGCACGAGGGGGCGGTGTGGCAGGGGCGCTTCCACAGCTCCCTCGTGGAGGACGCCGCCGAGGTGCGGGCGGTCGTCGCCGCCTACGACGACTACAACCCCGTGAAGGCTGGGCTCGCCGAAGGCCCCTCGCAGTACCGGTGGTGCAGCTTCGGCTCGGCGACGGGCGAGGGCCCGTTCTCCGAGGCGAGCCGCCGCGGATACGAGAGGCTGCTCGGGCGCCCGTGGGAGGAGGCCCGGGCCGTCATGGAGGCGATCTTCACGTTCAGGGACGCCGCGCTCCGCGTCCCGAAGGACGGGGACGGCGGGGCGACGAGCGCGGCGCTGGCGGTCCGCCTCCGCGTGCCGGCGTTCACCCGCGGGGTGTACATCGGCCACGACCCCTCGCTCGCGCGGGCGGCGGCGGCCGGGCTGCCGCGCGGCTTCCCCTGTCCGTCGTTCGCGAAGGCCCTCGAAGACTGCGGCAGGTTCGTCTGGGACCGCGTGGCGTGAGCGCGCGGGGACGGCAGACGGAGGTGGCAATGAATCGGGTAGGACGAATGTTGAGGGGGGACAGTCCCCACGGAAACATGTGATCCACGGGGACAGTCCCCACAAAACGCTTCGGGAGCGTCCAAATGGAGGCCATCCCCACAGGTTCACCACGCACGGGCGTCGCCGCCACTAGCGACGACTGTCACTTGCCCACGCGGATGGAATAGAACGCCGAACGGCCGACCTTCACGGTGATTGGCGGCATCCAGGGCTGTCCGTTACCGATGATGCGCGCGCCGTCATGCATCGTGTCAAGCGTCGCACCCTCGCGCAGCTGGTAGACGAGCCCCTTGCGCGTGTTCGCCGTCGTCAACACCGGATTGGACGGATTCAGCTCAACCACCGCACCCTGCTCGGGATCCAGCACTTCCGCGACAATGGCCGCCTTCACCCTCGCCCTGGCGAGATCGACGACGCCATTCACCGCAGGCGGAATATCCAGGAAGGCGGTGATGTCCGCGCTACCATTGACCACCTTCATCGTCGCCCCGTTCGGCTTGACGCTCGCCACCTCCGGCGACACCTCGACCGTCACCTTCGCGGCATCGACTCCCAGCGGGATCAACACCTCCACCGCCGTCATCCCGTCGCTCGGACGAACGACAAAACCATTCGCCGGATCACCCGAAACCGAGGACCGGGGGGCGTGAATCTATACGTTACCGTCTTTCCCGTGGGTAAGCCCGGAATGATCTTCGTCTCAACGGCAACGCCGTTTTCCTTGAATGTCAACTGCGTGTAGGCCTTGTCACCGTCCACGAAATCGAAGCCCTGGACGCCGAAGAGCTCGATCCCAGGGTCGGAAATGTCCACCGCGAACGTTTTCTGCACCCCCGCCGGCACCTTGCTCGTAAAGGTGCCGCCATTCGTCCGCATCGGCGTATCGTTCATTTCGATGTAGCGCACCGACGGTGCCACGTTATCGACACCGATGACGAACGGCTTGCCTTCCCACTCACGTGACGGATTTCAGACCTCGCCCCGCTTTCATTCACCACATAGAAGCAGGAGTTGTAGGTCATCCCCCCACCACATACATACGCGGCACGACGAGCCTACCCTTCGCATCGGTTTTGAGTCCCTCGAACGCAGTAAAGTTGCCGCTGCCGTTGTTATCCCAACACTTGGTACACGGCCGAACGACGCGCGTATTGTAGCATAAAACGCCATGACCTGCACGGCTTTTGTTTGAAAATTTACAAAATTGGGAACGCGAAGATTTCGGCTCGGAATCGTTCCGCACCGTAATCTTCGGTTATGAGGCACCTCATCGCATGGGGACTGTCCCTCCGAAGATACAGGGGAGGGCAGGGCGCGGACTCCGGCCGCACCGCAATGGATTGTAAATGAACATCCAAGGGGCCGGCATTGCGGCGCGTTCGGGGAACGCGCCCTACCGGCGGGTGTCGCAGCATCTCCACAAGTCAACATGCGGCCCGGCCCGCATTTTCCGTTTTCTGTTTTCCATTTTACATTCGGCATCATTCCGTATGAAGATGTCTATTCAAATGGATTGAAAAGTCGAACTCCCGTATAAACCATGTCCGACACATTTCGAGTGACAACCGTCATGTCGTGAACTAATGCTGTCGCGGCGATCAACGAATCGGCAATTGGCCTACTGCCCCCCGCCCGTTCAGCTTCACCGGTAATTCCCCCCCATACCAAGGCAACACCCATATCAATGGGGAGCAACCGGTCTGAATAGGCAGCGATGATTTCGTCATTCAACCAACGTTCCAAAGCCAATGCCCTGACATCTCCATTACGCTTGATGATTCCCTTCTTCAATTCACCAATCGTCACAAGGGACAAATAGAGCATTTCAGGATTTTGTTCCCGTAACCATGCGACAACACCGGCATTCGGCGTTCGCCTTGTCAACTCGCTAATGACACACGTGTCGAGAGGATATCTCACAGATCAATCGCCCTTCCGCAATCGTTTCGATTCCGCTCGACATCCAATTCTTCCCCCGCGTCGAGTTTAGGACAAGACAACAAGGCCTCAACAAATGATCTCCGTGACTGCTCTTGAGGTTCAGGCATCCTACGATACGCCGCAAAAGAGACGACAACAACCATCGGCTTGTCATCGCGCATGATGACCTGCGGTTCGCCACCCCATGCACGATCAAAAACCGTCTCGCACGCCTCTTGCGCGTCTTTCAATCTCCAAGCACCCATATCAGCTGCCTCCTTTTTCTAACGTTTACATCTTTCCGCCCTATTGTCCACACCTGTCTTCGGTTGGATTGCCCACCCGAAGACTCGCCCCGCTCCTTGGCACACGGACGCGCAGAAGCGCGTCCCTCCCTTATGGGGGCATCGGCCATGCGATGGGCCATGACCGAGTATGTCAATGTTTTGCCATTCGGGGAACAATCACCTACTTCCCCGAACAACGCGCATGTTGTAGCATAAAACGCCATGACCTGCACGGCGTTTTATTTGAAAATTTGCAAAGAATCAACATCACGAAAGGCTTTTGCCGACCCAGCCTTTGGTGTGCCAGCGCCGCATGAGGATGACGCCTCGGATGTTTTCATCCAGCGCGAAAGCCACCCATGCGCCGACGAGGCCCCACCCGAGCGGAATCGCGAAAATCCATGCAAGCCCCACGGCGACGAGCCATTGCGAAATCACGCCCACCACGAGCGGATAGACCGGATCGGCCGCCGCCCGCAACGTGCCGCAGGCGAAGATGTTCCGCACGCGCCCGACCTCCAGCACCACGTCGATCCACAGAATCGTCACGCCGAGAGAACGGATCGTCTCGCTTTCGGTGAGCGCCGCGAAGATCCACGGCCCCGCCACCGCCAGGCACACGCTGCAGGCCATCGTGATGACCATGCTCTGGCGAAGGAAATAGTTGCCGATCAAATAGGCCGGCCGATACCGCACCTTCCCCACGAGATGGCCGACAAGGATATCGCCGCCCTGCGTGATGCTCAAACAGAAGAGGAAGACGAACATGATGAGGTTCATCGCGTATGTCCGCGTTGTGAGCGCGTCCGTACTGATGCGCGTGATGAAGAACGTGATCGCCACCTGCGAAAGGCAATAGGAAAGCTCCTCGCCCATCGCCGGAATTCCGACCTTGAAGAGATTGCGCAATTCGCGCCACGGGAACGGCACGAACCACGCCCGCGGGAAACGCGGAATGTGAACGCGCGTGTGCACCGCGCCCAACAGCACGACCGAGACGATCCGGCTGCCCACCGTCGCCCAGGCCGCCCCCGCCACGCCCATTTTCGGGCACCCGCAATGACCGAAGATGAGCAGATAGTTGCCGATCACGTTCAGCACATTCGCAAACGCCGTGATGTACATCGGATACTTCACCTTGTCCACACTGCGCAAGGACGAACTGAAGGCGAATCCGAGCGCCTGGAAGAACGAGAACGCCGACGTGATCTTGAGATAGACGGCACCCGCTGGAATCAAATTCTCTTCAAGTCCCATCAGGCGCAGCAGCGCCTCCGCGTGAAAATAGACGAATGCGCTCAGCGCTACGCCCAGCCCCAGATTGACCAAAAGCGCAATGCCCACCACCTGCACGAGCCGCTGTCTCAAACCCGCGCCGTAGTATTGCGCGCAGACGATGCCCAGCCCGATCGACGCGAACTGGTAGACGAGGAAAATCAGGGAGATCAACTGGTTGTCGAGGCCCACCGCCGCCACCACGCCATCGCCGCAGCTGGAGAGCATGAACACGTCCACCGCGCCCACGAGCATCACAAGCGCGATCTCCACGAAGATGGGAATGGTCAACCGAAAAAGCTGTTTTCGAAGGGCTTCCATAGGGGCAAATCGTCAGAGTCTGTTGACAAGGCGATTTTCACTTCCCCTTCGGCTCCCAGGTGGCGTAGCCGACGAAGGAATCGGCGCAGCCGTAGTAGAGATGCCATTTGCCTTTGTAGAAGACGAGGCCTTCCGTGAAAACCGTGCCGTCCTTGTACTGGCCCGTGCGCTCGAAATCGGCTTCGGGGCGGAAGTACGGCACGTCAAGGCGGGCGAGGAGTTTCTTCGGTTCGCTCGCGCTGAAGAGCGCCTGCCCGCCGCAGTAGACGCCGCGCGGGTAGGCGGGGTCGGCATTCGAGCCGGTGCCGTTCTTTCCGTTGTAGAGAACGACGATGCCCTGCTTCGTGAGAATCGCCGCCGGGCCCATTTCCGTGAGCGCGCTATCGAAGAAGCCGCGCCGTGTTTCCATCACGCGGCCCATGGGCGCCCAATCGACGAGATTGTCGCTGAAGGCGATTTCAAGGGCGTTCTCGCCCCAATACATCACGTAGCGGCCGTTGATCTTCGTAATCACGTAGCGCGCGGGATCCTTCGGCGAAGGACCCTGCACGATCGCACCCGACTTGCAGAACCGGTTCTGCCATGCCGCGCCCGCCTTCGCAAAAGCGGGGCCGTGCTTCGTCCAGTGCTTCAAATCACGCGAAGTCGCCACGCACAGGCGCGCCACCTTCCGGTTCCACGAGGTGTAGGTGCACACGTAGAGGCCGTCCTCCGTCATTGCGATGCGCGGGTCTTCGCACCCGCCGGCCCAATCGAGCGCCTTCTGGGCGTCTTCGCAGGGGAAGAGGACGGGCGCGCTTGCGCGCGTCATCGTCACGCCATCCGTCGTTTCCGCATAGCCAAGACGCGAGGTGCGGCTGCCGATACCTTGGGCGGTGTTGTCCTCGGCGCGATAGAGCACGCAGATTTTCCCGTCCTTGATCGCCGCCGCCGGATTGAACGTGTCGCTTTCCTCCCACTTGAGCGGACGCTTCCGCATCGGGCAGAAGAAGGTCGTCTCCTTCCTCGGCGCAATGACGGGATTCACGCCCGCCGGGCGCACGAACGGGCCGAACGCCCAATCGGGCAGCGCCCCCGGCTTCGTCAATTCCGCGCGCTCCTCGACCACGCGCACCTTCTCGGCCGCACAGGCGCTCGCCGTAAACGCGATCGTGCGGCGCTCGCCCGGAAAGAGCGTGAGATAGTTTGCCGACCAATGAACCGGCAGAATGCGCGCGCCCTTCTCGTCGACAAGCTTCACGCGCACGAGGAGGAGCGGCTCAGCCGTCTCGTTTGCAATCGTCGTCTGCCCCGTGAGGCTCGCGCCCGCGCGCGCAACGCGCGTACCTTCAATTGTTACGGGGCCGTCGATCAGCGGCAGAAGCGCCCGATAGTCGCGCGCATGCCGCGTGTTGATCCAGGTCACGTTCTCCGCGAGGCGCTCGCCCGTTTTGGCGGCAACGACCGCGCGGATGAGAACGAGATCGTCCTTCGCCTCCAAGATCGGCAGATCGAACAGCTCTTCGCGCGTATCGCTTGCGAGCCGGATGTTCTCCACGCGCGTCGCGAGCGACTGGCCGGAACGATCGCGGAACTCGATCGTGGCCGTGCCCTCCACCGCCTGCGCCGTCGCGTTCACCACCCAGAACCGGCGCGTGGCCTGATTGAAAATGACATTCACCGGCTGGTTACCCACCTTCGCGCCCCAATAGCCGCCGTTCACGTCGTGCCAATAGTCGTAGGTCTGCCACACCATGCTCGGCCAGGCGCTCTGGCTCATCCACATCAGCATTCCGTTGCCGCCCTTCACATAGACGCTCTCGAACATCGCCTTGTGGTTTTCGTACGCGACGAACTGCGCCAGGCGCGTGAACGCGGCGAGATCCGCAGGATGCGCGTAGGACGAGTGGAGATAGGAAATGAAGTCCCGTCCCCGCTGCGCGCCGTTCGCCGTGAAGTCATGGAGCCCCCACACGTCGTCGATCGGCCAGAGGTGATCGCATCCAAGCAGGCGCCGCATCGAATCGATTTCAGGAATGTTCGGCATGCCGCGCTCGCTGTGGAGCGTTTCCGGCGCGTTCTTGAAATACCATTCGGGATCCTTCACGCCGTACGGGCCGTGGCCGCTCACCGTGTTGGCGGCGGAATCGGGAATGTAGTGGCGCGTACCGTCGAGAGAGGCGACGAGCTGCGGCAGCGCGTCGTAGAGCGCCTTCGGGGGATCGCCTTCGTTGCGGCCGCAGTAGAGCGCAAGCGCAGCATGGTGGCGCACCTTGAGCACCTTGTCGCGGGCGTTCGCGAGGAACATCGCGGGGTCGGCGGGATTGGGGCCGTCGCTGGGATTGGCGAGCCAGAAATCGTCCCACACGAGCACGCCGTACTTGTCGCACGCGCGGTAGAAATCCTCGCTGTTCGTCATGCCCACCCAGTTGCGGATCATGTTGAGATTCGCCTCGGCATGGAGGCGCACCTTCGTCTCATAGTCGGCCGGCGTGGCGGCGAGATTCGCCTCGTCCATGCCCCAGTTGCCGCCGCGCGAGACGATGCGCGTGCCGTTACAGTAGATCGTCATCGGCTTGTCGGTCTTGTAGGTGAACTTCCTCACGCCGAACTTGAAATCGTGCGCGGCCGAAGTCCGCCCCGCAACCGTGGCGGCGAGCGACGCCGTGTAGAGCGGTTGCGCGCCGTAGGTGGCCGGCCACCAGAGGCGGGGATTCGCGATCGTAAACGAGCCCACGCTCACCTCGCGCGTTTCGCCGGCCGCAAGCGTCACGGGGGCGCTCTCGACCTTGTAGCCGCCCGGCTCGACCGTGCCGGCGATGACCGTCGTCACCGGATCGTGCGCCGCGTTATGCGCCTGCACGCGCACCGTCACCTCGGCCTTGGAGAAGTCCTTCTTCTCGACGTCGAGTTCCGTCACCGCCCAGCCATTGGCGAGCGTCACGTCGCCCGAATAGGCGAGCGTGACGGGGCGGTAGATGCCGATGTTGCGGCCGCGCACGGTGGGCACCCAGTCCCAGCCGATGGAGGCGTGGATCGTGGGATTGTCGAGCCCCAGAACGCCGCCGTTGAGGCCGGGGCTGTTCCGGTCCTGCACCGTCACGGCGCCCGGCGTTGCATTCGCATGGATGAACACCGCAAGCCTGTTCTCGCCCGAGGTGAGGGCGACATCGGTGATGTCGAACGACGCGCGCTTGAAGGCGCCTTCGATACGGCCGAGATTCTTGCCGTTCAAGTACACGTCGGCCTTCCAGTTGACCGCCTCGAAATTGAGCCACACGCGTTCGCCCTTCGCGAGCGGCCGCACGGCGAACGTGTGACGGTACCAGAACGGCGCCGTGAAGAAGCGATCGGAAATCATCAGCTGGTTATCGGCGATGTTCATATCGGGAATCGCGCCCGCACGGAAGTAGGACGTGAGCACCGTGCCGGGCACGACGGCGGGCAGCCAGGCGCTGTCGTCAAAGGGCCCGGCCGTGAGCGCCTCGCCCGTCGCGGCGACCTCGCTCGCGCGCTGCACGCGCCAGGAGCCGGGCGCGGTGTAGGGCGCGAGCGCATTCGTGCCCATCACTTCAAGTTCGGCGAGCGCAAAATGGTCGGCCGGCGTCGCGCGGCAGAAGAGCCGCACGTAGGTGGCCGTGGTGCGCGGGAAGGCGACCTCCTCGCGGCCGCCCCGCCCGTTCTGCTTGCGCGCCACGGTGCGCCAGGTGGTGGCGTTATCGGAAACCTGCACGTCGTAGTCCGTCGCAAAGCCCACCGTGCACCAGTCGAGCCGCACGCGGTCGATCGCGCTCGGCGCGCCGAGATCCACGTACACCCATTCGTTCTCGGCGCCGTGCGACGCCCACGCGCTCACGTACCCCTTCTCCGCCTTCTTCGTACGAATGAGCGACTGCCCGGCGGCATCGAGGAGATCGAACTCGCCCAACTGGACGCACGGCCCCGGGCCATCCTTGCCCTGGTCGCCATGATTGGCGCCCACGGCAAGGCGCCAGAAGCGGAACGCGCGCGCTGCGGCGAGCGGGAAGCGCCGCGTTTTGAAGCGGCCGGGGAAGTCCTGGTTCCGCTGCGTTTCAACGACCTCGAACGACCGGCCGTCGTTCGAGCCGAGGAGCTGCCAGTCCTTCGGATCGCGCAGCGGCACGTCGTTCGCCGAGGTGAGCGCGTAGGCGGCGGGGCGAGCCGCCTGCGGAAGTTCGACCTGCAGCCAGGCGGCCGCGCCGAAATGGAGCCACTTCGTCTGCGCCTTGCCGTCGAAGGCCTGCGCCGGCTTTTCGGCATCGGGGCTCTTCTCGGCATCTTGGGCCGAGAAAACGCACGTACGCGCATCAAAGCCCGCGCGCGAGCCATCCGTCACAAGATGCGCCACGCGATCGAAATCCGCCGCGCTCGACTGATAGGCCGCGCGCCGAAACGCGAGATTGCCCTCCGTCGCGGCACACGTGCCCGCGAGCGCGAGCGCGCATACGGGCGCACCCAACTTCAGAACAAATTCGTTTTTCATTTTCCTTTTCCCTCTTTACCGAATGATCTTCACCGTGAGCGGGTGGCGCACGACGTCCTGTTCGTGGGCTGTCGCGTCGGCCCACTGGCGGGCGGTGAGGATTTCACCGCGGCCCGTCCAGCCCTGGCCCGCCCACCACGTGAACGGTTTGCCCTCGGCAATCGGCCGCACGAGGAGGAGGTCGCCCTCCGCCGTCGTCTGGATCGTACTTGCGCCTTCCGTAAAGACGGCCGTGAGGAGCGAGCCCTTGCTCTTGCCCTTGAGCGGCGGCTCGAAATTCGCAAGCCACCCTTCGTCGGGGCGGAGCGTGAGTTCGCCGTTGTGGTCCTTCGCGGCGGACACGTTGAGGCCGGGGCCGCCCACGACGTTGTAGGGCCCCGTCACCTTGAACGTGGCGACGTGCTTCGTGAAGCGGCGGCCGCGGTCGAGGGTGACGACGCGCCTTTCCTCCACCGTCACGCCGCCGCAATCGACGGGCGCGTAGGAGACTTCGAAGGCGGTGCGCACGGGGCCTGTGGCGAGGCGCCTCTGGCTCTTCCAGTTGCCCGCGCAGTAGGCCTTGCCGCCGCGCCACACGGCAAATCCGCCCGTGCCGCGCGCGGTGCCCACCTTGTAGGCATCCATGCCTTCGCCCGCATCGTCGTGGTAGTGGCCGAGCTTGAGCCACTTGTCGATCACGGGAGAACTCACCTTCTTGCTCCACACGTCCACGCCGCTCGAAACAAGGCCCTCGCCCTTCGGCGGCGGCTGGGCGACGCCGGGGCCGTAGATGCGCCAGGCGGTCTTGTCGTTTTCCCAAAGATAGTCGTCGAGCCGGTCGGGCGCGTGGCGGCCAAAGCAGATGGCGGAGAGATCCGGCTTCGGGAGTGAGGCGTCGTTGAAGAGGCGGAACGTGCGCGTGACGCCCGAAACGAACGTCGAAACGAAAAGAAGCTTATCGGGCGCGCCGTCGCCGTCGTCATCCCAGAGCTGGTAGGGCAGGAATGCGCCGTCGCGCTCGTCGAAGACGACGAGATCCTTCGCGGCGAGGGCGAGGTCCTTCCACGGCACCTCCACCGTATCGACGCGATAGCGCGCGACGGGCGAGACGGCGACGCGCACCGCGGCGGGATGCGCGGCGAGAACGACGTATTTTCTGATTTCCGTCGCGGCGAGCAGGAAGCCGCCTGCGGCGTAGGCCTCGGTCGAATCGGCGCCGAACGTGGCGACAGGGCTTTCGCCGATTTGCTGCACCCAGCCGAAGCGGCCCTCGTCGTTCGTTGCGCGGCACATCGAAGCCCAGGCCTTGCGGATGCGGGGAAGGTAGTCCGCCGCGTCGAGGAGGCCGTTGTTGACGCCCCACATGAAGGCGTAGCAGAAGAACGCGGTGCCGCTCATTTCGGGGAGGTCGGGATCCTGCAAGTCGAGAAGGCTCGGCGACCAGGCGCCGTCGGGACGCTGGCAGGTCTTCACCTTCTCGCACATTTCCTTGAAGAGATCGACGAACCACGGGCGCGTGCGGAGATGATCCGGCAGTTCGCGGATGACGAGCGGGAGGCCGGCGAGCACCCAGCCGTCGCCGCGGCCCCAGAACACCTTCTTCCCGTTCGCGGTGCGGCGGTCGATATAGACCGGATCGCGGTAGAAGAGATGCTCCTCCTTATCGTAGAGACGCGCGTAGGTGGCGCGATACTCGCTGATCATGAAATCGCGGTACTTCTCCTCGCCCGTGAGGGCGGCCATCTTCGCCCAGGTGGGGGGCGCCATGAAGAGCGCGTCGCACCAGCTCCAGCGGTCGAAGTTGAGGGTGAGCGTTTTGTTGCGGCCCGTGCGGACGGCGTGGGGCGCGCGGCAGCGGGCAGCGAGCACGTAGTCGAAGACCGCGCGCGTGGGCGCGAGGGCGGCGAAGTTGTCGTCGGCACGCGCGAGTTCGAGCCAGGTTTGGCCGATGCAGTGGATGTTTCCGTCGTAGAGGCGGTTCTCGAGGCGCCAGGCATAGCGGGCGCCTTCCGCGCGAAGGACGTCGAGCGCGGGGCGCGCGGGGTCGGCAAGGCCAAACGCCGCGAGGCCCGCGTAGAAGGCGCCGTAGGACCAGTCGCGGTGGTTCGCGCGGCGGGGATTGGCGAGCATCCACTCGGCCACTTTCGCGCCGTTGGCGTCGAGCGTAGCAAGGTTCCAGGCCTCGGAAAGCTGCGCCGAAGCGGGGATTGCGCCGCCGAGAGCGGCGCAGACAACGAAAAGAGAGCTGATGGGGGTTTTGAAGTTCATGTCACTATTATATCAAATTCCCTTGCAACATGCGCGTGTTTATTCTATACTATAGGCATGTTTTCCAAATTCAAAGGACTCTTTTCCACCGACATCGGCATCGATTTGGGCACAGCGAACTGCCTCGTCTATGCCAAGGACCGCGGTATCGTGCTGCGGGAACCGAGTGTTGTCGCCATCGAAGAGAAGACGAAAAAGGTGCTCGCCGTCGGTATTGAGGCGCAGCGCATGCTCGGCCGAACGCCGGGAAACATCATGGCCATTCGGCCGATGAAATCGGGCGTGATCGCCGATTTCGACGTGACGAAGGCCATGTTGAGCTATTTCATCCACAAGGTCAGCCCCAAGCGCTTCTGGAGCAACTATTCGTTTGCCAAACCGCGCGTCGTGATCGCCGTTCCAGGGGGCATCACGGAAGTCGAGAAATACGCTGTTGAAGATGCGGCGAAGGCGGCGGGAGCGAGCGATGTCGTTCTCGTTGAAGAGCCGATGGCGGCAGCGATCGGGGTGGGCTTGCCGGTGTCCGAGCCGGCGGGCAGCATGATCGTGGATATCGGAGGCGGAACGTGCGAGGTGGCGATCATCTCGCTTTCCGGCATTGTCCACTCCCGGAGTGCGCGTTCGGCGGGCGACGCCATGGATGCGTGCATCGTGAGCCACATGCGCCGCGTGTACAATCTGCTGATTGGCGAGCGGACGGCCGAAGACATCAAAATGCAGATCGGGTCAGCGTATCCAACGGGTCAGGAAATGACCATGGAAGTGCGCGGGCGCGATATCGTAGCGGGGCTTCCTAAGACGATGACCATCACGTCGGAGGAGATTCGCGACTCGCTCAACGAACCTGTTACCAACATTGTCGAGACGGTGCGTACGACCTTGGGGAACTGCGAACCGGAATTGGCGGCCGACTTGGTCGACCGCGGCATCGTGCTTTCGGGCGGCAGTTCGCTGCTGCGGGGCCTCGACAAACTGATTGCCCAGGAGACGGGGCTTCCCGTCACGCGGGCGGACGATCCCCTTTCGGCCGTGGCCGAGGGGACGGGACAGGTGATGAGCCAGCTCGACGTTCTTCTCAAGAACACGCGAAGGTAAGTCAATGGAAGCCCTTCCGTGAGGGAAGGGCTCTTGAAAAGTAGAACTGGCACAATCGCCGCGTTGATCGCGCTTCTGGCACTCGGGCTCTGGCTCGCGTGCGGGCGGCGTGCCGCGCAAGAGGCCGTCTATCCCATCGAAAACGGGCGCACGTGGGTGGCGCGGGGGGCTTGGACGCGCCTCAAAGGCATTTTCCGCCCGGGTGAAACCGCCAAGGAGAATCGTCGGCTCAAACTCGAAAACGCCGCCCTTCATCTCCTTGAAACCGACCTTGCCAACCTGCGAACGGAAAACGAACGCCTTCGAGGGCTCGTGGGGTTCGCGGAGAAATCGCCGACCAATCGTTGGATTTGCGCGCCCGTTCTCGCGCGCGACGGTGCCGGCGGCGTGCGGGGGCTCATCCGCGTCGGGCGCGGCAGCGTGGATGGTGTAACGACCAACGCCGCCGTCGTCGTGCCCGACGGGTTGGTGGGCCGAGTCGAGCAGGTGTCGCGCCGCACGGCGGACGTGCGGCTCATCACCTCCCCTTCCGTAAAGGTGTCCTGCGAGATCAAAACGGGCGACCCTGAAATGGGGACCGTCTACGGTATTCTCGAAGGCGGCGGCACGCACACGATCCACGCCGAAGCCGGCGCTTCCATTTTGTACCTTATCAATCCGCTTCGCATACGCCACATGAAGCGACGGCCGCGGTTGCCGTCGCGTGCGAAAATCATCACGAGCGGCCTTGGGGGCGTCTTCCCCCGCGGGCTGACGGTCGGCTACCTGATTGACGGGTGTGAGGCGGACGAAACCTTATTGGAACGGGAGGGCGACGTTGAGCCGGCCGTCGACTTCCCGGCCTTGGAGGACGTGTTCATCCGCCGTGCAGACTAGGATCGTCCAGATTCTCTTCATCGTCGTGTGCACGGTCCTCGCGGCCGCCTGCCAAGACATGTGGCCCGCCTTCGGCGGCGTCAAGCCGCCGTTTCTCCTCGCGCTCGCCCTCCATTGGGCGTTCATCCAGCCGATGATCGACAAAGACGACCGCCATGTCGAAGTGCCCCCCTTCTACTCGGCCCGTTGGATTCCCGCCGCGCTCTTTGCCGGAGCCTTTGAAGACGCCCTGAGCGGTTTCCCGATCGGCTGTGCGACGGGCTATTTTCTCCTTGCCGGCACGGCGGCGCGTTTCATCCAGCAGGCCGTCCTCGTTCTCAAGCCCGCCGCCCTCGGGCTCGTGGTTCTGATGATGGCAGCTCCGCTTCACGAAATCTGGCTCGCCGTGTGGGGCGTCGTGGGCGAAGAGCCCTCGCTCTTCATCCGGTTCTTTGCCGCCACGATTCCCGCGGCGCCCGTTGGCGCGTTCATCTTTTTCTCATTGCCCCATTTGGAGGCGGCGAGCGGTTTTGAAGGGTTCGATACCATGGGGAGGAGCCGATGAAAACCTCCGCCTGGTCCATGCTCGCGCTCGGTACCGCGTTCGCCTTTGGCGAACTCGTGCTCGGCATTTCCCTTTTCCGCCTTCAGGTGTTGAATGTGGCGGATTCGCGCGAAAGCCAGGAACAGCAGACGATCCGCCGCGTGCGCGTACCGGGCATGCGCGGCCGCATTCTCGACTGCGAAGACCGCGTTCTCGCCGAATGTCGGCCAAGCTACTGCATCCGCTGCAACCTCGAAGAATTCCAGCGGCGGGGCGCAAGTTCCAACACCGTCGCGGCCGTAGATGCGGCGATCGACAACATTTCCCAAACGCTCCATCTGCCGCGGCAGATCGCCGCCCCGCAGATCGCCCGCCATCTGCGCACCGCAAGCGCCATTCCCCTCGTGGCCTGGCGCGATATCGATGAAAAGACCTTCGCGCGGTTCTGCGAACAGCTTGATCGGTTCCCCGGATTCGCCGACCATGTCGAGGCCGAACGCTTCTATCCCTACGGCAGCCTCGCCGCCCATGTCCTCGGCTATACGGGGCGAGGGATCGACAAATCAGAGGATGAAAGCGTCTACTTCTGCGAAAAGGACATGACGGGGCGCGTGGGCGTAGAGAGCTTCTACAACCGCTTCCTCGCCGGCGTCACGGGAGAGCGCCATATCCGCGTGGACGCACGCGGGTTCCGCCCCACCAAGGCCCATCAAACGTTCCTTGACGAATCGGGCGAAGGCGGCGTGGAGCCGGCAGACGGGCTTGATCTGCGCCTCACCCTTGACATCAAGATCCAGGCGGACGTCGAACGCGAGCTGAAGGACGTCACGGGCGCCTGCGTCGTTCTGAACCCGCAAACGGGCGCCGTTCTCGCGCTCGCGAGCGCCCCCACCTTCGATCCCAACACCTGCGTGCCCGCGCTTTCCACCGGCGTCTACGCCTCCCTCACCAACGCGCCCGCGAAACGCGGCCAGAATCGTGCCATTAGCGAAGGGTATGCCCCCGGTTCGACCTTCAAGCCGATTACCGCTCTTGCGGGGCTCGCAACAGGATGGTTGCCCGAAGACGAGTATTCCTGCACGGGCGTCTACCGGCTGGGCAACCTGCGCCTCCACTGCTGGAACCGCTATGGCCACGCCGAAGTGAATGTGCGTGCCGCGCTTGAGCAGAGCTGCAACACCTTCTTCTGCAATCTCGGCACGGCCATTGGCTCCAACGCCGTCATTCGCGCCGCACGCGCCTTCGGCCTCGGTTCCCGCACGGGCATCGACCTCGGCGGCGAATATCCGGGCGTCGTGCCGGATGACGAATGGAAGCGCCGCTGGTATAACGAGGCCTGGTACCCCGGGGACACCTGCCAGATGTGCATCGGGCAAGGCATGTTGCTCGTCACCCCTCTCCAGATGGCGGTTGTCGCAGCCACGCTCGCGAACGGCGGCAAGATTTTCCGTCCGTTCCTCTTCGCCCGCGACTACGGCGCGAAACCGGAACCCGTGCGGCGCATTCCGTTTGAAGCCGAATCGATCGCGCTCGTCCGCAACGGCATGAAGGATGTCGTGGACAAGGGCACGGGCCGCGCCATCGCCATCCGTACCGATCCCGAACTCACGCCGAACGGGCGCCACCGTCGCTATCGCCTGAACGTCGACTGCGCCGGCAAGACGGGAACGGCCGAGATCGGTCGCGGCGAAACGAAGCGCAAGAACACATGGATCATCGCGTTCGCTCCGTTTGAGAATCCCACCGTTGCAATCGCCATGATCGTGGAACGCGGCGAATCCGGCGGAAAAACAGTTGCCCCGCGCGTCCACAACGTGCTCGCCGGCATCTTCGGCGAAAACGAAATCTCGGCCGTACGCGCCACCGCCACCAACATCGAAGGGAGAGACTAGCCATGTTTGCCGATCTCCTTTCGAAGTTGAAACGCACCGACTGGCTGCTGACCGCCGCGATGGTCATCCTCATCGCCTTCGGCACCACATTCATCTGGAGCGCCGGCAGCGCACGCCCCTCGGCCTATCTGCAGAACATCTACCGGGCCTATGCCGGCACGGCGATCTTCGGGCTTGTCATCTACTTCGCGCTCGCCCTCGTCGACTTCCGAAAGATCCTCGACTTCCTCGCCCTTCCCGGTTATGCGCTTTCGCTTTTCCTGCTCGTTCTGGTGCTCGTTGTGGGCGCCGACATCTACGGCGGCCGCCGCTGGCTCTGGTTCTTCCAGCCAAGTGAAATCGCGAAACTCGCCGTCATTCTCTTCATCGCCCAATTGATCGGGCACGTCGGCCGCGAATCGTTCCGCTGGTTCATTGCGGCGGCTCTCGCCTTCGGCGTGCCGGCCCTTCTCATTCTCAAGGAACCCGATCTCGGTACGGCGCTCGTTCTGGCGCCCTCCGTTCTCGTGATGCTCCTCGCCGCCCGCGTCTGGACGAAAGGCCTCGTCGTATTGCTCATGATCGCCCTCGTTTCCGCCGGCCTCGTTTTGGGTACCGTCTACGTGGCGGAAAAGCAGCCCGACCCCGACCGCAAGGCCGAGCTCTACAAGCGCCTCCCCTTGAAGCAACACCAAATCAAGCGCCTGCGCGTGTTCCTTTTCCCCGACCAGGACGTGCAAGGTGCCGGTTACAACTACCGCCAGGCCATCATCTCCATCGGTTCGGGTTCGGTGTGGGGCAAGGGCCTCAAGAAAGGCGAGCTGAAGGCGCTCGGCTACCTGCCGCCTTCCGTTTCCATGAACGACTTCATCTTCGCCGTCGTTGCCGAAGAGAGCGGGTTCATGGGCGTGCTCGTTTTGCTCGCACTCTTTCTCGGCGTGCTCATCTCCTCGCTCCGCATCGCCATCCGCGCGACCGACGATCGTGGGCGCCTCATCGCCGCCGGCGTCGCCACGCTCATTTTCTGCCACGTCTACATCAATATCGCCATGTCGATCGGTCTCATGCCGATTACGGGGCTGCCCCTCCCCTTCATCAGTGCGGGGCGCACCTTCCTCATCGTCCTCATGGCCGCGCTCGGCTTCGTGCAGAGCGTGGGCGTACATCGGGAGATCGAAGATTGACCTTTTTTGAACCTTTCAAACAGGAAACCAACAACACAACCAACAGAAACCTCTTTAACAAACCCCTTCAACAACAACTTAAAAAATAAGGAACAAACAAAATGTCAGTGATTCAAACCGTCGTCACCACCGTGCGCAATTGGTTCAAGCGCAACAAGATCAAGCGCGAGATCATCGTCAATGTCGAACGCCTCGAAACGCGCGTCGCCGTAATGGAGAACGGCCGTCTCGAAGAGTACATGGTCGAACACCCCGAGGATGAACGCCTCGTGGGGTGCGTCTTCAAGGGCCGCATCCAGAACCTCCAGGACGACCTGCAGGCCGCCTTCGTGGATATCGGCCTCAAGAAGAACGCCTTTCTCCACTATTGGGACATGCAGCCCGACGTGGACGCCTTCCTGGACGAAATCGACGACGATGACGACGACAACGCCAAGAACGGCAAGGGCGGCAAGAACGGCAAGGGCGGCAAGGGCGGCAAGAACCGCCGCGGCAAGCCGCCGCGCCTCACCACGGAGGAAATCCACGAAAAGTTCAAGCCCGGCTCCGAAATCATCGTGCAGGTCACCAAGGGCCCGATCTCCACGAAGGGGCCGCGCGTCACCACCAATCTCTCCATTCCCGGCCGCTATCTCGTGATGATGCCCGGCACGAAGACGCGCGGCGTGAGCCGCAAGATCGGCGACGCCGAAGAGCGCAAGCGCCTCAAGAAGATCCTCGATCGCCTGCTCCTCCCCGAAGACGTGGGCCTCATCGTGCGCACGGCCGGCGTGGGCGCCAAGGGCACCTCGTTCGTGCGCGACATGCGCAACCTCCTCGAAAGCTGGCACGAGCTCCAGGGCAACGTCAAGAACCTCCGCACGCCCTGCTGCGTGTGGCAGGAGCCGGATCTCGTCGAACGCGTGGTGCGCGACTGGCTCACGGAGGACATCGATAGCGTCGTCGTGGACGACGAACAGACCTTCGAAAAGCTCCGCGACGTCACAAGCCGCATCTCCCGCCGCGCCCGCGGCAAGGTGCGCCGCTACGAAGGCGCCGACAACGTGTTCGAGCGCCTCGGCGTAGAGCGCCAGCTCTACGACGCCTTCAACCGCCAGGTGAAGCTGAAAAGCGGCGGCTACCTCGTGATCGACGAAACCGAAGCGCTCATCGCCGTCGACGTGAACACCGGCCACCACAAGGGCAAGGGCACGCAGGAAGAGGCGATTCTCGAAGTGAACCTCGAAGCCGTCGAGGAAGTCGCGCGCCAGCTGCGCCTCCGGAACATCGGCGGTCTCGTCGTTTTGGACTTGATCGACATGAAGAGCCGCAAGCACCAGAAGCAGGTCTATCGCGCGCTCAAGGACGCCCTGAAGCGCGATCGCGCCCGTACGAACGTCCTTGAAATCAGCGAGCTCGGCCTCCTTGAAATGAGCCGCCAGCGCCACGAGGAATCGATCCTCTCCATGCTCTCGAGCACGTGCCCCTGCTGCGGCGGCCACGGCGTTGTCAAGTCGCCGCTGGCGGTGTCGATCGAGCTCCAGCGCCAGCTCACCGCCCTTCTGCGCAAGGCCGACGCCGAGAAGCGTCCGTTCGTGCCGAAAATCGTCATCGCGCCGGCCGTCATGCAGCGCCTCCGCACCGAAGACGCGCAGATTCTCGCCCAGCTCCAGGCGCAGTTCAACACGAAGCTCACCTTCGTCTCCGAACTCCACCGCCATCCGGAAACCTATTCGATTCTCGATTCGGAGAGCGGGCAGGTGCTCTACACGTCCGGTGCGGGCAAGCCCGCCGTCTAATCGAATCCCTTCTCTGTAAAATCTGCGTCAGGAGATGAAACGATGAAAAAGCCATACGCCTTCCCCCTCCTCCTCGCCGCGAGCGCCCTCGCGGTCTGGGCGGCGGAACCCTCCCTGCTCGACTTGCTCGCGCCGGCACCCTTGCCGCCGAAGTCGCAAGGGCAGAAGATCCAGGGCGATCTCGAAATCAAGGGCGATTACCTGCAAGGCAATACGAAGACGCAGGCCCTACTCGCCACGGGGAACGTTTCGGCCGTCGCCGCGCCCTATCGCTTCCACTCCAATCGGGTTTCCCGGAACGACGACGGAAGCGTCTATTCGTTCGGTACGCCCGCCCAGGCGACCACGTGCTCGAACGACGTCGACCATCTCCACTGGGAATTGCGAGGCGATTTCACCTACCTCAAGAACGAGGCCGTCCTTGTGAAGGACGCCTGGCTCAGGTACTACGACGTGCCGATTTTCTGGGTGCCCTACTGGTACTACCCGCTCAATACGGACTATGGCCTGCGCGTTCTTCCGGGCTACCGTTCCCGCTGGGGCGGCTTCCTCCTCACGAAATACGTCTATGATCTCTATGACGACGGTACCGAAGACCCCTACAAGCTTGGCGCCTCCTCTGCGGTGGACTACCGCACGAAGAACGGGTTCGGCCTCGGCCAGTCGTTCCGCTGGAGCCTCCGCGAACTCGGCCACGGCAAGATTTCCGCCTACAACGCCTGGGATGAGGACTACGACCGCTACATGCGCCGCCGCTGGAGCAACCACCACCGCAACTACCAGAATTGGGGCAGCGACGTCGAGCGCCGCCGCTACCGCGTGGTGCTCGACCATAGCGCCGACCTCACCGAACGCGACGCCCTGCGCGTGCATGCCACCTACTTCAGCGATTCGCACATGAACCGCGACTTCTTCGACAAGGACCATCGCCTCGAATCGCTTCCCTCGAACGAAGCCTGGTACGAACACCGCGAACTCTCCTGGGCGGCGGGCGCAAGCGTATCGGGCCCGATCAACGACTTCTACGGCGGCACCTCGCGCCTCCCGGAAACCTGGGTGAACGTACAGCCCCAGCCGATCTGGGACCTCCCCGCGAACTACGAAATGCAAACGCGCGCGGGCTACCTCAACCACGACTACGCCCGCT
>JAZLJP010000041.1:0-103396 GCA_045617985.1 Kiritimatiellia bacterium
GTCGCCGAAAACCCGAAGTCCGCCGCCTTCACGACCGGCCCGCCGGTCTCCTGCGGCGGTTCGACGTCGAAAACGGGGCGTCCCGTCGGCCCCGCCACCCCAAGGAGCGGCATCGCGCAAGCGGCAATGAGGGCACGGAACAAAATTCGTTTCATACCTTCCTTCATCGGATCTCCAGCACGGCCGGCTTGAGGCCGTCCACCGCAGCCGTCAGCTTCAGCGGCGCGGAGGCCCCTTCGTCGAAACGAACGACGGCGACCGCCTTGCCGTAGTAAAGCGGATGCGAGGCGACGTCGGTGAAGACGTCGAGTCCGCGCGGATTGCCGTTGCCCACGGCGACGATCCTGCCCGGGCCCTCGAGCGCGAACTTCACGCGGCTCATCGCCAGCGGATCGCGCACCCCAGACGCATCGACGAGGTCGACCTGCACGAAGCGCGTGCGCGCGCCTTCGGGATTGTAAGGGTCGGCCGTCAGCTTTACGGCGACGGGACGTCCCGCCGTGCGCATCGTCCGCTCGCCGAGGCGCATGCCGCCCTTGTAGGCGACGACCTTCAGCTCGCCCGCCTCGTACGGCACGTTGAACCAGCGGAGGCGGTAGTCGTCGCATACGGCGTAGTAGGGATTGAGCTGGTAGGGTTCGGCGCCGTCCGAGACGAAGAGCTCGGAAACGGACGCCCACGACCCTTCCTTGAGCTGATCGATGACGAGGCGTACATAACGCGCCGACTCGGCCTTGATCTCGTACGCCTGCCTCTTTCCAAGCGCCTTCTTCGTATAGTCGCGCCACGTCTGTCCGTCATCGGAAACCTTGACCGTCCAACCATAGTGGTCATCACCGCGCTCACCCGTCACGGCCACCATGCGGAAGTCCGTCTTCTGGCCGAGATCCACCTGAATCCATTCACCCTTGCGACCGTCCTTCGCACACCAGCGCGTTCCCTTGTCGCCATCGGCGACAAACACGGCAAGGTTCTTGCCCGACTCGTTGTTCTGTTCCGAGCTGCACGAATAGGTCTTGCCCTGGGCAAAGTTCTTCGGCTGCTGGCGCACGCCCTTCACCCGCTTGCCGAGCGACCTGCCATTGAGGAAGAGCTCCGCCGAGTCGCCGTCCGTATACACATACACGGGCACGTTCTTCCCCTCGCGCCCCTTCCAGTTCCAATGCGGCAGGATGTGGAGCGTATGCGCCTTCGTGTTCCAATGGGCGCGGTAGAGATAGTAGCGGTCCTTCGGGATGCCCATCAGGTCGCAGATGCCGAAGTAGGAACTGCGTGCGAGCTCGCGCTTGGGGAGGTCCTTCGAAATGAAGCTCGCGTAGGGCGTGGGCTCGCCCAGATAGTCGATACCCGTCCACACGAACTCGCCGCCCACATAGCGATCCCTCTCCATACGCTCGAACTCGAGGTCGGGAATGTCGCTCCATGCGGCGGAATTGTGGTCGTAGCCGCCCACTTCGCGCGCGGCGCGGTCGTAGGCCGTCTTCTCCGGCGCCGGCGGCTGCTCGAAGTGGCCGAACGAGCTCAGCGCGCTCGCGCTTTCCGTGTAGAGAATCGGTTTGTCGGGATGGCGCGCGCGCACCGCATGGTAGCGCGCGGAGTAGTTCCAGCCCGAGATGTCGAGCTCCGCGAACATGCCCCAGTCGACGGCATTCGCGTGGCAGCAGCCGATGCCCACGGGGCGCGTCGTGTCGAATGCGCGGATGGCGGCGCGGAAACGGCGGAAGCGCTCGGCGTTCATGCCGTTCTTCGTTCCGTCGGTGGGCGCGATCTCGTTGCCGATCGACCAGGCGATCACCGAGGGGTGGTTGCGGTCGCGCACGGCAAAGGCGCGCAGGT
This sequence comes from Kiritimatiellia bacterium, assembly GCA_045617985.1. GTDB lineage: Bacteria > Verrucomicrobiota > Kiritimatiellia > RFP12 > UBA1067 > RUG572. Next base: position 1,837 of record JAZLJP010000041.1, read on the forward strand.
TGCGCTCCACATAGTCTTCAAGGTTCTGGCTCGCGCGGCGGCCGCTCGTGCCGTCCCACTTGTCGAAGCACTCGTTCCATACGACGATGCCCATTTCGTCGCAGAGTTCCAGCACCTGCGGGTCGCACGCGTTGTGCGACGTGCGAAGCGCGTTCACGCCCATGTCCTTCATGATGCGCAGCTGGCGGCGCATGACGCTACGGTTGAAGGCCATGCCGAGCGGCCCGAGATCGGAATGCAGGTCAACGCCGTGGAGCTGCACGCGCCGGCCGTTGAGATGGAAGCCGTCGTCCGGCGGGAAGGCGATCGTGCGGATACCGAAGCGCACCGTCTCCACATCCGCCACCTCGCCCAATTGCTCGGCTGCCACGCCGATACGCGCCAAGTAGAGCGAGGGCGACTCGACGTCCCAAAGCCGCGGCTCGCGCACTTCCACGTCGAACGCGAACGACGCCGCACCATGCGGCGGAAGCGTGTACTTCGTGCCATCCGCCGCAGCGGGCGCCCGCCACCGGCGCGGCGCGCTGTCGCCGGCCGAATCGATGCGGAAGCCGGCCTTGACCGCCGTCGCCACGGCAAGCCGGTTCGTCACCGTGAACGTCACGTGCACGGTTGCGCTCTCCCGGGTCACGCCGGGCGTGGTGATGAACGCACTTCCGGGAACGATGTGCACCGCCGGCGCCGAAACAAGGCGCACCGCGCGATAGAGGCCCGCGCCCGGATACCAGCGCGAACGATGGTCGCGCGTATCGGCCCGAACGGCGAGCGAATTCTCGCCCGCCTGCACGAACGGCGAAGCATCCACGCGGAAGCTCATGTAGCCGTATTGCCAGCCGCCGGCGCGCTTGCCGTTGATGAAGACCTGCGCATCCGCCATCACGCCGTCGAACTCGAGCCAGAGCGCCCCGCCGGCTTCGACCTGCCGGAACTGCGCGCTCGAGAGGTTGAACGTGCGCCGGTACCAACCCACGCCCCGCCACGGAAGGCGCCCCGTGTGCGTATCGCCCTCCGGCTCGAAGGGCCCGGCAATCGCCCAGTCGTGCGGCACTTCCACCTCGCTCCATCCGGAGTCGTTGAATTTCGCCGGATAGGCCTCGAGCGTGCCTTGTTCCGTCGTATCGCGCGTAAATTTCCAGCCGCCGCCGCAAAGCGAGGTCACCGTGCGGGCATTCTTCTCGTCGCAACCGGCGACGAACGCAGCCAAAGCGAGGATGAGGAGGATTTTCTTCATACGTGTTCCATTGTCGTGTTAGGTGAAAGGGAGGCCGAAGGGAATTCCTTCGCCACGAAATCCGCAAGAGCCGCCTGCCAGGCGGGCATCGTATAGCCGAGCTTTCCAAGAACGCCCTTCGCGAGCGCCGAGAACGCCGGCCGCGGCGCGGGGCGCGGAAAGTCCTCGGTGGTACAGGGCTTGAGGGCGCGCGTGAGCCCGAGGAGACGGAAGAGTTCAACCGTGAGGTCGTACCAGCTGCAAACGCCCGTACAGGTGCCATGCACGATGCCGTGCACCTCGGGATGGTCGAGGAGAAACGCAAGAAGGTCCGCCACCGCGTCCGTAGAGGTGGGATTGCCGCGCTGGTCGTCCACCACCTTGAGCGCCTCGCCCGCCGCCCCGCCGAGGCGTGCCATCGTGTGAACGAAACTCGGCCCGCCCGCACCGTAGAGCCAGGCGATGCGTACGATCGTCGCCTCCGGCAAGAGGTCGAGCACCGACCGTTCGCCTGCGAGCTTGCTCGCGCCGTAGACGGTGCCCGGGTGGGGAAAATCCGTTTCGAGATACCCTTCTTCCGTCGAGGGCGAAAACGGCGTTTCGCCGGGCGCGGAACCCGCGAATACGTAGTCGGTGGAAATCGCGATGAGCCGCGCGCCGCACGCGCGCGCGGCCGTCGCCACATTTGCGCTGCCCATGCCGTTCAGGCGGTAGGCCTTTTCGCGTTCGGTTTCGCAGTCGTCAACGCGCGTCATCGCCGCGCAGTGGATCACCACATCGGGCGCAAAGGCGGCAAAGGCCGCCGTGAGCGCGGCGCAATCAAGGATATCGGTTTCGGGCAGATCGGCAAGCGCAAGCGTGTGCGCGGCGAGGCGCCGCTGCAGCGTGCGCCCGAGCATGCCCTTTCCGCCGGTGATGAGAATGCGCATTCGGATTTACCCCACAAGTTGACGAAGGTAGATGCCGTAGGACGACTTGCCGTAGCCGTCAGCCAGGCGATGGAGCTGCGCATCGTCGATCCAGCCGCGCCGCCAGGCGATTTCCTCGATGCAGGAGAGCTGAAGGCCCTGCCGCTCGACGATTGCGCGCACGAAGTTCGTCGCGTCTGCAAGCGACTGGTGCGTGCCCGTATCGAGCCAGGCGAACCCGCGGCTCATCTGCTTCACCTGGAGGCGCCCTTGGCGCAGGTATTCGCGGTTGACATCCGTAATCTCATATTCGCCGCGGGCGGACGGCTTGAGCGCGGAAGCGATCTCCACAACGTCGTTCGGATAGAAGTAGAGCCCCACCACGGCATAGTTCGACTTCGGCTTCGCCGGTTTTTCCTCGATCGTTTCGGCGCGTCCGTCGGCCCCGAAGGAGACAACGCCATAGCGCTCGGGATCGGCCACACGATAGCCGAAAACGGTCGGCGCGGTACTCGCATTCGCCTCCTTGAGGAGATGCGGCAGCTCTGCCCCGTAGAAGATGTTATCGCCCAAAACGAGGCAGGCATCGTCGCCGCCGAGAAAGTCGCGCCCCAAAACGAACGCCTGGGCAAGCCCGTTCGGCACTTCCTGCACCTGGTAGGCGAAGCGCATCCCGAGGTCGGAACCATCGCCGAGAAGCCGCTGAAAATTCGGCAGGTCCTGCGGCGTTGAAATAATGAGCACCTCGCGGATTCCCGCCAGCATGAGCGTGGAAAGCGGGTAGAAAATCATCGGTTTGTCGTAAACGGGCAGAAGCTGCTTCGAGACAACGCGCGTGAGCGGATGCAAACGCGTTCCCGCACCACCGGCTAGAATAATGCCTTTTCTCATTTTCGTTCCTCCACCTTCTTTTTTCACTTCGGCCAATGGCCCGTTTCCTGAAGAATCATCGCCGTCAAATAGACGAGGAAGCCAACGATCCAGATGGCCCCCTCCCAACGGACGATACGGCCGGGGCGCCCCGGCGCCCGCCAGTTCACGCCAAAGACCGCCAACGCAAGCGTGAAGAGCGCCATCGCAGGCAGATCACGCGAAATGATGTACCTGCTATAACCGTTGAACGGCGCAATCGTCCCCGCAAGGCCCACTACCGCGAGCATATTGAAAAGGTTCGAGCCCACGATGTTGCCGATGACGAACTCATGCTCTTTCCGCCGTGCGGAGGCAACCGCACTTGCGAGTTCCGGGAGCGACGTGCCCGCCGCCACCACGGTAAGGCCGATGAGAAGCGGAGAGACGCCCAGCACGTCGCGCGCGAAGTCCACGCACCCCCACACGAGCACATGCGAAGAGGCAACGAGGAGCACAAGCCCCACAACGAGCAGCGCGAAATCCCCAATACGCGCCTTCGGCCGTGCTGGCGGCGCGGCGGGTGGTTCGGAAGCCCCCCCTTCATCCTTCTTCTTCGCGCCTTTCACCTGATCGAACCAGCAGTAGAACGGCATGATCACGGCGAAGGCGACGAGAAGGATGACGCCGTTCAGCCGCGCGAAATCCATGTCACGCACGAGAAGATACGACAGCGCCGTGACGCCCAAGAGAAGCGGAACGCCGAAAAAGGTCACGGACGGCTTCACCTTGATCGGCCAGATGAGCGCCGCAACGCCCAGAATCACCGCGAGATTGAACGAACACGAGCCATAGGCATTCCCGAGCGAGAGGTTCGACTGGCCGGCCAACCCCGAGAGAACCGACACCGCAAGCTCCGGCGCGCTCGTCCCAAAGCCGATGATCACCATGCCCACGATGAGGGGCGAAACGCCAAACGCCCGCGCGAGGCGCGCCGCCGCATCCACAAACCAGTCCGCACTCTTCGACAAAACGACGAGACCGCCCACAATGAAAACAAGCGAAAGAAAAAATGGAATATTCTGATTCAAATCAAACATGGATTAGACCTTTCCCGTCTGGAGCGTCGTCTTAAGAACTTTATCGAGTTTCGGCAACTGCGCGTGCTGAACGATCTTGAACGGCAGCTGCAAACCAAGCGGACGAATGAACCGCATCATGCGGCGCGTACGCACATGGATTTCGCCCGGCACGCGCCCAAAGGCGAGAATGGCATCCAGAACGCGCTGCGCATGGTTCTCCCAAAGGCGCTCCAGCCCCCGCTCCCGACCATCCACGGAAAGCCGCTGCCACACGATCCGCTCGCCCGTCGCCTGATTGACCGCCACGAGCAAGTAGAGAAAACGAGACTTCGGCGGCGGCGTGTGGAAGTTCGGCAGAAGCACGTAATCAAGCTCCCACACGTCCTTTGGGAAGACGGGGAGCGCCTTCGCCTTCTCGCAGTCGGCCGTTTTGAGCGTAATGCGCTCCTGCAGCTGCACCACCTCTTCCTGCGGCAAGACGAGCGGCCCGTCGATCCAACGATCGTTCACCACTTCCTTACGCGCGAACATCGCCTTCTTCTCGACGTAGGCGAGCGGCAGCTCGGGATTCTCCGCAAGCCGCAGGAGGAACCCATAGCATTCGTAGAGAAGCGGCGCGTAGAACGCGCTCTGCTCCGGCGTGGGCGGTACGGGCAGATACCCCGGCTCGTACAGGAACACTTCAACCCGCCCCATACGCGTACCCACAACCTCGAAATGCGGAATTTCAAGCGGGCTCATGTAAACGCCGAAATCGGCCACCTGGCGCGAGAGCACATAATCGCGGAATACGTTCAGGCCGGGGAACAGCATCAACCGCCCTTCCACCATGCTCGGCGCCTTCTCGGCCACGACCGAAGCGATGTAGGGATGTTCGCTTGATTGCGACACGAGCGCCCAATTATGGCGCGCCGCCTTCTCCCAAAGCTTATGCGCCGCAATCGCCTGCGCGATGTCTCTCAGATTCGTCTTGTCCATCGCCGTTTCGCCCGCCTTACATCTCGCCCGAGGCCTGCAGATAGGCCTCGGCCTCCAGAGCCGCCGCCGCGCCCGCACCGGCCGCGATGACCGCCTGCTTGTAGTAGGGATCGGCGCAGTCGCCCGCTGCAAAGACACCTTCCACGCTCGTACGCTGCCGCGAAACGACCACATAGCCCGCCGCATCCAAATCGACCTTGCCGGCCAGGAACTTCGTCGTCGGGTCGTGGCCGATCGCCACAAAAGCCCCCGCCGCCGCCCGCTCCGCGCACTCACCCGTCAGCACGTTCTTGAGGCGCAGAGCCGAAAGCCGCTTCCCATCGCCGAGGAATTCATCTACCACCGTGTTCCAAAGAACGGTGATGTTGGCCGTCGCCAAGACACGCTCCGCGAGCACCTTCGACGCCCGGAACCGATCGCGCCGATGGATCACCGTCACGCTCGCACAGAGCCGCGCGAGATAGAGCGCATCGGCCATCGCCGTATCGCCCCCGCCGATCACCACCACGTCCTTGCCCCTGTAAAAGGCGCCATCGCACGTTGCACATGCGCTGATGCCGCGGTTGCGGTACTTCGCCTCGCCCGCGAGGCCCGTCCAGCGCGCCGCCGCACCCGTCGCAATGATCAGGGCCCGCGCCGTGATCGTACTGCCCATCATCGTCTCCAACCGCTTCGTCGCGCCGGCAAGATCAAGGCCCGTCACCTCGTCCATCAGGAATTGAACGCCGCACCGCTCGGCCTGCTGGCGCATCGCCCCCATGAGCGCTGCGCCCCCCACGGGTTCGACAAACCCGGGATAGTTCTCCACGTCGGCCGTCTGAATCAACTGCCCGCCGCTTTGCAGGCCCTCGATGACGAGCGGCCGCAGATTCGCACGGGCAGCATAGATGGCGGCTGTGAGCCCCGCAGGCCCACTTCCCAAGATGACGACATTACGAACGTCCTGTTCACCAGATTGCATATTGTCTATTTCTTTTCTCTTCGCTCCAAAAACAGGAACAGTATACCCTTTTCGCCCCAGAATTGTCAATGAGAAGTTATCGTCAGTCCTCGTCCGATGCGTTCGGGTCCTTGAGCGAAATGCCCACGTCCTTCAGGCGCAGGGTCACAAGTTCCTCTGCGGACGGGTCCTTGAGCTCCGTCACGCGCAGCGCCTGGCGCTCTACCGCCTTCTCGAAGAGGTTCCGCGCCCACCGGGCATTCCCGAAGGTGGCCTTTTTCTCCCGCGTGAGCAGCCCAATGAACGGTTCGAGCCAATGTTCGACGTCCGGCGAGAGCTTGTAGCGGCCCTTCTTCGCCATCGACCGAAAAATCGCCGCGAGTTCCTTCGTCGTATAATCGGGGAACTCGATCGTGCGATTGAATCGGCTCTCAAGCCCCGAATTGATCGCCATGAACTTCTTCATCTCGTTCTTGTAGCCTGCGATGATCACCACCATCGAGCCACGCGCATCTTCCATGCGCTTGAGAAGCGTTGCCACGGCCTCGGAACCGTATTGGTCGTGTTCGCCCTGGTTGAGCTGATAGGCCTCGTCGATGAAAAGGATGCCCCCCATCGCGGAATCGATGAGCTTGTTCGTCTTCGCGGCCGTCTGGCCCTCGTATTTGGCCACGAGCCCCGAACGGTCCGTCTCCACGAAATTCGCGCGGTCCAACACGCCAAGCGCCCGAAACGCCTTCCCGAGGATCCGCGCCACCGTGGTCTTGCCCGTGCCGGGATTGCCCGTGAAGACGAAATTATAGCTCATCGTCACGTTATTTTCGAGGCCCTTCTCCGCCCGCAGCTTGTTCACCCGCACCGTGGCGACGAGCTTGCGAACCTCCGCCTTGACGGGCCCGAGCCCCGTGAGCGCATCGAGTTCGGCCAGCACCTCGTCGATCGTCGGCGCGCGCACGTCCTTCTTCTCCTCCTTGAGCGCGAGGTCGGCCAAGGCAAGCGTCGTCAACGCCGCGGAATCGAGCGTTCCCGCCTTCGCGAGGCGATTGGCCTGGCGCCCCGTTGCATCCTCGAAGAGCTGGCGCACGAAGCGGGCGTTGCCGAACGTTCGATCGCGCTTCTTCGTGAGTTGCGCGATCGCCGCAGGGAGGCCGGCTTCGAGGTCGGGGGCGAGCGAGAACTGGTTCTTCTTCGCCATCGAACGGAAAATCTGCACGAGTTCGCCCGTCGTATAGTCGGCAAACTCGATCTGCTTCGCAAACCGGCTGCGCAGGCCCGAATTCGCATCGAGGAAGTCGCGCATTTCGTCCGTATAGCCCGCCGCGATGACGATGAGCTTGTCGCGCGCATCTTCCATGCGCTTCAAAACGGTGGCAATCGCCTCCTTGCCGTAGCTGTCGTTGTCGCCATTCACGAGCTGATAGGCTTCGTCGATGAAAAGGACGCCGCCCGGCGCGCTGTCCATCGCCGCCTGGCGTTCGGCCTCCGTCAGTTCATCGATTTCACCGCGCGCGTTGCGTTTAAGGGGCAACCCGATCGCCTCGTCGATCTTCTGGTTCGTCTTGACCGCCGTCTCGCCCGTGTAGCGCCCTACAAGGCCCGAGCGGTCCACTTCCACGAGCCGTGGATTGTGGATGATCCCAAGCGCCACGAACGCCCGCGCGAGAAGGCGCGCAACCGTCGTCTTGCCCGTGCCGGGATTGCCCGTGAAGACCATGTGGAAGCTCATCGGCGGCACCTTGAGCCCCTGCTGCCGGCGCGCCTCGTTGACGCGCGCGAGGTTCACGAGCTGGTGCACTTCGGCCTTCACGCCCTCAAGGCCCACAAGCGCATCCAGCTCGGCCAAAACGTCTTCCACCTTTTCCGGCGGCCGCTCGGGCGCGGGTTTCGCAGGCTGTCCCCTCGCGGAGGCCTTTGACGTTTCCGGCACGTACCTCCTTGGATTTTTCACAAATTCGATCGGGAAAAGGAACGCGAGCGCAAGCGCAAGCACCGCGCCGAGCGGCCCCCATCCCACACGCAGCCATTTCGGCGTCGTCTCGCTGAAGAGCATCTTCCGCAAGACGTTCATCGGAATCGCCAGAAGCATCATGTTAAAAAGGAACTGCGCCCCCGTATTCGCCTTGCAACAAAAGAAGACAATCAGGAACAGAACGACCTCAACGCCGCACCCGATCCCCCAATTTTTCCACGTTGCCGTTTTCGCCATTTTCATTTTCTCCTCCCGAAATACGTTCCGCCTCAGGCCCAGTTCATTCACAACCTCCGCGGGCGGTCCGTTCAGCGCACGAAGATCGTCAGCCCGGACGCGCGAAAATAGACGCCATCATCCCTGACGTACGACCGTCCACAAGGCCATAGGCACACCCCGAAACGGGCGTGCCGGTGATTGTCAGCGACTTCGGCGCCTGCGTGATCGGCGTCGTCGCCTTGATGGCGTAGCGATCGCTGGTCCGGTAGTTTCCCGTCACCGCATAGGCGGTATTCGTCAAATCAAAATAGATCTTGGCCTTGTCCATGTTGTCACCCCCCAAGGTGGGGGAAATGAGCCGACCGCCGCCCATTCGCAGCTCCGCGATCGCACATTTACGGAAATTGACCGCGGCCTCGCAGGTACCGCCGATCAACCACACGCGCCCGCCCACAGACGCTCCGCCGTCAAAGAGAAATCCTCCCCCGGTCAACGTCATCAACCCGGAATACACACGGCAGGTCGAGTATTCGCCGCGCAGCGCCAGCACTTCCGACTGGACATAACCGCCCTCCACCCACAATTCGGCGGGCATCGCCGCGGTCGTCGCCAGAATTTCAATGTAGCAGTTGCCGCTGGACTTGTTCACCACCTCGGACCCGCCCGGTTCGACGTGGGTGATGTTGCCCCCGCCAATCGACCAGATGCCGCTGTGGGTTACAGGCGTCGTGATATGGTATTGCGCCGCCTCGACCGCCAACGCGCAAACAGCGCCAACGATCATCGAAACCATCTTTTTCAAATCCATTGACTTCCCCTTTCTGAATCGAATTTCGTTCATTATATCCCAATACCTGCAGAAAAGCAAATCGAAAATCAATCGGTGGAAGATTCCCAAAGGAGGGGGCCGTTCGAGACGAAACATCCTCGGTCCGAAGGCGGTTTCGAACTCGAAAACGACGGCCGCTTGCCAACACCCGGCACCAGGTACCAAGCATCAGGCATCGACTCATTTCCGGGCTTGACGCTGTGCCTCGTAGAGAGACTTCGGCATGACGGGGCGCCCGGGGGAAATCCATTCGCCCGCAGTTGCGCTTCTTCCCTGATTGGCCCGCCCCACGCAGCCGATGGCGGCGTTTTTGCCGGAAACCGGCGGACTGTGGCAGATGAGGCTCGAGGCCGTACAGTTCCAGAGAATGAAATTCGCCCCTGCCCAGCCATGCCCCGTGCCCATGTTGCTACGATTCTGGATATTGAGCGCACCATCCGTCCTCACGCCATCGTAGAGGCAGCCCGTCGCCCACCGCTGATGCGGCCCTATGTCGGCTTGCATGTGCGTGCCCGTGCAGCGCAGAAACACGTTCGGCCCCGGCGTACCGTGATTGGTCACGAAGCCGTGCCGGTCATAGTCCACCGAAGAGTCGCGCACCAAACACATCTCGCCGCCCGTGATATTGAATCCATAGCGCCGCCCACCCGTCACCTGGGAGACCGGCTCGCACACCCGGCAATCCGCCACCGTGCAGAGCCGCGCCCCGCCGTTGAGCCCCACGAGCGCAAAGCCGAAGTGGCGAGACGTCACCTTCCGCACCCAGCAGTTCTCGGCGTTCCGCACGTCGATCGCCGTCCAGCCATGCCGCTCGTCGATGAAGTTCCCCTTCTTGTCCCTTTGCGTAGCATCATACACGCTGTCGCACACGAGATCTTCCACCCCGCACTCCGTCACACGCGCCGAGGTACAGGCGATCAACCGACCACCGCCGTATTGCGCCTCAAGTGCCATCATGATCGGCGCGTCGAGGAAAATGCGCCGTCCCTTGACGGCCCGTACCTCGCGTTCCCAAGAGAGCATATACCCTTTGGGCCTCCATTGGGAGACCTTGCGGCCGTCCTTGCGCGGCGGGATGCGGTCCATGCCCAAGTCGTGGATCCAATTCTGCGTACCCGGGCGAAACACGCACACGCGCGCACCCGCTTTGAACGGCACCTCGCCGGTCGCCTCCACCCACATCTGCCCGACGGGAACCGGCGTCACGATATCGACGGCCGTCCGTTCGTTACGCAAGCACCCCTTCTCCCCGCCCATCCGAATGAGCGTCTGCTGCCGCCGCGCCGTTGCAAGAAAAACGGTCGTCGCGCCAGCACCCCGCAGCACGACACCTGGCCGATTGAGCCGAATCGTTCCCTCGATGTGATAGGTCCCCGCTTCAAGAAAGATTGCACCGGGCCCCGTCATCGCATCGATCGCCGCCTGAATGAGCCCTCCCGCATCAGCCCCGTCCACCGGGGCCGAGAGGCGTTTCACCACAGGCAAACGAGGCAAGGCCCTATCGCCATGATGATACCCGACGGTGCTAAAATCCGGAAACGCCCCAATCGCCACCGCCCGTTCCACCGCCCCACCGCCGAAAGAGGCCATCATCGCCACAAAGGCGACAATCCGCACAAAACAATTCATCTTCCCGTTCTCCTTTCTCCGTGAAGGGATAGTATATCAAAATTTCAACCGAAGAGGAATCGTCCCTACGTCTGGAGTTTACCCATTTCTCAGCCTCCTGCGCGCCGAGCGCTCCTGCCCCGTGCGGGTGGAGGCTCGCGCGGCTTCGGAGCCGTCAGCCGAACGTACCTCACGCGGAGGGCGTACGCTTGCCCCCGAAGCCGCACGAGCCTCGGTCACCGCATGATCGATCATTGCAGAATTTCCGAAAGATGTCAACATCGATTGGGAACGAATAGGGGTCGCGCGGGGGAACATATCGGCAGTCGAGCAGACACGCCTTCTCATCCAGAAGCTTTCGCAGAACAATGCGAAAGGGATTGGATTCAGAATGTTCTTGCGGCGTGGCACATTCGGTCCGATTGGGATTTAGATAGTCCTCATATCTGTACCCTTTCTTGCCTGCGGCCTCAACATGACGGTCTTCATCTTCTTCAACTGGGGCGACAATCCTCCCGTTCTCCGTTGCCTGGAACCATTTCTCGTGAGGGACGGGATACGGGCTGCCGTCAGGCAAGTCCCACCACTTCAATTTCACAAATGCACCGGGAACAGGATGCCCTTCCTGATCAGTGACCAGGAAGTGAACTGATCCGCCAAACAATTCTCCAAGGGACAGATAGGACAAACAAACGACAATCATCTCTTTCAGTTTCATACAAACTCCTCTTTCAGACATGACGACGTAGAAGTCTACCTTCGTATTTTGCATTGCGACATTTCCGTTCAGCAGGGAAGGACGAGTCAGAAACAGTCCTCTATGCCCAAACGCCTCCATCCCCGAACCCGTGAATCATACCACTCTATTCTGGAAGAGAAAGCGTATGAGCCTCATTACACAATCGATCAAGCTCCAACGCCTTGTCGCGATAGAGAGAATGGGATGAATCAAGTTCCTTTTGATAAGGAGCAGTTGCACGCACAACCTCCTCCTTGGTCGCTTGAGGATGCGACTTGCGAAACTCTTCGATCTTCATGTTCAATTCATACCGGCGGACATGCCATTTCGAAATCTCATCCTCCAATATTCGGCGCCTTTCCAAGTTAGCGGCTCTTGCCTTCAGATCCGGATGGCGAGGATAAATGCGATCCAGCAATAACGAACGCCAGGCTTCCTGCGTCAAATCCCGAGCACATTCACTTCCGATTTTCTCAATCCGGTCATCATATTCGAATTCCCTTCGACCATAGGGATTCAAAATCGAACGTGGAATGGAAATATGGAAACGCGGATCTGACGGTTTAGTCCGCACAACGCCACTCTCGTTATCGAACGGCAGCATCATGAACACCTGGGGGGTCCGTGTGCGGAGATATAGCGTGAAGGACGAATTGGTGTAGACCTCCTGCGAGACTTCGACATGTTTCACGTACCCTTTGTCTGGAGCGACAAACACCCGATTGGTCGTGGCAATAATACCAGAACATTCATTGGTCGTCCAGAATGCCACAGTCCAACAATTCGACTCGGCGTGAAAAGATGGGCAAACATGGAAATCCCGATACCCATCACCCTTTGAATCGTACGCTTCCCTTGATTCGGCATACATATCGACAGTGATCGGTTCGCACTTCCCACCATCGCAATAATAGGGATTACTATAATTGCAAACAAGGCAGAAGGAACGAGCCGGCTCTTTCTTTCGCAGGACAATCCGATAGGGGTTATCCTGCGGAGCTCGACTGGGGATCAGCACCTTGTTTCTGCCAGGATTCAAATATCTTTCATACACATAACCATCCTTTTTCGCATCGAGAATCTCAACCCATCGCTTTAACGACATATTCGTATCGGCACGACCATCGCGAGCAGATTTCAAAGTTTCCCTTTTAGGAGGCAAGAGACTTCCTGAAAAGTTTTTTTCGTAGTAACCAATACTGATTTCACAATCTTCGACAGGAACACCAAATTGGTCCACGACCATCAAATTAACCGTAGGGCGAGAGAGAAGAAGCCACGGCATCAACAACAGAAGGACACACGATTTCATTATTCACCTCCCTGGAAACAAACCGGGGACTCATCATTTGCTTTCAAGGAAGAGGGTATGAACCTCCTTGTCCAAACGAACGCATTCCTGCCCTCTTGCGCTGGCCAGACCTTGAATGCGCTCGTCTTCCGTCCGCAGCGCCTTCGTCGCCTCCTCTATTTGCGCAGGCGAGCTTCCGGCCATTTTAGACTTGATTTGTTTTATCTGTTGCTTCAATTCCCGACTTTTATCCTCCAACTCCATTAACTCTTTCAAAAGAATCTTTTTGGCTTTTCGATTCCTGATGCGCGCGGGCACGTCGGGCGGGCGAGGATAACGGTGCTCGAACAGAAAATCGTCCCATGCATCAAAACGTATCGTATCCGCGACACTTCCACCCATCACTGCCTCGTCCAGGGAATCATCCTCCTCGAAAGTCCGCCCGCCTGTCGGATTGATCAAAACGTTCTCAAAACCAAATTCGAAATACGGTGCTTCAGAATCATTACCTGCATATCCCTTTATGCCAAAATATTCTCCAGAGGCAAATGGAATCATGGCATGGACACGGGGCGTTCGCGTGCGAAAATAGAGCGTGAAGCAGGGATGGGCGTAAAGTTCTGGAGACACCTTTACTTGTTGACTATACCCCTTTTCCGGAGCCATGAACACGCGATTGGTCGTCGCAATGATTCCGCAGCCGGAATTAGTCGTCATGAGCGTGAACGACCATCGTCGCGAACTGGAATCGAAATGTGGTTCAACGGAAAAATCCGTATATCGCAGATGGTTCCGCTCGGGTTTAGCTTCGCTAACCCTACGGAAGAAGTCGATGTCTGCTCGCTTTCTTCCGTTTCTCTGGCTGAAACGATAATGGCAATCCTCAATATTCCTCCATCCAGCAGGGAACTTGACACCAATTGGGTTCAACATGCAAGTCTTTTCGTCCTCCAATTTTCGCAATACGAATTTATGAGGATTCTCGAGCGTGTCCTTCACGGTGATGTAGCTGTGAATCGCGGGATTTTGGAACTCCTCAAATTTGTATCCGTCTTTCCATAGCTTTTGAAGAGAGCCATAACTACCCTCGCCGAGTTTGATTTCCACTCGGCCGGACTCATCTGACTGTACAAAGACATCATAACCATCACGTTCCTTGATTGCCGGCGAATTGCGTATCTCCAATCCAAACAACACCAAGTTGGCGCCGGCGACCGGCCGCCCCACGTGATCGACAACAAGGATGTGGGCACTCTCCGCTTCCCCACCCCAAACCGAGGCAGCGAGCGACATAAGAACAAAAAACATTTTCATCATCTGTTCCTTTCGTCGTTAAAACTCAATGGGGACTGTCCCCACGCGAACTCAATGTGGACTGTCCCCACGCGAAGCAAGACGGGGACGGCGATATTGTACCAAACGCCCGAAACTGATGGAAGACAAAATAAGGCTAAAGTTCACCCATTTTTCAACCTCCCGCTCGACGAGCGACGCTCCACTCCACACGAATGTCCTCGTGAAATCGTCATCGCTCATCGTTTGGCTGGACAACATTGGCAGGTTTGGACTCCGGCAGCACAAGCGTCAATATCTCCTTGTCCAACTCTTCAAGCTTGCATTGAAGTGGTCGCATTTGATCGCGGATCTTCCAGACTTTTCGTCGTGCAGGTTCTAATATCTTATCCAGCTCTTCTGTCGACAATCCTTTGTTTTTATCCCGAAGCGGTTTGATTTCCAGTCGATAGCATTCGTCAGCTCTGTCCTGTAACAGTTTCAACTCCTTTTCAACCGCCGACCTCCGCTTGCGGTTCTCGACACGAGCCCGAATGTCCGGTCGAGGAGGATAGCGGTGGTCGAACAGCAACGATTCCAGTGCATTGATACAAATGGACTCGGCTATGTCCATGGCCTTGAGTTCGTCGTCGTTTTCAAGGCTACGTCCTCCCGTCGGATTGACGAGGGCCATGTCATACCTAAATCGGAAAAACGCCTTGGGCGAATCATCAAAATCGAAGTCATGAGCCGGTCTAAAAGCAATCATACAATATATCTGCGGGTCTCGCGTTCGACAATAGAGGGTGAACGCCTCGTTGGTATAAAACTCCCGAGAAATGTCCACCTGTTGTGCATATCCCGTCTCAGGAGCGCAATAGACGCGGTTTGTCGTAGCGATGAGGCCACAATTGGCATTCGTCGTGACAATTGTCAACGTCCAGTTCTTCGTCGCCTGATCGAAATGCGGTTTGACGGTAAAGTCCGTATAACTGTATCGGTCACCGCATGATCGATCATTGCAGAATTTCCGAAAGATGTCAACATCGATTGGGAACGAATAGGGGTCGCGCGGAGGGACATATCGACAGTCAAGCAGACACGCCTTCTCATCCAGAAGCTTTCGCAGAACAATGCGAAAGGGATTGGCTTCCGTGCATTTTTCTTCGGTGCAATCACTCAGGCGATTTGGATTCAAGAATTTCTCGTATCGATACCCCTGTCTCACGGCGGCTTTGACCTCATAAGTGCGCTGTTCCTCCGATGTCACTACGAGTCGTCCCATTGCGTCTGTTTTCTGCCACTGCTTTCGCTCGACGAAGTAGTCGTTTTCAACATCCCCCCAGCCGTACTGCACGAACGCTTCCGGAACCGATCGTCCTTCCTGATCTGTGACCAGAAAGTGAACCGATCCACACAACGCGTATCTTGACAACAAACACCCAAAGCAAGCAACTATCATTGCGATTTTCATGGTTAGTCCTCCACTGAATTTACATTCTGGTTTTGATCTGGCATGAAAGGTCTCTCGATTTCATCTTTGACGATGGACCAAATCTCAAACACATCTGTTATGTTCGAACGGAACTGCCGGCTGTGCCCATAGTGGTCATTGCCATACCCATAATCCTTTAAAGACACCTTACGGTTCACGACACCATTCATGTCAAGCTGACCAAAAGCGAGAGAACGCGTTGGCGTTACGAACGAAAACACACACCAGCGAGCCCATTCATCGCCAACAGGGTCGATACACAATTTCCCCAATGTTTCAGTATGTCGATAGAAACCTACTTGGGTTTGTCTGGTCTCAGAACCCTCGTCGACTATCTCAGACGATCCATAGTTGAAACTCGTGTCATGTTTAAACACGCCTTCCAGATTGTCTGGCTTTGAACAGTTGTTCATGACCCAGATGTTGAGCGCGTAGTCCTTACGGTTAAAGAAATTGACAGTACGGACATTAGCCAAAACATTGGTCAGATAGGGCTTCCCATTGCCAGACAATGCGAAATTTCCTTGTAAATCGGGAATGTTACTCATCTTGATCTTATTCCATGAACGGCCCCCAAATCCTGCAATTTTTTTCAAGGGTTCTTCAAACGACAGTTGAATCCGTGGAGGACAGTCCCCACGGCAACGTCGAGGCGATGAACGCCGAAATGTTTTCCAGATGTCTGCCATGGCAATCCGCCACCTCCTTTGAACCAACCGCGCCGACCACACAACCATTTTACCAAAGACGCCCCCGCCGGTAAAGCCAAAACTCCGACTAGGAAACAATCGGCCAGCAAGCGGGGGACGCATCCGCTGCCACGGGCTTCACGCAGGAGGAGTGGAGACGAGGGGAAGAGATTGAAGAGTCGCTTCGAATCGCACGGGGGCCGACCTCGTGGGCCACTTGAGGATTCGCACGGGGACAGACCCCAGCATCAGGGACGAAGATTTCGGCTCGCAACCATTCCGCACCGAAATCTTCGCAGGGACTGTCCCCCGTGGATTATGCAGAACACGCCGAAACTCGCTTCGCGGGACGCGGAAAACCCGCTCGAAGGAATGTCCACGCGAAATCGTCATCACTCATCGTTTGGTTGGACAACATTGGGCGGTTTGGAGACCGGCACTTCCGGCAGGATCAATGTCGGGGCCTCTTCTTCCAATCGCATCAATTCCTTTTTGAGTGCTACAGCCTTGTCCCCGTAGAACTTTTCTTTCACGGCAAGTTCCGCCATTTTTTTCTCGTCTTCCTTCGACGGATGCTCGCTGCCATACTTCAATTCCGAGATCTGGTTGCAATACTGTTGGGCGATATGGGAATTATCCCGATACATTTCCTCAAGTTTCTCCCGCCGCTCACAGTTCGCTTCGAATCGGACGACATCTGGACGAGGCGGATAGCGGTGGTCCTCGGCTAAGGACTTGAGAAATCGCTCCTGAATTTCGTAGTAATGCCTCTCAACGAGACGCGTCAAACGAATTTGTTCAAATGTACGTCCCCCGAACGGGTTCACTCGGTAACGTCTGCAGGCGAACTCGCAACACGCCGAATTTTCACATCCCTTCGCCACCAAATCGCCTACGCCGAATTCAAACATCACAAAGATTTGAGGCTCATGCATCTTCAAATACAGCGTGAACGACCGAGCCAGATACTCATCCTGTTCAACTCGAATTCTCTTTTTATACCCCGTTGCCGGCGCATAGAAAACGCGATTCGTCGAAGCGATGATGCCCGTCGTTTCATTCGTCGTCCATAAATCGAAGTGCCACTTCCTCGTCCGTGCGTCGAAATGGGGTTCAAGAAAGAAATCATCCCTTGCGCTTCGTGTGGAATTTCCACCGAAAACACTAATCGGAAAGGTCTTCTTTTCACCCTCTTTCATAGAATATCGATAATGCGGATACAATCCAAGCAGATGTTCTTTCTCTTCAAGAGCTCTTCGCATGACAATCTTATAAGGCGTTTCGGGAGTATTGGGCAGCCATTGAAGAAGAACGTTAAGGTAAGAATTAAGTCGTCGTTCAAAGAAGAACCCCGGCGCGATCACATTCCTGATGTTTTGCGAACGGTGTTCCGAGAGATCAAGGGCAAAACGCCCCTCCTTGTCACTCGTTGGCTGTTCCCTGACAACACGCCCTGTCTCGCGCCCTTTATACCATCCCCCATGACCGCTCCACCAGGTAATCATGACCTTCGCACCCGGCACGGGAACACCTTCTTGATCGACAACAAGAAAGTGCGCGGCAGGACCATCGTCGGCCAACAAATTCAATGAAAGCATTGCAATAATCAACAGTTTAAACTTCATAAACCACCTCATTATTTTGTTTTTCTAATTTCAGACAACACGAGTCCCCATAGGTACCAGGTATCTGATATACTCGATCTGAATTCATGACTATGGTCATAATGCACTTCTGTGAAATTGAACATCTCCTGTAAGTTGTAATTACTTTTGAAGATTGAATCCATATTCAACTGCCCAATGGCAAGTGATCGAGATTGAACAACAAAGGAAAAGGCACACCATTTCGCACACTCGCCTCCATCAAAAAACGCAGTCGCTTCACGAACACCTTCCTGCGACATAGCCTCGCGCCAAATCGAATATTCATTACCCTGAACATCCGGCCTATTCCCTGGGAAAATCGCAAACTCGCCTTTGCTTGAATTTTGATAAAATACACCTTGTGTTGAAAATTTTTCTCTCTCATCATTAACAAAATTCCCCGAAGGATCCTGAGAATGATTCATGATCATGACATGTCCCCGTTTGAATCCAAAACTCTTATCCATGAAACCGATATTTCTAAGGTTGTCTGGTTTCGTGGCATTATTCCCGAGCCAAACATTCAAGGCATAGTCTTGTCGATTATAGAAGTTTGCAGTATTGCGCAATCCCGTCAAAACATTTTCCAGATAAGGCCTTGCGGGTCCATCTTTTCTGGGGAAATTCCCCATAATATCGGGAGCTTCGATCTCACTTTCCGTACCTTCACCCCATCTAATTTGATTAAGTAGAGTTCCCCAATATGCGAGTGATTCTGCATCATCTCTCGGTGTCATCGCATATGGATCAACATCAATTTCACCCTTATCAGTAGCCTGTTTGACTATTGTCTTTCCAGCCTGAAATTTCGTTGTGTAATACTGCGCGCTAATTGCACCCTGAAACGCTAGATATGAAATCTTTCTTTTGGCTTCTGGATCTAAACGACGCATCATCTCCCCTACAACCACATTTCCCTGACTGTGTGTAATGAATGTAAGATGCGACAGGTTTTCCAATTCTCTTGAGAAAAACTCGGCCCCTTTTACACCACTCAGCCAAGCGCGATGTTCACCACGGTCGAAATGCGGACCATCCCAAATCCCTTCGGCGGATTTCGTGAGTGCATCCCAATTTTTCTTTACCCGCAACAATTTCCGGGGCCATTGCAGCGGACGCCATTTTGTCACATCCTTCAATTTTTTAAATTCAAGAGGGAGGTCAAAACCATATGTTGAAGGCCAAATAAACGTCCCAACCCGTCCCCTATACCCTTGCCAAAAGAGACGTTTGAAAACTGTATCACGCCACGCCTCCTTTTCCTGTTTATGCACATTCCAGCCTAAGACGAGCAATGTTTCGTCATCGGCAACGCAACCAGGCATGGATGCCGATGCAGATGTTTTAACGACATCTTTAAGTTGCAGGCGGAATTCATCCATCGCACTCGCATTTGTGTCATCCGTCTCGTCAATTGCAAATGTATCGGTGAATGCTACCACAGGATACAAATCCAACGTTAAGCTCGTCTGTCCCAAAATCATATTCCCCAACTTGACCTGGAATTCCAAAATTCCTTTCCCTGACTCAACCCCTTCATAAAGGAAATAATTATATTCGTTTGCTACTTGATCATCTCTCAACACTTGCCATTGTTGTTTGATGGTCAGTATCTTCCGTTGTTCCATCTGCTTGATCATATCTTGTTTCGCATTATCTGAAGTCGAAACATCACCAACACCCTCTGTCGTACTCTCAAAAGATGGGTCAAGCATTCCGACATTTGCCTCGGGTGTTAGTAGATTTCCGAAATCCGCTTTCTCCTGATGCGTTAAGCGACCTTTTTGCCCTGTGATACAAAAGTTATCACTACTCACCGCAGGGAACAAATTAATCTGAGGCTTTTTAGTGGACAGTTTTTCGTCAATCGGACGCAAACGACATTCGTAGACGAGCTGACCTTTAATTTTTAACAATTTCGGATCAAGATGAAAATGCAATCTGTCAAAATCCTCCAAATCTCTAAAACAGTAGTGCTTAACGTTTTCGTTGTCACACAGATAATTCAAATTGGGTTTCCCTTCTGCAGCACCAATGACATCGTCATCGCAATTTCGACACGAAACCCCTTGATTTTTTCCGCATTTATCTTTATCATCGTCTTCCTGATACATATCCTCAAAAAAATGAACTACGTCAAAATCATCATTCACCCAAAACATGAGATTATTGTCGTTGGGATCGTTGAAGTCGATTTTACCGTCTCTCACTCCTCCATCGCCGGCGATTTGGAAGATGGGGGCGGTTACTTTCAACTTGGCGCGGCATTCGTAGCCGTATGCATCACCCATCCCCTGATAAATCGCCTCTATCGTAACTGTCGTTCCTTGTTCGGAAACACCCAGCCAGAAGCAATAGTCACTAGGGGAGAGGTTGCCGCTCGCTACCACAAACGTTTTTTGCTCTTCCCCCTTTGCGAGCGTGCAAATCGGGCTTGTCTGCTCTAGGTCACCTGACGAATAGACACCGATTTCACCATTACCCTTTTTGCGCCGAATCGTCAAGGAAATGTCACCGTTGAGCCCAACATCGGACTTCAAATTGAAAAGATGTCGCTGCTCCGTATCCACAACCCAGCCGAGTTCGAGTTTCTTCATTTGCGGTACGAGTGCCCTGTCCTTCTCATCAACTGCTCCATCGCGATTCAGATCGGGGATGAGCCGGAGACTGTAGACCGTGAAACGAGTTTCATACGAAGAGAAATATTGATTTCCGTCACTCTCGTACCCCATGGTCTGCCAGTTGATAGAAGCATCCTCCGGAGAAGAACTCACTCGTCTCCCCTCTATATAAGCGGGATTTTCAGCACCAAACAAATTATACCAATCCATAGACTTACCATCGTCCAACCATGCGTGTACCCCCACTTGATCGGTCGGGAGGAGGCATTGCCATTTTGCATGATGCGGGCACTTGCAACATTCCGGTGCCCAAGGAACTACGGGATCGAGTTTCTTCAAATCATCTTCCCCTTTGCAATTCTCGTCTGCAATATCTTCCTTTTCATTTCCATTATCATCATCATCGTTGAGCGCGACGGACGAAGAGGAAAATAAACCACTGAAGAACGGTTCGCCATCCTCGGGCAATCCTTCAAGGGTGGGCGTACCCGTCATGCCATTTGATCCTGGTTCCGTTCTCTCGGTTACATCCCAATGTTTCATGTCGCCGACACTTCTCCGGTCTTGACACATCGCATCACACTCAAAGCCCACGCACCCGTGCAATTTGTCGCAGATCTTTTTCGCCCGGTTGTGGACGGGGCACCATTCATCCTGGGTGGCGTCAAGATCCTGATGGAAACAGCTTCCGATTTTCGCCACGACAGAACGCTCGAGTTCCATCAGGCGGCCATCTTCGCTCGTCATCTTGCAGCGAAGCGTCATGCCGACATGGCAGCGGTAGACATTGACGGCGTCGCCTTCTACGCGGAACCCCTCTTCTTTCTCTTTTTCGACGATCGTCCATTCGACGCGCCCTTCAAACTCCTTCGGGCAGATTTCGCTTTCCACCGTCTTCTTCATCTGGCGGTTTTCGCCATCACCGTGGAAGCAGATCACATCTTTGATCTTCACCGTGGGCTGGAAGACATCGAACGTACGAACCGTATGCTGGTTCTTACAGGGATAGACACTCAGATCCGTCGGCTGGCAGTCGTTCATCAATGCGCCCTCCTTGTCGTCGATGACGACGGCATGTTGCGCATAACGCGGATTATCGCACGTCGCCCGTACGGGAATCCTTGCGCCCTGCTGGGCGATGATGCGGACCGTGTGGCGTTCGCCCTCCTTGCACCAACGCGTCAAGGTCTTCGCCTCGCGCAAGCAGATTTTCTGCCCGTCGATTTCAACGCAGACGGGGCCGGGAAACTTAAGTTCCCCTTCGCCAACCGTGAGCGTGAGAATGAAGGCGGCGGGATAACCATCATGGCCTTCTGTGACATCAAACCCGCTGTAGGGCTCGCTCCCCACCATGTATTGCACGTAGTCGGGTACGCCATCAAGGTCGCAGTCCCAGTCGACATCCGCATAATCAAGCGGCAACCACGCCTTCAGGCGGCGCGCCGCTTCTTGATCGGCATACGAGGAAAGTGCGGCACTCGTCAGCTTGTACAGGAGCGCGTCGGAATCGGCAATTCCGTCTCTATCCGTATCGACGCTCGTGGGGTCAAGGCCGATACCGACTTCCTTTCCGTCAAGGAGGCCGTCCTGGTCCGTATCAGGGTTGAGCGGATTCGTGCCGCGGGCGATTTCCGATCCGTCGGGAAGACCGTCGTTATCCGTATCGACATTGAGCGGCTGGGTGCCGGCCTTCCGTTCCGCGCCGTCGCGAAGGCCATCGCCATCGGTATCTTCATCAAGCGGATTCGTTCCAAGGAAACACTCATCGCGGTTGATGAGGCCGTCCTGATCCAGGTCGGCATTCGCATCGACGGGATTCTGCGCATTCAAGTGGAAATACGCTTCCCACACGTCGGCCATGCCATCGCCATCCGAATCGGAATCGAACATCGTGGGGCAACTGCCGATACGGAGCTCAAGGGCGTCGTTGAGGCCGTCGCCATCGGTATCATACAGGAAAGGATTCGTTCCATGGCCATACTCGTCGATATCGGCAAGGCCATCGCCGTCCGAATCCAGGAACCCGCCAACAGTCGTGGTCGACGCAAACGACGGTACGCCATATTCACTCGACATGCCGCCGCCAAACGACCAACACCCGCGGAAGATCGCCATCGAGAAAAGGCTGTCGTAATACCAATTCCCCGCATATTCGGCAAAGGCCGCAAAGTCGGCCTCGGAATCGACGCCTTCGATGCCGACAGTTGAGGAATACATGCCATTCCTGGGATCAACTGCCGAATAGGTCATGCTGTTGCCGTTCCACGGCGTTGCACCCATCCCCATCATCGACGACCACGCAGGCTGAAGCGTCAGCTCCACCGAACGCGTCGCCCGATTCCAAACCGCCTCCGATACTTCGACAAACAACCCCGAAGAATAAAATGGACTTCCAGACATTTCCCAGGCGTCTTGGCATTCAATTTCAAGCTGAAGCGGCATTCCATTGGCCCGAATCCGAATACGCTTGCTCGAGTAGTCCATCCCCATGCTAAACAAACGATCGAACCAAACCGCATCCGATGCGCTAAACGGAGCCACGCAATAGGAATTGTCAAGACGTACGGTTTTCACGTTGTCATTGTACACCATGTCATTCTCTTCATACTCGCCGGCATACGGCATGACATCGCCCATGAGACGGAAGGTCTTCTGAATCTCGGCGATTTCCTCACAGGACATTCCCGTTACCGTATCTCGCGGCGTATAGCGCTCGCCCGTCATCAGATCATAGTAGCAATCCTGCATTGAATCATAGTAATAGCATTGCCAGGTCTGCGGATCATAATAGGTCATGCCGTCGAAATAGAGGTTGACCGTCGCGTCAAAATGGTACCCGGTCGAAGGGTCGTAATACATGCCCCACATTTCATCGTAAGTCATGCTCGCGAGATTCAACCGATTCGATCCGGCTGAAGCTTGAGGAATGAATTCCTCGCCGGTCATCGAATCGTAGTAGCGATTACACATCGAATCATACCAATAGCACCGCCATGTGTTCGGATCGTAATAGGACATCCCATCGAAATAGAGACCGGCCTGCGCGTTATAATAATAACCCAACGTCGAATCGTAATACATCCCCCACATCTCGTCATAGGTCATGTTCGAGACATCAATTCCATTTGAACCGTTCTTCGAAGGCGGGATGAAGGTCTCTCCCGTCATCTGGTCATAATAGCGATTCAACATGGAATCGTACCAATAATAATGCCCGGCTTGGTCAAAATACGACATCCCATCATAGAAGAGCCCCACCGTATCATCATAATAACAGCACCGCGAATTGTCATAATACATCCCCATCATTTCGTCATAGGTCATATTGGACATGTCAATGTGCCCCGTGCCCGAATCAGGCGACATGGCCCTCCCTTCCCGGCTCCCCCGAATCGGAAGAAAGGCCTTCCCCGTTACCGAATCGCAATAGCACCCCCGTTCCATATCGAATCCACACCAGTTCCCCGTTTGCGGATCGTAATACGACATTCCGTCATAATAGAGGCCAAGCATGTCATCATAATATCGACCTGTCATCGCATCATAGTACATGCCATACATCTCATCATAGGACATGGACGACACATCAACGGAGAAAGAACTCCACCCTCCCCCGTTTGGCGGCGGCGTCATATAGGCCATGCCCGTTTCGATGTCATAATATCGGCCATTCAGCGGATCCAGATAATAGGTGATGTTTCTTTCCAAATCAAAATAATAACAGGTTCCATCGAAAAACAGCCCGACCTGCCAGATATAATAGAGCCCCGTTGCGTTTTCCCCATACCCCATCATCTGACCATCCGAGATAGAGATCAAATCCTGGTCATAAAAACATGTCATTGAATTTCCGGGCAAATATGCGGCTCCTGTCATTTCATCCACAAATTCCGCTCGCATCGCATCGTAGGAGTAGTAGGTGTCTGCGGAATTCTCGTAATAACGCCCCGTCATCGGGTCGAAGAGGCTTCCCGTTTCCTGTTCGTAATAGAAACACCCCATCGCATCATACACGATGTGGTGACACGTTTGGGAATCATAATAAAGCCGAAAGCCACATGTTCCATAATCGCAGCTCAGATAGAGCCCCATTTCCATGTCGAACGAATAGTAGTGCCCGTCGAGGTCACAGAAATAGTAACCGGCATCGTCGTCAAACTGCAAATGGCCGGCGGCGTCTACCGTGCGCGTACCGGTTGCAGGATCGCAGTACTCGCCCGTCTCCTTATCGTAGTAGCGATTCTGAAGCGGGTCGAAAAAGAGGCCGAGCGACTTGTCGTAATAGAGGCCAAGCGCGGAATCGTAGTAGAGATCTTTTTCCCTACTGTAGAACATCTGCTCCTGATGGTCGTAGATCAGATGCGTACCGAGCGAACGATCGTAATAGGCTTGTTCCTTCTCGTCGTAGAACGCGTTCAACTCCGCATCCCAGCGAAGGTCCAAACCTGACTCCGAATCATGGTAGAGAGCAGCGCATTCATCAAACGTCACCGTCATCTTTTTCAACGGGTCGTAATAGAGCCCTGTCGCATCATCATAGTATAGGCCATCCCTATCGCCATCCGCATAGATCCCCGCGATGGCCAGATCTCGATAGCGGCCAGTAGACGAATCGTAGAATAGGGACACAACGGGATCGAAATAGAGACCGAGAGACGGATAATAGAAGCGCCCCGTCATCGAATCATAAGTGACGGCCGATTGCGCATCGGCATAGACGGTCGCCAGATCCTCCGGCTTTTCGATGACGCGCATCATGCGCACGGACTCCTCACTTGCGACCGCTAGGATCGAGATTAACACAACCAATGCCGCACCAACGGCACTGACACTCCCTCTAGAAACAATCCTCATGTAGAACCACCTTTCGTTCCGTCGGCAAATCGCAATCAGACACCCGCCCGACCACTTCGCCAACGAGGTTAACAACATTTCGGAAACCACGCCGACAGTATAGCGCGATTCAACAAAAGATGCAAGTAAAAAATCAAAGAAATCGAAAAAAATATTTTCACACAAACGAGTGGCAAATTGCTATAATAAATGATTTATTCAAACCGATTGTTCTTCGTCTGCCTGAAAGGAATCCATGAGCTCGTCTTTCAACCGTTTCCGCCACGCCCTTCTCCGTGAGGCGATTTTCTGCGTCATTTCAGCCGTTGGCTTATTCTGCCAGGCCGCCGAGGTCCTCGGCGGTTCCTCCGCCGCCTGGCAGGCGATAGCGAACGGCGCTCCGGTGCGCGTGGCCGTTTTCATGGATAAAGGCGCGCGCAACCAAGGGGCCTTCTACCATCTTTGGCTCGCGACGATCGCGCGCAATGTCAACGGTTTTCCCGTCGATGCCCAGATGATCCGCGACGGCATCCTCGATAAAACCGATGTACTCGTCATCCCCGGCGGCTCATCGGTCACCGAAGCGAAAACGCTCGGTTCTCTTGGTGCACGGAAAATCAAGGATTTCATCTTCCGCGGCGGCGGTTACATCGGCACCTGTGCCGGTTGCGTGATTCTTTCCGAATCAACAAAATCGCATCCGAACATGTTCGGCATTCTCCCGTTCAAGAGCATCTTCTCGCGCGAACGCGCCGACATCTCGATCACGTTCAACGCCGACGCCCAGAGAATCGTGGGCATCAAGCCGGGCAAATCCCTCATCCGCTATTCGCTCGGTCCCGTTTTCGTGCCCGCGCATCCCGTTTCCAACGCGCAATTCACCGTGATCGGCACCTACAACGGATTTATCGATTTCCACGCGAAAGGTCCGCGCGAGCTGATGAACGGGAAAGCGGCCGCGTTCGCCGGCACATACGGTGCCGGCCGCGTGTTCGCCTCGGCCGTCCATCCCGAATACGCCCCCGCGACGCGTCACCTTCTACAGGACGCCTTCCGCTATGTCACCCGCGGCCGCGCCCTCGAATGGGTTCTTCCCCAACGCAAGCGCGGCCAGCTCGTCGTGGGGATTCAAACGGACAACACCTTCGGCGTTGCCGCCGCACGTTTCGTGCAAGACCTGATCCGCAAACAGGAGTTCGATCTCATCGGCGTCAATGAAGCCGCCATCGGCGACGGCGCCCTGCGGAAACTCGACGCCCTTCTCGTTGGAGACGTCGCCGACTTCCAATCCGGCAAAGGCTGCCTCTCCCTTCTCCAGCGTGCGCGCGTCAACGAATTTCTCGCCCGCGGCGGCCGCCTCATCGCCTGGGGCTCTGCCGCAAAGCCCTGCCGCGAGAAACTCGGCCCCGCCGTGCGCGTTGTCGAAAACGGCGAAGCCGCCTGTACGGCCCTTCGCGCCTTCGCCGCAGAGCCGCTCCCCGCCGCCGAAAAGGTCGTCGTGAAAAAGATCGCCAAGCCCGTGCGCGCCGCCGTGTATACGGACACCGCCGGCTCGAACTACCTTCTCGCGGGTTCCCTCCTTCTTTCTCCCGACTATGAAGTAACCTTCGTCACCGGCAAGCAGATCGCCGAAGGCGCCCTTAACGGCATGGATCTTCTCCTCCAGCCCGGCGGCGGTTGCCATCGCCAAATCCTCACGCTCGGCGAAAAAGGAACCGCTGCGATTACGAACTTCGTCTACAACGGCGGCCGCTTCTACGGCGTCTGTGCGGGCGCCTTCATGGCGAGCCAGCCGCTCGATCCCGCTACGCGCCCGCGCCTTGGCCTCGTTCCCTGGAAGAACGACGCCGATAAACCCTATCGCGGTACCGCCGAGCTTCCGCTCGCCATCACCCCCGAGGGCCGCGCCATCTTCGGCCCATCCGCCCATCGCAAGGTACAATACTATGGAGGCCCCGTCCTTGTTCCGGGAACGCCGATTCCCGATACCGATATCCACGTCTTCGCGACGTACGATGCCTACAATATCAGCACGTTCTCGGCCGCAGAGCCCACTCCCATGCGCGGAAAGGCGGCCCTTCTGGGCGGGCGAGTGGGCAAGGGGAAAGTTTTCGTCTCCTGTCCGCACCCGGAATTTCACGAGTATTCCTACGATATCGCCCTTTCCGGCCTTGGCTACCTGACAGGCCATAAGCCCGTTCTGCCCACGCTCGATCGCGTGCGTGGCGCGTTGGAAGTCGGCTTCAAGCTCCATGTCGACAACGGCGAGGAAACCCGTTTCTACTTCATGGATCTGATGGCGGACCGCCGTTTCCACATCAATACGGGCATCACCACGGGCTCGGGCTTGAGCCATAAGGATGTCGTCGTACTGCCCCATCCCACCAAGAACGACGTCAGCTACCTCATCAAGCGGTTCGCCCAAACGAAGCCGGTGATCGCGCTTGCCTCGACGGCCGAAGAACGCGAACATGTGAAGGCGCTCGCCAACGTTCAAATCGTGAGCACGTACGCGGAGATCATTCAGCGTCTGGCCGCCCTTCGAGACGCGCCTTGAACGACGCCAACACGCGCGGCGGCGGCCCATCCGCGACAAGGCGGCCATTCTCGAAAAGGACCGCCCGCGTAAAGAAATCAGGCGGGAGAGCAAGTTCATGAACCGTCATGACAACCGTTCGGCCGCATGCGCGCAAGAGCGCGTAGACAAGCCGGCGCGTTGCCTGATCGAGATGGGCCATCGGCTCATCGAGCAAAAGAACGGGTGCCTCGGTTGCAAAGGCAAAGGCAAGCGCAAGGCGGCGGCGCTCGCCGCTTGAAAGCGCATTGAGCCGCCGTGCCGAAAACGCCGTTACACCCACCAGCGCCATGGCACGCTCGACCGCCGCTTCATCTTCGGCTGTTGGGCGCCGCCAGGCGCTTAAATGCGGCGTACGCCCGAGCATCACGTAATCGCGGCAGGAAAGGACGAGATCGTCGGGGTCGTCCGCCGGCACGAAGACACACCCCGGCGTACCGTTCTTCGATGGCCGCACCGCCTCCTGAAGCGCCGAGAGAAAGGTGGATTTCCCCGCGCCATTCGTTCCGAATACGGCCACCCGTTCTCCTTCGACGAGCGAAAAAGAGACATCGTCAAGCGCCGCCTGCGAACGCCCGGGATAGAATTTCGTGTGGTGGGTGAGCGCTAGCATTTCGAAGGCCGAGTTAAAAGATAAAGAAAGAACGGCGCTCCGGTGAGCGCACACACGATCCCCACCGGCAACGTTCCAGGGAAAAGACCGGCGAGCGCATCGGCGGCGACAAGGAAAATCGCCCCGCCCAGCGCACTCAGCGGCAGATAAAGCCGATGATTCATGCCCGCCAGACGCCGCACCACATGCGGCACGACAAGGCCGAGGAAACCCACCGCCCCCGCAAGCGAAACGCTTGCCGCCGTAGCGATTGACGTTGCGGCAAGAACCACCAACTGGGTACGCCGCACATTCACCCCAAGCGCTTGGGCCACCTGATCGCCCAACACCAACGCATTGAGCGCGCGATTACGCGAATAGATGAGGACAAACGCCACCAACGCCGCACCCGCCGCCCATGGAACGGCCGTAGGCGAAGCGTGATGCAAATCCCCCCACACCCATTTGAAAGCGGCGGCAGACTGCTCCGGGGTGGCATAGGCAAGGGCCAGCATCTGAAGCGAAGTCGTGAACGATCCCGCAACAAACCCCGCAACAATCACCGTTCCTCCCGAAAGCCCCTGCCGCCCCGACCGCCGAGCTGCAAGATACGACACGGCACAGACGAGCAAAAGCGAAAGACACGCGCCGAGAAAGGCCGCCAACGGCACCACCACCGCACTTGCCGCAGCCCAGCCAAAGAGAAATACGAGCGCGACCCCCAGCGACGCTCCGCCGACAATACCGAGAATGTACGGCTCGGCAAGCGGATTGCGCAACACGCTCTGCAACGTCGCCCCCGCCGTTCCAAGCGACGCGCCTACAACGAGGCCGACAACAATCTGAAGGGCAGTCATCTTCTTCCATCCTCGGAGACCGCCTACCCCACCACAAGTTCTTCCTTGGGATAGCGAATCGTCAAGCGCTCTTCCTGACCGCCAATGAGAAGCACCACGGCAAGCGCCCCCAAACGCCCGCAGAACATGCAGATCATCATCACAACACGCCCCACGGTTGAAAGCTGCGCCGTTGTGGAACCACAGCTCAACCCCGTCGTCGAAACCGCCGATACCGTTTCGAAAAGCAGATTCTCGAACGCAAACTTCTCGCTACCGCCCTCGCTGACAAGCAACACCGTCATCCCCAAGGCAATCAACGCAGTAAACACCATCACAATCACGATCGATTCGCGAACGATCGCTTCGGAAACCGTGCGCTTGAACATCACCGTTTCACGGCGGCCTCGGCAGATGGCATAAATCGTAACCAGAAATACGGCGAGCGTCGTCACCTTGATCCCCCCGCCCGCACCGCCAGGCGCCGCCCCGATGAACATCAAGACCATCGAAACAAACCGTGTGGCCGGATGGAGCTCATGCACCGGCACGACCGTAAAACCGCAGGTTCGCGGCGAAACCGATTGAAAGAGCGCGATCGCCCCCTTTTCCAATAGCGAAAACGGTTCAAGCGTCGTCTTCCACTCAAGCGCCAATACAAAGGCGAACATCCCCACGAGAAAGAGGAGCGTGAACCAAAGCACCACGCGCGAATGAAGCGAAAGGCGCCCGCGTTTCACCAGATTACGCCGCCAGAACTGAATCGTACAGAGATTGTAGATGACGAGAAATCCAAGACCGCCGAAAATCACCAAGATCGCCATGACCACCAAGACCAGCGGCTTGCCCTGGAACGTGGCAAGCGAACCGGGATCCAACGAAAAGCCCGCATTGCAAAACGCCATCACCGCATAGAAATAGGCGCGGAACCAGGAAAGAGCCGGATAAACGGCATGCAACACCCACATGCCGATCAATTCGATGACCATCATGGAAAGGACAACCCAAAGCACAAGCCCCCGCCAACCGCGAACACCGGAAACACCATAGGCGTTCATCAACGAAAACTCGCTCGTAAGCGAAAGGCGGCGCCCCACCACGACAAGAAAAAACGTTCCGAGCGTCATAATCCCCATGCAGCCGAGCTGGACAAGCGCCAAGAGCACACAGTGCCCGAACCGCGAAAGCTGCGTGCCAACGTCGATCACCGTCAATCCGGTAATGCACACGGCCGAACACGCCGTGAACAGGGCATCCATCGGCTTCATCCACGTGTGGGACGGCGACGAGGCGGGCAGCATCAAAAGAAACGCCCCCGCCAGAATCGCGCCGAGAAAGCCCAAGACGATCAGGAAACGGGACTTCTTCATCACTTGGTTTCCGACTCGGATTTCGGCGCGTCATCCTTCTTCGCCGAACCATCACCCGAGCAGATCTCCTTGAAACGCACCCCCCAGATGCTCAATTCATAAAGCAGGCAGAGCGGCAGGGCCATGAGAATCTGGCTCATCGGATCCGGCGGCGTGAGAACCATGCCCAAGAAGAACGCCGCGACAATCGCAAAACGACGCCACGCACGAAGCGAGGCACTTGTGATGACACCCAGCCACCCCAAGACAAACAACAGGAGCGGCACTTGGAAGACAAGCCCAAACGCCAACACCAGTTTCAGAATCAACGGCACGTAGTTTTCAATCTGCACCTGCGTGACCGAAAGCCCAAGCCAGTGGTTCACCACATCGAAGAAATGCACCACGTTCGGCGCAAGCTGCCCGTATGAGAACGCCACGCCAAAACCAAAAAGCCCCGCTCCCACAAGAAGGAAGAACAAGATGGCCGCCTTTTCACTCTTCGTGAGCGCCGGAAAGACAAAGCGCAGAATGAAATACATGACGAACGGAAAACTCAACGCCGTTCCACCCCACATGGCGATGGACATGATCTGCGCGAATCCGCCCGTGATGTTGAGGCTCACGATCTCAAGCTTGCCCGCCTTGACAAGCGCTTCGGCCGGCTCCTTCAGCCAGCGGAGAACCGTCGGCGAAAAGACGCCCACAACGACACAGCAAATCACCCAAGCAAGAACCGCCTGGATCAAACAAGCCCGCAACGCGACAATATGTTCGAAGAACGGCCGCGGCGGATCATTGTATTCGTCGGGGTTCTTCAGGAGGGGACGCATCTTCATGAACCTACTTCTTCCCCTTATCGGCCGCCGTTGAAACCGTGATCTTCACGGCGTATGGATCGACTTTGAGTTTTTCGGGATTGACTTTGAGCTTCTCCGGCTTCACCGTCGGCTCCGGCATCTCCGGCTCCGGCGGCGGCTCCGATTCGGGACCCGTTGCCTCGCCCGTCCCCATTTCCGGGCCCGCATCCGACGATCCCGCCTGATAGTTCGTTTCGTCGTAATAGTCATGCCCCGGATAAGGGCTGTTATAATCGTAGGCCGAACCTTCGTCTTCTGCACGGTCTTCGGAATCCGGCACCGTTGACGGATCGTCTTCTGGCGGCGGCATCGCCGACGACGAATCCGACGGCGTTGACGACGAATCGTCGCTCACCGCGTCATTCACCGCCTTGTTGAATTCTTCATCCATTGACAGCAGCTGTCGCTTGAACTCGTCCGCCGCACGGCGCAAGGTCGACATGATGTTGCCGAGCTTACGCGCCGCAGACGGCAGATTTTTCGGCCCTACGACAATAAGAACGACACCGAGCAGAACGAGCCACTCGGTGCCTCCAACAGATTCCAGAATGAACGCAAACGCCATCTCGAGAACCGTCAGTCTTCCGTCTTAATTAGCGCTTGGGCTGAAACACCGCGAACTCGCCACGGCGGTTCTTCGACCAAGCAGCTTCTCCCGACCCCGTCACCGCCGGCTTCTCTTCGCCGTAGCTCTTCGTTTGCATGCGCGCTTCTTCGATACCCTGCCTCACAAGATAATCGTGGATCTTGATCGCACGCTGCTCGCCGAGCGCGAGGTTGTATTCGTTGGAACCGCGTTCGTCGCAGTTGCCTTCAATCATCACCTTGCGCTCCGGATGCTGCTTCAGATGCTGCGCCACCGCTTCGATCTTCGCAAGTTCAGAGGCCACGAGCGCATCGGCGTCAAAGCCGAAGTACACCGGCAGAAAATCGACATCCGTGCACCGCATCAGGTTTTGATCCTGATCGAACGGAAGACCCGTCGCCTGGTCCAGCGAAACCGAATCGGCGTTCTTCTGGGCTTCAAGCGCCGCCCGCTCGGCCGCGAGCTCGGCCGCACGCCGCGCCGCTTCGTCATCCTGCTGCGAGGCAAGATCCTTACCCGCATTCGCATTGTTGAGATCATCGACGTTCGAATCGACGAGCGTCGCGTTGCTCATGACATCCGCGCCTTCGGAATCGTCGTACTTGCAACCCGTGAGCGAAACCGCAAGGGCACCGCAAACAACCAGGGCGAAGAGGGTGGAACTTTTCATTTCTTTTTTACTCCTTATGGATGAAATTCTTCTCTGTCGTTAGAGTGTCTACTATGATACAGAATTAGGGGTGAAAAAGCAAGCCGAAAGAGGAAAAATCTATCAGCTCCCCCCCCTTCCTTAAGCCTGATCGGCGAGCCCGCGCATCACGCGAAGCGCCTTTTCGAGGTTTTTCCGCAGATCCTGCTTCTTGCCCCAGCCGCATTCGCACGAAACGCCGCCCGTGTAGCCGATCTTCTTGAGCGCGGCGAAGTAGGGCCGAAACTCGGCCCCGTCGGCCGACATGCCCGGCGCCGTGCGCGGCCCCTTCTCGGCGATGTGACAATGGAGCAGCAGCTGCGCCCCCGCCTTCTCAATGGACGAAGCGGATTCCCCGCCCTGCTCCATGTGAAAGATGTCCGCAAGGAGCCGCAGACGCGGCGAACCCACGCGCCGGCAGATTTCCTGCCCCTCCGAAACGAAGTTGAGGAAGTTCGCCTCCTTCGGCTGGAGCGGCTCGAGGATCACGCACACCTTGCAATCGGCAATGCGCGCGGCAAGGCGCTTGCAGAAATCGGTGAACTGCTCAACGGCCTTCTCCTTCGGAAAACCCTTGGGCGCATTACGTGCACCGCCCGAGCCGAACACGATGACCTTGAGCCCCACTTCATCCGCCCGCCGACATGCCTTCTCGGCATAGGCGAGCGGAGCC
Source organism: Kiritimatiellia bacterium (assembly GCA_045617985.1). Taxonomy (GTDB): domain Bacteria; phylum Verrucomicrobiota; class Kiritimatiellia; order RFP12; family UBA1067; genus RUG572. Next base: position 35,174 of record JAZLJP010000041.1, read on the forward strand.
TCGAAGCTCGCCTTCTCGCCGGTGAGGCGGAACTTGCCCGGCAGAAAACCGTTGCAGGACCGCAATGGAATCGGGAGCGCCCGCACGATGTCGCGCTGCTTCTTCCACGGCTCTTCTCCCTTGTCGGGCATGAGCGCGCTCGCAACGCCGTTCTCGATGAAATCGTAGCCGACCTCCTTGAGCAGCTTCGCATCGTTCAACCCGCGGCAGGCGCCGAAGAGAATGCGCCCGTTCTCTTCGCCCGCCGCACCGGCGGCGATTCCCGCCGCCGCAAGGCCCCCTAGGAACTCTCTCCGCGTCACCATCATACCCTCCTCTTCATGACCACAACGTTAACGGCACCACGCCGGGTTCATCCAATGACCCTGATTGCGGAAGAGCTGCTGCGGCCGATCAAGCGGGCTGCCCTTGAGCCCCGATGTCACGACCTCCGGATCCGTATCCACGAGATAGAGCGCACCATTGTTCTCCGCCACCACGTGGCGCCCATCCACCGACCAGCTCGGATGCTCCCAGCCGCCCGGCGCCGTCACCTCGCGAGCCGATGCCTCGCCCTTCGCAGGATCCATCACCACAAGCACATTCTGCCCAAGGCGCTTCGACGCGTACACGATGCGCCCGTCCGGACCCCAATCGGGATTCGTGTTCTGGGTTCCCTTGTACGTGATGCGCGTGGACTTCTTCGTGGCCACGTCCAACACATACAACTGCGGCTGACGGGCCTCATCGCTCACATAGACGATCTTCGTGCCCGTCTTGTTCCAGCACGGCGACGCCTCGCTCGCCCGCGCCGTACGCGTCATGCGATTGATGGTCTTTCCCGGCATGTCGTAGACGTAGAGCTCCGGATTTCCCTGGAACGAAAGGATGATCGCGCACCGCCGCCCATCCGGCGCAATCGCGGCCCCCGTCGCGAGGCCCTTGAAGGACGCAAGGAGACTGCGCGCACCCGTCGAAGCCGCAAGACGGTAGACAAGCGGGGACTTCTGCAAGAAGCCCGTGTAGTAGATGTCTTCCTTGTTCGGCGCCCAACGCGGCCCCACCACGGCATGATGATCGGCCGTCAGCTGACGGATGTCATACCCGTCAGGATAGCACATGAACAGCTCGCCGTCGTCCTTACCCTTGCGCTGCGCAAAGGCAATGCGCTCACAGGCAAACCCCTTCGTCCCCGTCTGCACATTCACGATGGCGTCTGAAAGCTGGCGCGCCGCCATCCGCCCGGCTTTCGCATCGACAAAGGGCGTCGCGATCGACACATTCATGCGCTGCTTGCCCACATTGCTCGCCGTGACCTTGCCCCCCGGCGTACCCGTAATCTGAATCGCCGCATTGGGCTGCAGGGAAAAGTAGCCGCTCAACGTGAGATTGCGGCGCAGCGAGGCATTGAACGCCGCCTGTGCGGGCGTCGCGCTCGCCGTCGCCACCGTCACGGGGATGCGTTCAACGCCCTTCACGCCAACATGAACGACCCGTGCCGGCGCCGCCGCTGCGAGGGAAAACGCCAAAGCAAAGGCGCAGGAAAAGGAAAGAAGACAACGCTTCATAAAGACTCCGAATTCTGATTGATTTTCTGTTGAAATGTTTTGACTAGATTATACCGATTCTCGCGTTGAGAAGCAAGACGAAAGAACAAGTTAAAATTGCCTGAAGGCGGAAACGAGCCGAGCCCCCTTGTTGCCGAAGCAATCGATCGGGCGCACCTCGAAGCGCACATGCCCCGCCGGCGGAAATTCGCTCTTCGCAAACCAGCATTCGCTCACGCGCCCCGCCTTCGCAAGCGGCAGATAGAAGTCCGCCGCCATCACGCGCTTCGCCTTGAGCGGCAGCTCCACATCGTCCTCCACCAGCACCGGCAGCACCTCGAATTCGAAGGCGCGGCGCGCGCGATCAAGAATGACGGAGGGAAACGCCACGCGCACGCACGGCACTTTCTTTTTCGTGACGACGTCGTCGAGCGCCACCTGCGCCCCCGGCGCAAATTCCGGCGCCTTACGCTGAGAGGCACGCGTCTTGAAATTCATCGGCCCGTTCACGCTCGCCTTCACCGGCACCACCCAGTCGTCACCCAGCGACTGATTGTACACGAACTCGCGCCGGGCAATCCGCAGCGCCTCGTCCGTCACCGTGAAGACCATTCCCTGACGCCCGTCGCCCGTGGGGAGATTCGGCGTCACATGGCCGCCGTTCGCCTTGCGGTAGCCGCCCGAGTTGCCCGGCATATTGTCGCGCAGATTGTAGTCCGTCGAGGAATACCGCAGCGAGCTCGTGTTGACGGACGTGAAGGCCCCCTGCCACACGGTGCGCTCGTCGGTGAGCGTGTAATGCGAATGCCCCGAGCAAACGATGCAGTTCGGAAACTTTTCGAACACCGCGTTGAGCTCGTTCATCGCCCCCCACGCCCACGCGCCCATGCACGAATTTTTCGGATGCGGATGCATCACGAAGAAGAACGGCTTCTCTTTGCCGAGCTCGGCTTCATGTGCCTTGAAAAACGCCGCCACCTGATTGAACGCGCCCCAGTGCGCGCCGATGACCTTATAGCCTTTGACCTCTTTCATCCACACGGGATGATACTCTTCATGGAAGCAGTCGCGCCAGGCCTTCGCCGGGTCGGGCCCGATGCACTGCGCCCGATAGGCCGGATCGTTGCGCTTCTTCGCGTCCGCCCCCCACGTCCAACCGCCCACGCAGTGGTTGCCGTAAACGAAAAGCTGTTCGACGGGCCGCCCGTCCGGCGCCTTGCCGTGGGGGAAGACCTTGAACCAGGTATCGGCACACCGCTTGAGCTGCGCCACGCGCCCCGTATCGGCGATGTCGCCCGCGATGATCACCCCGTCCACACCCGCATCACGGAAGTAGGTGAGCGCATTGAGGAACGTATCCTCATCGCCCGGGCGGTTCAGATGCACGTCGCTGAGTACGCCGAACTTGACGCGCGCGGTCCCCGCGAGCGGCGCCTCGGCCGGAATCGCGAAAACGCCGGTCGGCAACAAGGACGCAACCGTTGAACCAAGAAAGAGACGTCGAGAAAGAGTCATGATGAATTCCTTTTTGAAAATCGAAGATCAGGCAAATGCCTGGAGTGTTTCAAGGTAGCCGGCGGGATTGCCGATATCGTGGCGGCGGCCCGGATAGCGATAGCCGTAGACGGGCTTTTCGCCGAGCAGGCGCCGAATCGCGTCCGTGAGCTGAATCTCGCCGCCCTGCCCCGGCTGCTGCGTGGCGAGGAGCGCGAAGATCTGCGGATCGAGGAGATAGCGCCCCGCAATCGCAAGGCGCGAGGGAGCCACTTCGGGCTGCGGCTTTTCAACGAGATCGGCAAGATTTAGAACGCGCGATGCCTCCACGCCCGGTGCCGCCAAAGTCGCAACGGGCGAGCCGGCCACAATGCCGTAGCGAGACACCTTTTCAAGCGGCACCTCTTCAAGGCCCACCACGGACGCCCCGCCGCAGGCCCGCGAAATCGCCACCATCGCCTGCGACGGCGCCTCGCCCGAAACGAGCGCATCGCCCAGCAAGACGAGGATCGGCTCCGTTTCGCCGCGCAGCACGTCGGCCGCCTGCAACACGGCATGCCCCAGCCCCCTCTGCTCCGTCTGATACGTCCACACAAGGCGCTTTCCGATCTCCTCGAGATGCGCGAGCTCGGCGGCGATCTCCGGCTTCTTCGCACACCGCGCGTGCCACACGGGATCGACCTCGAAGTGGCGCTTCAACGAGGGCTTATCGGGGGAGGTGACGATCACGACTTCGTTCACCCCCGCCTGAAGCGCCTCTTCAACGATCAGCTGAAGCGCAGGCTTCGCCCCCACGGGCAGCATTTCCTTCGGCACCGTTTTCGTGGCGGGCAGGAAACGCGTGCCATAACCGGCGGCGGGAATAAGAGCCTTCATCGGTCACGGCCCTCGTCAATCGGCGAAGTAGGCCTTGTAGGCCTTCTTCGTGTGATAGCAGTCGTGGCGCGAGGCGAGTTCCCACGGCGCGTGCATGTTGAAAAGGGGCGTACCGAAATCGATCACGTCCATGCCGAAACGCGCCATGAACTTCGCGATCGTACCGCCGCCGCCCTTCTCGGCGCGCCCGAGCTCGCCCATCTGCCAATCGACCTTCGCGCCATCCATGATGCGGCGCACCTCGGCCACGAACTCCGCCCGCGCGTCGGACGCGCCGCTCTTCGAAGCCGCGCCCGTATACTTGATCGCCGCCGGGCCCTTCCCCATCTTCGCCTCGTTGCCGGTCGAATCGGCATCGGGGAAGTGCGGGTCGCTCGCCGCACACACGTCCGCACTCAGCATCGAGGATCGCTCGAGCGCACGGCGCACGTCGATGTCACGCGCGTTCTTCGTCTGGCGATCGAGGAGCTCGGCCACCGTGTTCTCGAAGAACGAGCTATCCATGCCCGAGGCGCCCACGCTGCCGATTTCCTCCTTGTCGCAAAGAACAACGGCACACGTCTTCTTGGGCGTCTTGCCGTCCTTCGCGAAATCGATGAGCGCGCTCAGGCCCGCGTAGGCGCACACGCGGTCGTCATGGCCGTAGGCCGCGATGAGCGCGCGGTCAAGGCCCACTTCGCGCGGAGCGCCCGCCGGCACGATTTCGAGTTCGGCGCTGAGGAGGTCGTCCTTCTCAACGCCGTAGGTCTTCTCGAGGAGCGCCTCGATGTCGCCCAAGCCCGCGATCACGTCGAGATCTTCCGCCGCCACCAGGTCCTTCGCCGGCTTCTCCAGCTGGTCCTTGCCGAAATGCGGCAGGATGTCGCTGATCATGAACACGGGGTCGCCCGGCTTGTCGCCAACGGCGATATCGACCGTCGTGCCATTCTTCTTCACCACGGTTCCGTAGAGCGCGAGCGGCAGTACGAGCCACTGGTACTTCTTGATGCCGCCGTAGATGCGCGTATCGAAGTAGGTGATGTCGTTCTTCTTGTAGAGCGGCCGGGGTTTGAGATCGAGCCGCGGCGCATCGGTGTGGCCGCCCACCACGCGAATGCCCTCCGCCACCGGCGCACGGCCGGCAATCGCGGCAAAGAGCGTCTTCCCATGATAGCCGCGATAGATGCGATCGCCCGGCTTGAAGGCCTTCGTCGTATCGAGATTCTTGAACCCGCACGCTTCGAGAAGGCGCACCGCCTCCTGATAGCACCGGCGCTCCGTCTTGCCCTTCGCGAGAAAGTCCATGTAGGCGGCGCAATACGCATCAATTTCCTTGAGTTCTTTGTCTTGCTTCATCTCGGTCACTCCTTTGAAATCCGATTTCGAAATTCCGCTTCGCCTACGCGTTTTCCGCAAGCGGCTTACGGCGCACGATCGCCGCCGCAGCCGCAAGCAAAGCCGCCGGAAGCGCAACGACGTTCAAGAGCACGCACTTCGCGAGCGCCCCCCATTCCACACACCGATCGGTTGCAAGGTCGGAGAGCGGCGCGGATTCGCTCACCGTCGAAGTGAGCCCGCAAATGACGCGCGACACCGCAAGGCCAAAGCGCTCGGTCAACTTCGTATCCATTTCGTCGGGAAACTGCGATACGACGCTCGGCGCCATGAGCGTGACCATCACGGCCACGAAGGCCGTGAAGAGCGCCACCGGGCGCGACACCGCCGCCGAGAGGAAAAGGCCGAACGCCGCCAGCAAGGCGATCGTCGCAAACATCTCGCCGCTCGCACGCGCCAGATTGCAGACGAACGCATCGGCGGGCGTGAGGATCTCCAAATCGCGCCGCGGGCGCAGCATCACCGTTTCCTTCCCCGTGTTCGCAAAGGACAATTCAAACACCCCGTTCGTCGCCACCGACAGCGCCGGCGCCTTCTCGTCCTTCACGAGCGGCACGTCGATCGCCGTTTGCGTGCTGTGCTTGACATCGCTTTTGAGCGACGCGAAGAAGAACGTGCCCTCAAACGGCGAGCGCAGCTCGAATTGCGTGGCGAAACGCGCCCGCACGAGCGGCTTGAGCGCCGGATCGGCGAGGCCCGCCGCAAACGGCCAGGCCATTTTCCCTCCCGGGCGCACAACGTCGTACCGGTCAAGTTCCTTGTTCGTCAAGAGCGCCAAGACCGCCGCCTTCGGCGCCTTCTTCACGTTCTCCGGCGTTTTCGGATCGGCAAGATAGGCCGCAAGCGCCCCCCGCGCGCACACGGCCGGCGACGGCAGCTGCGGAACATGATGATGCAGGCACTGCGGCGCCGCGGAGAGCCGGCAGAACGTCAACGCGCCGGAAAAGAACAACGCCATCGCCGCCACCGCCGAGAGCGCCAGCCACTTGCCGCACGCGACGCCGAAAGCCGAACTCGGCCGCACGACCGTCAGCGAAAGCCGAAACCGCTCGCGCTCCTGGGCGAAGAGGCCGCACGCGCAGGCGAGAATCGTCACCGCAATGAACGAATAGGCCGCACCCGGCACGGCGCGAACGAACATCTCCCGCCACCCGTTCGCCGTACCGTCGCTCCGCACGAGCGCCGGCAGAAACGCATGCGCAAGCGCCGTTGCCACCAGAAGCAGCGTGAGAACATGGCCGCGCACAAGCGCCCGCCAGGTGAGGATGAACGAAGCTTTCACGATGTCAACCCCAAACGTGCCACAAAGTAGTCTTCAAGGGCGTGACGCTTGTCTTCGGCGGCCTCGACGATATCCGCCACGCGCCCCGCCCCCACGACCTTCCCGTGCGAAAGGATCGCCACGCGCGAACACACATCCTGCATGTCGAAGAGCTGATGCGAAGTGACGAGAATCGTGAGCCCCTCCGCCGCAAGCCGGCGAATGAGCTCCTTCACCTCGCGCGTTCCGATCGGATCAAGCCCCGAGGTCGGTTCATCGAGGATGAGGAGTTCGGGCTGCGAAACAAGGGCGCTCGCAAACGCGACGCGCCGCGCCATGCCCTTCGAGAAGCCGCCCACAGGACGATTCTCGTTTCCCGTAAGCCCCACGCGCGCCAGCAACTCCGCCGTACGCGCCTTCGCCGTCTTGCGGTCGAGATTCGAGAGCCCCGCATAGTACATCACCGTTTCGCGCGCCGTGAGGAACGGATGGAGATAGGAAAGTTCGGGCAGGTACCCAAGCCGCGCACGCGCCGCGCGCGACCTGGGCGGCAACCCGAAGAGCTTGACGGATCCCCCCGTCGGCGCCAGAAGCCCGAGAATCATCTTGATCGTCGTCGACTTTCCCGAACCATTCGGGCCGAGAAGCCCAAACACGTCGCCACGTTCAACCGTGAGATCGACACCGTTCACAGCCTCGGCCACAGGACGAAACCAGAAGTCGCGGAACGTTTTCTTCAACCCGCAAATTTCAATGACCGGTGCGCTCTCGCTCACGGCAGCTCCCTTCTCTGCAACAATAAAGAACCGGCAATCAGCCAGAAGGCCACCAGACAAACGGCAGCCCCCGCAGCCGCGCCAACCTCGCTCCACGGCAGGGCGCCACCGCCCGCCAGGCGATCCACAAGCCAGAACCGATTGATTTCCGGCAACAACGCCCGAATCGGCCAAACGAACGAGGTGATGACCGCCCCCGCCACAAGCGCCGCCGTGGGCGCCGGCTTGAGCCGCACCGCAAGCGCCCCCGCGAACGCGATGAACACGCAACACCCGCATGCCAAAACGCCGAGGGCCGGTACGATCGCCCACGGCATCGCCCGAGCCGTCGCCACGAGGCCCTCGTGCCCGAACGGGAAGGAAACGACAAGAGCGAGCGGCTGCGCCACGGCCATCAGCACACAGGCCGATACGCAAAAACGCGCACGGATGAAGCGATTGAGCAACGCCGCGAGAATGAACGCACCGAGCGTGAAGCCGATTCCGGCGGCAAGCCCCGGCGCCCAAATCCGAGAGGCCGGCCCTTCGCAACAATCGGCCAACTGCGCCCCCACGGCCGATGAATAGGTGGCAAGCACCGTCGCACTCGCAACGGCAATGAGAAAGAATCCAAAGGCGGCTCCCACGCCCGCCGTCTTCGCACAGAAGAAAAGCGCCCGCGGCACCGGCCGCGCCAAGGCCGCCGCCGCCGTGCCGGAAGCAATCTCCCCTCCAATGGCCCGCACCGCCGCCGCCGTCGCAAAAACGAGGCCGAAGACGAGCAATGCGGAAAAACCGCATTCGCGCGCCAGGCGCCCCGCCTCGCCAAACTGGTGGTAGTGAAACACCGGCGCGAGATGCACCGTTCCAAGCGCAACGAGAAAGAGAATCGCAGAAAGAGGTTCGGCCAACGCTTCAAGCGTGGCCGAACGTGCAAGTGCGAAAAACCGACGCATGGCGCGTCGTCCTCACGCTTCAGTATGGATGAACGGCATCGCGTTCGCCCCGGCATCCGGGCCACAACCTTCCAAATAGAAGAAGTAGGCCACCGCGCCGATGACGAGCAGAGCCGCCAACGTCGTGATGAGCGACAACACCGCCACGGTCTTCGGCACACCCGCGCATTCATCCTTCGCCGAAACCGGCGCGAGCGGCTTGAGATCGCCAACCGGCATTTCCGGAATATCGGCCACTTCCGATTCCGCCGCCGGCTCGGCCTTCTTCACGCCCAACGTCGGCTTCTTGACGCCCGCCCCCGGCAAACCCGGCCGGTGCAGCTTCAAGGTCTTCTTCTGCGTCTCGCTCGCATCCGGCTCGGCCGCAGGTTCCGCCGCCGCGAGCGGCGCCGGGGCCTTAAGCGCATCGGCAGATCCCGGAGCCGGCATAGGCGCAGGAGCCGGAGCTGCCGTCTTGAGATCGGCCGGCCGACGAAGACGAATCGTCTTGAGCGGCGCCGGGCCTTCCTTCGCAGGGGCAACGCCGATTGCGGATTCAAGGGAAATTCGCGAGGTCTTCGACTTCGCCGCCTGCTGCTGCGCCGGCGTAATGATGCCTTCGGCGATGATACCCGTCTTGCGGAGCGTCGCCTGCACCGGAATCGGGCCCGTGACGGACTTGAGGTTCTGCGTCGCCCGCTTGAGCGTTGGCGGAACGGCGGCGGCAGGGGCCGCCGGTTGGGCCGGCGCCGGCTCAGATGCCGCCGGCTGGGGTGCCGGCTTCGGCGCAACCGGCGCAAGCGGCTTCGGCCCGCCGATCGTGGGCTTGTGAATCATCGGCTTGCGAATCACCGGTTTGAGCTTGATTGTGGATGCACCGCCCTCGGCCGCAGGTGCCGCAGGCGCAGACGCCGCCGGCGCGGGAGACGCACCGAACGGAGCAACTTTCGGAGGAACGCTTCCGCCTTCCGCCGGGGTAATGGGGGTCATCTCAACTTCTTCCGCCATGATTCTCTCCAATCCAACTTGTCCTAAAAATACGTTTGAACGGCCCGTTCGTTAAACGGCCATCACTTCCTTTTCCTTGGCCTTGAGCTCGGCGTCGATTTTGGCAATGCCGTCATCGGTCGCCTTCTGGACCTTGTCAAGGCCCTGCTTGAGGTCGTCTTCGGAAATCTTCTTGTCCTTCTCGAGCTTCTTGAGCGCTTCGTTCGCATCGCGGCGCACATTGCGCATCGCGATCTTCTGATCTTCGGCCTGCTTCTTCGCGAGCTTCACGATCTCCTTGCGGCGCTCTTCGTTGAGCTCGGGAATCGTAATGCGCAGCACCTTGCCATCCGTCTGCGGCGTCACGCCGAGGTTGGCCGCGAGAATCGCCTTGTTCATTTCGGCGAGCACCGTAGGATCGAACGGCGTGATCTTGATCTGGCGCGGCTCCGGCGTCGAGATCGTGCCGAGGTTCTTGATGGGCGTAGGCGCACCGTAATAATCGACCTTGATGCCGTCGACCAGCGCAGGCGAAGCCTTGCCCGTACGGAGGCCCGCAAACTGCGCCTTAAGCGCGTCAAAACTCTTGGCGATCTTCGCCGATGTGTCGTTCAGAACTTCAGAAACCGTTTCCATGAAAAATCCTCTTAAGGGTTGTTGCGTGAATTATAGCAAAAAAAAGAGGAATGCGCCAATGAAAAATTGGTATAATACTTGGCGCAATGACACACGATTCCGACATCGAACTCCTCGCTCCGGCAGGATCCTTTGAAACCGCGCTCGCCGCGTTCGCGGCCGGCGCCAACGCCGTCTACCTCGGCCTCGCGAGTTTCTCCGCCCGCGCCGAAGCCGTGAACTTCACGCCGGACGAGCTGCGCGACCTCATCGCCTACGCCCGCGCCGCCACCCCGCGCCGCGCCGTGTACGTGACGTTCAACACGGTTCTCGACGACGCACAGCTTCCCGCCGCGATCGAAACGCTCGCCCTCCTCGACGAGCTACGGCCCAACGCGCTCATCGTTCAGGATCTCGGTGTCGCGCGCCTCGTGAAGCGCCACTTCCCCCATCTCGCCCTTCACGCCTCCACCCAGCTCGTCGCCCACAACCTCGAAGGCGTGCTCGCCCTGAAGGAGCTCGGCTTCACCCGCGTCGTCCTCGCACGCGAACTGCCGCTTGAGGATATCCGCTCGATCGCCCTCCGCAGCGGCGTAGAAATCGAAGTGTTCGTGCACGGCGCCCTTTGCTATTCCCTTTCCGGGCTCTGCCTTTTCTCCGCGATGGAAAAGGACCGCAGCGGCAACCGCGGCAAATGCGCCTACTGCTGCCGCCTCGCCTACACGGACGCCCTCGGCGCGCGCGCGCTCCCCTTTTCGATGCGCGACTTGCGGCTCGACGATTCGCTCGCCGCCCTCCGCGACGCCGGCGTCGCCTCGCTCAAGATCGAGGGCCGCATGAAGTCCGCCCTCTACGTTTCCACCGTCACCTCGCACTACCGCGAACTTCTCGACGGCCGCCCCTCCACGACGACGCGCGCCGATCTCGAAACGGTGTTCTCGCGCCGCACCACCCAGCTCTACTTCGCCGGCTACCCGAAGAGCGCCACGCACCAATCGCCCACGAACGTCATCGACCCCTCTTCGCTCGGCCACCTCGGCACCCCCATCGGCACCGTGAAGCGCCTCACGAAAGACCGCGAAGGACGCACCTGGCTGCGCCTTCATACTTCGCGCGCGCTCGAGCGCCACGACGGTCTCCAGTTCCTCGCCGAAGGCGGCAAGCCCTTCGGTTTCGGCATCACCGATCTCCGCGTGGCTCTCTCGCGCACCACCGTCTTTTCCGTGCGCGCCGGAAGCGATGTCGAAATCCTCGTTCCTTCGGTGCGCCCGGGCGACAGGGCCGCCGTCGATCCGCTCACGCACATCGTTCCCGGCGCGACGGTGTTCTGCTCGGCCTCGAACGAAGTGAAGCGCCGCTTCCCCGTGCCCTCTTTCCGTCCAAGCGACTACGAGGCCGGCACCCCGATCGATCTCACCGTCACGCTCGCACCAAGCGGCATCTCCCTCGTCGCGCGCGTCCCCGACCTCGCTCTGGAAGCGACGCATTCCGTTCCGCTTGCGCTCACGCCCTCGCAACATCCCGAACGTACCGAAGAGGCCGTGCGCCGCGCCTTCGCGCGCCTCGGCGGCACGAACTGGTCGCTCGGCGCGTTCACGCTTGTCGATCCGGGCCACCTCTTTGCGCCCGCCTCCATGCTCAACGACGCCCGCCGCCTCCTCGTCGAAAAGCTCGACGCCGCCCGCCTCGCCGCACGCGCCGCCACCGTGAGGGACGCGCTTCTGGACATTCGTAGCGCCGCTCCCGCCCCCTCCACCGCCGCCCGGGAGGACGCGCTTCTGCGCGTTCGCGACCTCCCGCCGCCGCCCGCGCGCGTTCTCAAGCTGCGGCTCGACCAGGCCCTCCCCGAGGACGCAACCTCCTACGACGAACTCGTCATCGCGCTCGGCCATCGCTCCGGAAAGGACGCCGAGGCCGCTCTTCTCGCACGCGCCTCCGCCCTTCGCGCCCAAGCCGAAGCGGCGGGCGACGCCGCCCCCGCCCTTCGCCTCGCGCTCCCCGTCTTCACCCGCGAACGTGAATTCAACGCGCTCCGTACAACCGTGAAACACCTCGTAAAAGCCGGCCTCACCGCCTGGGAAGCGGCCGACCTCGCGACCCTCCGCCTCCTCCGCACACTCGGCCTCGACGACCTCACGGCGGATTGGACGCTCTACGGCTTCAACTCCGCCGCCCGCGCCACCCTCGCCGAACTCGGCGTGAAACGCGTCGTCCTTTCGCCCGAGAATTCGTTCGAAAATCTCACGGCCGCCGCCGCCGAACACACGCCGCTCCCCGCGCCCGAATTCCTCGACCGTCAATCGACCCCGCTCTTCCTTTCGCTCACGCGCCCCGCAACAGACGCTCCCTCACACCTCACCGGCCTCAAGGGCGATGAGTTCACGAGCTTCGCGATCGACGACCTCTGGGTGACAACCCGCCTCGCCCCCCGCACGTTCCCGGTTCCCGAGACCGCACAGACCATTCGCACCGATCTCAGCTGGAACGCTGCGCCGATACCCTCTTAACGCAGGAAAATCGCCGTTCCGGCGCTATCGACGCGCAAACGCTGGTTGCGCACCGTAATCGCAAGCCCCGCGCGTTCCTCGCCGTTCACGACGACCTTCCAGTCCCTGAACGAGCCTGCGGCATTCTGTACGACAAGCGGCAAGGTGAAGTGCGAGCCGAGATCTTCAGGCGCGTTCACCACCTCCAAGACGCCCCCCGCCTGCGTCGCAAGAAGCGTCACCGTGCCCGCACTCGTCCAATCCACCTTCACGCCCGCCACCTTCAGCTGCGGCGTGGAGACGGCCAAGGTCGCCCCCTCCGCCACCTCCACCATGCCAAGCATGCCCGCTTCATCGCTCGCGGGCGAGGCGAGCGGCACGAGCGGATACGCGCTGCCCCCGTTGAAGGCCGTCGTCACCGTGTGGGGCGTTGCGGCGTTCGCGCGCGCATCCACCGTCATCCAATTCACGCCGTCCGCACTCGCTTCGAGTTTCCACGTGTTCGGATTGCGCTGCCAGAAATTGGCGGCATGGATCGTCGTTGTAAGCAAATAGCCCGTCACGGGCGCGGCCGCATCCGCCAGGCGCATGGTGACGACAAGCCACGTATCCGCCTTGTCCGGCGCATTGAGCTTATGATCCGTCACGCACCATTTCGTTTGCGGATTCCCGTCAAATAGCTTATCCACCGTTTCGCCATTGCCATGAGCATACCCTTTCGCCTGGGCAAAGGTGCCAGCCCTGAGCGCCGTCGCCGCCGTGCCGTCGCTCATCATCTGCAAGCCCTGGTTCACCCGGTTTCCGGCGGCATCGAAGAGGGAGAGTTCGGAGGTTTCCATGATTTCATTCGACTCCGTCTTCTGGAACGACATGCGGAACCACTTCCAGCCGTTGGAGGGGAACGGCGCCACCGAGAGGCGGCCGCCCGCCACGCGCAAATCGCCCGCGAAGTTCGGCGTGCCCACGAGCGCGGCCTCGCCCGCGCCGCTCTTGACGATCGTGCCCGAGCCGATGACGGACGCATTCGCGAAACCGTCCGTGAGGCGCAGCTCGCCGCCGTTCGTGAGGGCAAGCGTCTCCACGTTCACACCGGCCGCCTTGAGCGGCATGCCGTCCATCGTGAGCGACGAGCCCGGCGCGCCCCACACGTTCACCGGGGTGTTGGCGGAGGGAATGTCAAACGGCCCCGCCCAGGTCCAGCGCGCCGCCGGCGCCGTGAAATTGAGGCGTTTGTCGAGGGTCACCCAGGTTTCGCCGTCGTTGCTGCCCTGCAGGAGCCAGTCCGCCGGGTCGCGCGACTCTTTCGTCCCAGCCCCCATGTTAGACGTCGCCCAGTTGTAGGAGGTCACGCGCTGGGGCTCGGCGTAGTCGATCTGCAGGCGAATGAGGCCCTTGTTCGCCGCCGCCTTCGTGGCCGCGCAGCGGAAGTCGAGATACTTCGTCGAGAGCGAACCGTCGAGCGCATACTTCGGCTGTTCGGCCGTCGGGGAATTGCTGTCGGCATTGTTCGCCTGCGTCGAGGAGAAGCCGCTGCGCTTCCCGGTTACGTCTTCATCGCCGTCCATCAGCTTCAATTCGGCGAACTCCATGCTGTTGCAGGCGGAACCGCACGCACGCAGCACCACGAACCGATAGTGGCGATAGACGGGGGCACGGCACACCGCCGCGCCCGCGAGGACGAGATCGCCGCCAAACGACCCGTTCACCGTGAGCGTGCCCGCGCCTTCCTTGCGAAGCGCCACGTTCGTGACCGGCGCAAAACCAAGCTCGGCATCTCCGTCGCCGCGGCCCACCACGACCGTCGCCTTCGTTGCCGAGGTGTTGACGAGCGCGCCATTGTCGTAGGCGGTGTTGAAGACTACGGTATGGCCGTTAAGGTCGAGCGTGGCCGGATACTCGGCACGCACGTCGCCCGTGTTCACCCCCGTCGGGAACGCCACATCCGAAGTGAACGTGGTCGTACCGGCCGTGAAGCGCGTATCGCCCGCGTATTCAAGCGTTGTCGACGTTCCAAGACCGAAGTTGAGAGCACCTGCACCCGTTCGCGTGAAACCGCCCTCGCCCATAAAGCGCGCCGTCACCGTATTGCCCGACATGAAGGTATTCGCATTCGCCGGGAAATCGAAGACGATGTCGTGCCCCGCCGGGGCGATGAAATCCATCCTGCCGTTCTGGTTAAGCGAGAGAAAGTTCTTACCGGATCCCGTGGCCGAGACGCGGCCGCCCGCGAACACCATCTGCACGACAGGATCGTCGTTCTTGGAGAACTGGGCCACCTTGAGCGAAGTCCCTTCGCCGAGCGTGATTGCGGCACGCACGGTTTCACGATCGGCGCCGTCAACCGGCCCGTAGGGCGTGAAAGTGAAGGTATTGCCCGTCACCGTCGCGCCATCCTGCAAGACGAGCGCCCCCGTCGTCATCCGGCGCGCCTCCCCCACGTCGCCCGCAAGAGTGATGTTGCCGAGGTTCATCGTGGCGTTGGAGACGACGAGCGTACCCGCATCGCCGCTCTTGCCCACATAGGTTGTGCCCGTCACCTTCACCGTTCCGCTCGTCACGGCAAAAGTCGCCGCCGTTTCGCCGGCGCCAGCAACGTCGAGAGAGGCGAAGCTCGCCGTCGCGCCCGGCTCCACGGAAAGGGCCGCGCTCGCGGGATCGAGCGACACCGCTCGCCCGTCCGTGAAGTGGGCCGTACCCTTGCCCGCCACAGAGAGCGGCGCATTCCCTAGCCCCGTATTGGCGAGGTTGAACGTGGTTCCCGCAAGCGTCGTCACCAGGAACGGATGCGCGGGCGAAATCGCGCCCGGCGTCACCACGCCGGTCAGCGTCGCGGTGCCCGCAGCCGGCCCCATCAACTGCGTATCGTAATAGAACGCGTTCAGGCCAACGAGGTCGAGATCCTGCGCCATGTCGAAGTTCACCTGGAAGACCGCCTTCTCGGCAGGTGCCTCTTCCCAGGTGATTTTCTCGATATCGGCCGGCGAACACACGAGAAAATGCGCACCGGCGGCCACACGAAGCGTTTGATCGGTGGCAAGGGGGTTTTTAAGGTAGAGCGTGCCTTCGTCGACAAAGACCGTGGTCGCGCCAACGATCTCACCGAGAACGACCAGCGTGCCCGCGCCCGTCTTGTGGAATTCGGAAGGTCCGGTCTGCCCCTCGGCCGGCGTCACCTGAATGGGACTTTCAACCTGCGCCGTCACTCCATCAGGAACACCCACCGAACCGCGCCCTTCTACGGCCACGCGAGCAAGGTTCTTAATCGACCCCGAGGAAAGGTTGAGGGTTCCGCCCGTCAATTTGAGCACGCTCAGATTCGCCGATGCCGCATCGTAGGGCGCAACGCCAGGTGCCGTCACCACGCCGCCCGCCAGGATGTCGAGCGTTCCCGTTCCGCCCTTTTCGCCGAGATTCAAAATAGCGGTCGTCGTGAGCGAGCCCGCCACCGTGCCCGTGCCCGTACCGCTGTTCGGCCCGAGAATGACCCGTGAGCACGTCACCGTGCCGCCTTGATCGATTTGCAGTGTACCCATACCGAAATAGTCGCCGAAACGCAGCCAGCTGGTCGAATCGACCGTGCCGCCGGCAGCGACGACAAGCCGCCCAGAGCCGCCCGGCCGCGGCCCGAACGCGAGCGAGGTCGTGGCAACGATAGTCCCACCTTCTCCCACCGTCAACCCGCCCACGTTCCCCGCGCCATAGCCAAAGGTTTGGTAATTAAGAACATCCGAAAAGGTCAGCTTGCCGTTCTGCACCGTGAGGAAACCGTTGTCGGCCTGCACGCCGTTGACGGTTGTCGTAACCCCGTCCAGAACGAGCGGCGTCGCACCGGCCACATCAAGCGTTTGATTGCCAGCGAAGGTCTGCCCCTTCCACGCGCCATCTTTCCAATACGGCGCAAGCGTGGTCACATCGCGCTGGAAGACGGCGTTCTCCTCTTCGAAGTTCGCGAGCACCTGCGCCGCCGTGAGGCAGCCATCGTGCACGCGCACCTTGGCGATGTCGCCCACGAATCCGTTCGTGTAGGTTTTCGACGAACGGCTCCACACGCCGCCCACCGTGCAGAAGGCGGTATCGCTCGAGAGGTTCAACGTCTGCCACACCGACGAGACGCGCCGCCCGTCCACGTAGAGGCAGGTGTTCGTGCCGTCGACCGTATTGACGAGGTAATGCCATTCGCCGGGCGTCGGGTACGTCACCCCCGCCGGTGCATTGGCTCCCGTCCGACCATACCACGTGAGGTTGCCGTTACCATAATATTCTACGGCGTTCTTGACATCCGTCGAATAGCGCATTTCGCACACCGTGCCGTTGTTGTTGCTGAGGCCCTCGCGCGCCGTCGTCGCGAACATCGTATGCGTGCCTGTGGGCGTAGAGGAACACACCCAGAGTTCGATGGAGTAGTCGTTTGCGCCGAGAATGCCGTTGGGCGTCGCCACCGGGCACCGGAGCGCCGTCCCCGCGCCGTTGAAGCGCACCACGGGAATGCCGCCCCGCGTCTGGCGCGTGGGCGGTGTGGACGCATTGACGGCCTCGAAGTCGCCGAGCGTGTTCCCGCCGTTCCAGGAAAGGACCCCTGCCCCGTCGGCGAGCGCGAGCGTAGAGGCATCGAGTTCGACAATCATATTTCCCGCCCGTTCCAGTCCCCACGCGAACAAAACAGGCATAAGACAAACCGACAGAACAAGTTTCTTCATGCATGACCTCCCAGTTGATTAAAATCGTCGCGCTCGATCTGCCCCCGCAGAACAAACGCGAGGGCAGATCACAAGGGCCTCAGCGAAGGATGATCTTCGTGCCACGTACGACATTGAGGAAAAGGCCTTGATCCTCAAGCTTGATCAGACAATACTTCGCGTCGTCGCCCGTCAGAGCGAACTCCACCCCCTCGGGGATCGCCGACCAGGCAATGAGCTGATCGCCGTTACGAGGCCGCCGCGAACCAAGATTTACCGTCACCGTTGACCCCGTCTGGAACGTGAGATCCGTACTGTCGAAGGCTCCGGTGAAGAGCGCGAGGTCAAGCGCCGTCTCCAGATCCGTTGCCGTACCAAGCGTTACGATTGGATGCACCGCCTTCGAGCCGGAGGTCGTGTTCAGATTCGGCGCGTAGGTATTCCGCACGACAAACTGCGGCCGCGTATCCCACGGATTGTTGAAGGAACCGGTTTCCGTGAAGATGAGCGACTTGACGGTAGAGAGCGCCCCGTCATGCTGCTGTAGCGTGCCGCGTACTTCCACTGTCGCATCGCTCGCCGCAGACGACGACGTATAGAATTCCACTGTGCAGTTGTTCGTGATTACGACCATACCCTCACCCGCATACGCCGTATTGACGGTGTAAAGCGACGGCCCCGCAAAGGTGAGCGTATGGCCGTTGAGGGTCATCGTGTTCGCGGCGTTGTTGTAGGCCATCACACCCCAGGTCTGCGTACCGCCGATCACCGCATCGGCGCCGAGGGACAGGTTGCGCACATAACCCGCGTTGCTGGCGGTCCAGGGACTGGAAACGGAAGCGGAGTTGACCAGCGCGCCCGAGCCGTCCGGCCCCGTACCCGCAATTTCATAGTCGTAGTACGAGTAGCTGCGTCCGTTCACATCGAACTGGCCGCCGTCTTCCACGGCAATGCGCGCATATTGCGTACCGCATGTCGCGTCATTCGCATTCGCGGACTTCACGACCACGCCTTCCTTGACGATAAGCGACTCCCAGCCGGCAATGGCGTTCGCGGCGCCGAAGCCGTTGTTGACCTTCGACATGACAAGCCTGCCCTTACCGCTCTTCCACACCTGAAGGCTGGCGCCGCCACCCAAGAGAAGCCCCGCCGTCGTCATCTCCTCCCCTTCGGGTACGACAAGTTCAAGAATGCTCTTGCGATTCACATAGTTCGCCACGGGCACAACCGAAACGTTCTCAAACGAGTTGCCCGTATTATTGTAATTCTCCCCGTGGCCGATGGTCAGGGTATACGTGCCGGGATTCAAGTGTTTGGTATACGTTTGTGTTTGATTGTGCCATGACGCCTCGGCCCGATAGAGATCCTGGCCGGCCAAAGAAGCAAAACCGACGCTTCGCATCCAGGCAGAAGACCAGCTCTTCGACGAGACGCCGAAGGAGACTTTATAGTCGCCCTCCTGGACGATCGTAAAAGTTTGCGAGGCCGACTGCCGACTCCCGAAATAAAGGCGGTTGGAATTATTTCGGTCGTCATACGCATAGTCAACACTATTGTTGAGGAGCAGACACCCCCCCGACACGACCCAGCCCTTCGGCGCCAATGACACGGCCGAGCCTGAAGCGATAACGTCGGTATCAAAACCGCCATTGGCAATGAAATCGCCGCTTGACGTAACTGCGCCCGTTCCCAGGAACTTGCCCAGCTTGAGATGGCTGCCGGCGAGGGTGATCACATGGCCATCCATATTGAAATCGAACGCCGTCCAATCGGCATCCGCCGTTAGAACGCTATTCGTCTCCAATGCCACGCGCTTCGCCTGCGCGAGGAGCGAGGTGACCTGGCCGAGCGCCTGATATTCGGCATCCGTCGAGAAGCGTACTTCAACATCCCCCGTCACGCCCTCCTCCCAGGTCGTAACCGGCTTGCCGGACATGGAGAAGAAGGACCATTCCCCCGTCGACGGGGTAATCTTTGCGTATGCCGGGATGGCGGCGATGTAGAGGCCGTCGTCCTTCGCCTTAAGCGAGAAATCTTCCGCCGCGACGCCCGCGATGTGGAAATCCTCCACCGCGGGCTTCTGAGCCCAAGCGACAACCTTCTCGCCATCGTTGAACGTTCGCGAACCGAGATTCACGGTCACGATCGACCCCGGCTGGAACGTCAGCGTTGAACAATCGTAGACACCGGCGTGAAGCGAAAGGTCGAGCGTCGTATTCAGGTCAGTCGCCGTGCCGAGCGTCACGGTGGGCTGCATCGCGAGCGACGAGGCTGCCGTATTCACGTTTGGCGCGTAGGTATTCCGCACGACAAACTGCGGCCGCGTATCCCACGGGTTGTTGAACGACCCCGTTTCCGTGAAGATGAGCGACTTGACGGGGGTGAGCGCATTGCCGTGCTGCTGCAGCGTGCCGCGAACTTCCAATGTCACGTCCCGCGCCGAGGGCGTTGCATTGTAATATTCCACCGTACAGTTGTTCGTGATGACAACCGTCCCCTCGCCCGAGTACGACATGTTGCCGCCGTAAAGCAACGCACCCGAATAGGTGAGCGTGTGGCCGTTCAGGGTCATCGTGTTCGCACCGTAATTGTAGAAGATCGTGCCCCAGCTCTGGGAACCGCCGATGGTCGCATCCGCGGTCAGCTCGATGTTGCGAAGGAAACCATCCGTACTCTGCCGCCAGGGGTCCGTCACACCATTCGCCGCATGGTAGAGCGCACCGGCGCCGTCCGGTCCCGCGCCGGCGATTGCATAGTCGTAGTCCCAATATTCGCGCCCCGTCACCTCGTATCGCGCCCCGTCCTCAACGCCGATACGCGAATATTGCACGCCGCATGTCGCACTGGTCGTCGCTTTCGTCAATATGCCTTCCTTGACGACAATCGACTCCCATCCGGCAATGGCGTTCGCCGCGCCGAACCCGTTGTTGAGTTTCGACATGACAAGCTTGCCCTTACCGCTCTTCCACACCTGAAGGCTGGCGCCTCCCCCCAGGAGAACGCCCGTATTCTCCACCACTTCCCCTTCCGGGACGACGATTTCGAGAATGCTCGTGCGATTGACGAAATTCGCAACGGGTTGAACCGACACATTTTCAAACGAGTTGCCCGTATTGTTATAATTCTCCCCGTGGCCAATGGTCAGGGTGTACGTGCCGGGATTCAGATGCTTGGTGAACGTTTGAGTTTGGTTCTTATACGACGGCTCGGCGCGATAGAGATCCTGACCGGCCAAAGAAGCAAAAGCGACGCTTCGCATCCAGGAAGAAGCCCAGCTCTTCGACGAAACTCCGAAGGTGATCTTGAAGTCACCCTCCTGGACGATCGTAAAGGTTTGCGAGGCCGACTGTTTGCTCCCGAAATAAAGACGATTGGAATTATTGCGGTCGTCATACGCGTAGTCGACGTTGTTCTTGAGGAGCAGGCATCCCCCCGACACAACCCAACCTTTCGGCGCGAGCGACACAGCCGCACCGGAGTCGATCACGTCGGTATCAAAGCCGCCATTCGCGATATATTCGCCGCTTGACGTAACCGCACCCGTCCCCGAAAGCCTGCCCATCTTGAGATGGCTGCCGGCAAGGGTGATCACATGACCGTTCAAATCGAAATCCTGCGCCGTCCAGTCGGCATCCGCCGTCAAGACGACATCCGTTTCAAGTACGGCACCTTTGGAAAGCGCCACGCGTTCAGGCGCCGCAACGAGTTCCTGGTATTCGGCGTCGTCGGCGAACGCGAGCGGAATCTGCAGCGTGAGGCCGCCCTCTGGAGCTGCAACTTCCTGACCGGTTGTGTCGTAGAACTTATAACCCTCGCCGTCGAGTTTGGCATAGGCCACGTTCCCCACATCAGCGAACGCCCCCAAACCCAAAACACCTGCGGTACACGCCGCAAGTATCCCTTTGATCTTCTGTGATGTCTTCATGATCGCTTTCCTTTAGAGGTGTCGGAAAGAGGAAACCCTCCTCGCTCCTCACGCCTTGAGACACCCAAATCAAGGCGGCTCCGATATTTTAACACATGTAAGCGCGCTCCGTCTAGCCCCATTTTTCTGACGCTACGGGCGCTCTTCTTTTGGCGCGGGAAGATTACCGAGATCACCGATTCCGTGTTTGAATTGGGGTGTTATTTTGCTATAATACGCATACGTCTCGCCACTTCAGGCGGAATCAACAAGGAGAACCGGATCATGACCAGCAAAGTGCCTATCGAAACATCCGCCGATGGCGGCAACATTGGCGTTAAACCCATTCTCATGCGGAAAATCAGGCACACTCTTGTTTCCTTGGCGATCACGCTGCTTGCGGGATTGGCGCAGGCCGCTTCGCTGCCCCGGGGGCACCTCGTCATCATCGGCGGCGGGGCCACCCCGCCTTCCATCCGGCGGACAATGGTCGACCTGGCCGGCGGCACCAACGCCGTGTTGCTGGCGATCACCACCGCCGGCGGCGAGACCGGCGCCAAGGCCGGCGAGAGTTTCGTCAAGACTTTTTCCGCCATGGGCGTTTCCACCGTCAAGTGGGCGCAACCCACCCGCGCGCAAAGCGACGATCCCACCTACGTCGAATCGCTGCTCAAGGGCGTGACGGGCATCTTTTTCACGGGAGGCAGCCAGCGGCTCATCGTCGCCGAACATCGTGGCACGCTGTTACACGGCAAACTGCAGGAGATGTATGAAAACGGCGCGTTGATCAGCGGCTCGAGCGCCGGCGCGGCCATGATGAGCGACCCCATGATCACCGGCACCGCCAAGGGCAAGGCCTTGCCCCCGCCGAACAAGAACGGCACGTTCGGGTCGGACACGTTCAACGCCATCGCCAAAAACCTCGTTGACACCATCGGCGGCATGGGGTTCATCAAGGGCGCCATCATCGACCAGCATTTCATCAAACGCAAACGCGAGAACCGGCTGTTCTCCACCGCCCTCGATCATCCCGAATACACCTGCTTCGGCATCGATGAATCCACCGCCCTCGTGGTTTCCCAGGGCTACAGGATCCGCGTGCAGGGCAACAGCAGCGTGATGGTGATCGAACCCGCCCCCCGATCCGTCAAGACGAACAACCGGGGCGACTTCGGCGCTCGGAACATGAAGGTGTCACTGCTGCTGGACGGCGACACGTACGAACTGAAGCCGCAGCAGCAATGACCCCCTTGACGGACCTTACGCGAGCGCCCACGGGCCGCGCGGCGCACGGCCGAGCATCTTCGTCGCCTCCGCATCGCCGATGATCGTTTCGTTCTCCGGATTCCACCGGATCTTGCGATGCGTCTTGAGCGCAATCTGGCAGAGGTGGCCGATGCTCGCCGAGCGGTGCGCGACTTCGGCCGGCGCGATCGCCTGAGTGCGGTTCTTGATGCCGTCGAGGAAGTTGCGCACATGGCCAGGGCTCTTCAGGCGCAGCTCGCCCGCCTCGAGACGCGCGTTCTTGATTTCGGGCCTCGACGCCTCAAGCCGGCCGCGATCCACCCACACCCAGTCGCCATTCTCGCCGATCCACTTCGTGCCGCCGCGCACGTACGTGCCGTCCGCCACGAGCATCTTGATGCCGCTAGCGTATTCGCATTCGATGCGATAGGACTTCGGCGAATCGTAGATGCCCTCGCGGTCGTCCGGGCAGGACCCTTCGAAGCTCACCGGCCCCGACCGGTCGCAGCCAAGCCCCCACTGCGCGATGTCGCCATGGTGGCCGATCCAGTCCATGAGCTGCCCGCCGCCCCAGTCGAGCACCCAGCGCCACTGGATATCGTACACGCCCTGGAACGGGCGGTACGGCGCCGGCCCGAGCCAGAAGTCCCAATCAAGCCCCGCCGGAATCTGCGCGTTCGGATTCGCGGCCGGGCCACGACCGCCCGAAGGCAAACCCACTTCCACGCGCACGACCTTGCCGATGCGGCCGTTGCGAACGAGCTCGACGGCGCGGCGCATCTCGCCGCTCGAGCGCTGCCAGCTGCCCGTCTGCCAAATCCGGCCGTTGCGCTCGACGGCGCTCACGAGGGCGCGGCCTTCGAGAAGGTCGTGCGTGAACGGCTTTTCGCCGTAGATGTCCTTACCGTGGTTCGCCGCGAAGGTGCCCACGTAGGCGTGCCAGTGGTCGGGCGTCGCGATCATCACGGCATCGATATCGCCGCGCGAACAGACCTCGCGGAAGTCGCGGATCATGCGGCAGTCGTGGTTTCCATAACGTTTATCGACTCTGTCCTTGGCGCTCTCCATCTTCTTCGTGTTAACGTCGCACACCGCCAAAACCTGCACGTCATCGCAGGAAAGGAACGAATTCATGTTGCCTCCGCCCTGCCAACCGATTCCGATCATCGCCATCGCCACGCGGTTCGAGGGGGCCGTGGCGCCCAAAACGCGCGACGGCACGAGGTTGAAGAGCCCGAATCCGGCTCCGGCCGCGAGAAAACCGCGACGCGAAAGAGTTGTCTGTTCCATTTGTTTTCCTTTCTAAATCAATGATAACCACCGCGCAAGAGCGGGTAAAAATACGATCTGGATTTTCGGTTTCATCCTTCCTGTCTTAGCGGAGGAGAATGAGCGTTCCCGGGAGAATGATACGAACGGTTGCCGAGGCGCTCTGGACCGAGCCGTTCTTGTTGTAGGCGATGACGGTGTAGGTGCCCATGTCGCCCTTCGTCGCCTTATCGACCTGATAGGCCGCCTGTACGGCGCCGGGAATCGCAACGCCGTTGCGGAACCACTGGAAGCGCGTTGCGCCACCGGCCGCCACGGCGAGCGCGAACGGTTCGCCGAAGTGGCCGACCGTATCGACCGGGTCGTTGAAAAGCGACGGACCGTTCACGCCCGCAAGCGGCTGGGCCGTTTCGCGCACGTAGACCGAAAGGCGCCGGACCGTGAAGTCCTCGGCATTGTAGGCATGCGTCCAGTCGCGCCCGATCGACGAGCTCGGGCTCGGGTAATTGCCAATGCCCACGCACAGCTTGTCACTTGAATTCGAACCGAAGCTGTTGATGGCGAAGAGCGTTTCGCCCGCGCCGTAGTTGTGCACCTGCATCGAACCGTAGCCGGTCCCCGTCGACCCGCCCGTGTCGTCCCAATCGAAGAGCGCGTCGTCGCCGCCGAGATTGAGGGTCTTTCCGGACGAATAGTTCGAGGACCAGAATTCGATGTTGCCCGTCTGGATGCCGTCTCCCGTCACCTGTACGCCCGCGTTCGACGACGCCCGCACGTTCAGATTCGCGATCTTCTGCTGGAACATCGCGCCACGATCGGCAGTAGGCAGCGGCAGATTCCGCAGCGACGGCGTAAAGGCATCCATCGACACCCATACCCACTTCGAGACGCCGCCCGAAACGAGTTCAAGCGAATACGCCACCCGGTCGAACGGTACGCCGCGGAAGAACTCTTCATCGACGAGATACGGCGTATCCGACCACACCCCCGCACGCGTGGTGGGAAGATCGATCTTGTAGGCGAGCCGATAATTGGCCGCTTCGGGGACATCGGCAAGGTAGGCCGGCTTCGCCACGTCGGCCGCAGCGGGCACGGCCAGATTCACCGTGCCGGGCGTCGAGCCGCCGGCGGCGCCCTCTACGCCCGAATAGGAAATCACGTATGTGCGGCCGGCCGCGAGGCCCGTCACCGTCAAGATCACCCACTGGTTGTCGTAGGGATGCACCCCCGTCACCTGCGCTCCGCCGTCGATCGTAAACTCGGCATGCGCGAGCGCCGCCGTCACCAGTGCACGATTGAAGCGCACCGCCACCTGGTCGCGATCAAGCGCGGCCACGGCGCGCGATGCCGCCGGCGCCGGACGCGCCGCCAAATCACACGTCGTGCGCGGCAACACGAAACAGCAGAAGCGCGAAATCTTGTACTTCGTCGCATTCGCCGTATGCGTGTAGTCGATATCGGCCGTCGAGGTGATGTAGAGGTTCTTGCCCACACCCAACCCGGGTTCATTGCCCTTGTTGAAACGGTTGAACGCGAAGAGTATCTCGCCCTTCCCCCAGTTGTGGAGCTGCATGGAGCCGTGGCCGTTCGTGCCCGTACTGAAGCCGGAATCGTTCCAGTCGAAGGACGACCCCGATCCGCCCCAGGGATTCGAAGAGTTGCCGGCCGCATAGTTCGACGCCCAGAACTCCACGCACCCCGTCGAAGAACCGCGAACCGGCGTGATGTTCGGATCGTTCGAGTAGACGTCCATGTTCCCCACGCCCGTCTGATACGCATAGCCGCCGATCGGAATGCCCAGTTCATGCGCCTTCGGCGAGAACGGATCGATCACGGCAAGCACGTAGCGCGGCCCCGAATCGCGGGCCGAATCGGAATACTGCACTTCCATGAAGTAGGCGACGCGCGCAATGGACCCCTTCGGATAGCGGCCCGTGTTGTCGACCTCGTAGAGGTTTTCGCGCAACCAGGCCGCGTTGTTGTCGGCCACATACGTCTTGTCGGGCACCTTCCCGATGGACCACATGAGCTCGAAACCGTCCAACACGCCCGAACCCGCAAGGTTCTCGATATGCATCTTGAGACTCGCTTCACGGTCCCTGACGAGCGCCACCACGCGCACGTTCTGCAATGTGCCGCCCGTGCCCGTGAAGGTCCAGTCGAGATCGCTGTTCGACGGTTTGGGATTCGTGCCGATGCCAAAGCCCGGCTGGTTGCCGTTGTTGAACCGGCTGAGCGACCAGATGACGTGCGGATGGTCCGCACTGACGTTGTGCACCTGCATCGACCCGTGGCCCACGGCCGTCGTGTAGTCCTTGTCGTCCCAGTCGTAGAGCGACGCGGAGCCGTTCCAGTTGCTCACCGTGCCCTGGCCATAGTTCGAGGCCCAGAACTCGATCGCACCCGTCGAAAGGCCCGTGCCGTTATCAACGCCCGGATCGTTCGAAATGACGTCGAGATTCTTGACCGGCAACTTGAAGTAGTAGCCGCCGAACGGTACGCCCACGCACTTCGCGTTCGGCGTAAAGGCGTCCATCGCCGTCCACACATAGCGCGGCGCCGCATCGCCCGCGGCCTGCAACTGGATGAAGTACGCCACGCGATCGAAGGAGCCGTGCTTCACCGTGTCGCGGAGATCGACCGTGTAGAAGTTCTGCGCCGCCCAATTGGCGTCGCTTAGGTAGACCTTCGCCGGCATGGTATTAGCCGCCGCCACGACGCGGTACCCTTCCACGGCTTCGGATCCGATCACGCCCGCGATTTCGTCCTTGAACTGTTCGGCACGCTGCTCCTGCGTGGCGTCAGGCGCACGCTCCGCTTTCGGGCGCACGAACACGAACAGGCGGCGGCGCCAGTAATTGCCGCCGTTCGCACCGAACGTCCAGTCCTTCGCATCCGTATGGCCAGAAATGCTGCTGTTGCCGAAGCCGAGGCCGAGCGACTGGTTGTCCGTTCCCATGTTCGTGATCGACCAGAGCGTGAGGCCGCCGAGCCAATAGTTCACCTGCATCGACCCGTGGCCGGCCACATCCGGATTCTGCGTGAAGCGGTCGCCCACGTCGTAGTTCGCATCTGTTCCGTTGACGAGCTTCGGACTATTCTCCTTTCCGTACGAGGTGCTCCAGAACTCGATCGAACACCCGTCCGGGACATTGCCGAGATTGCACCCCGAAACATTCGAGGCCACATAGGCGTTGGCCACCTTCTGCTGCATCGCAATGCTATTCGCCGCGAGCGGCACGCCAAGCGCGCGCCGGTACTGCGTGGGCGCGTCGAAGGAGGTGAAACAATAGGTGGGGATGCCGCCGTAGGCATCGAGTTCCATGTAGTACGCCACGCGATCGATCGCGCCGGTGGCGGACGATTGATCATACCAATAGGGATAGTCGCCGCTCACGAAGTTGCCCGTGGCCGGGAAATCCGTCGCGTAGACGAGTTCGTAGCCCTCCAGCTGCGCCGCCGCCACGCTGGAGGCGACATCCGCCGGAATGCCGTACGGCACCGTGGTCATCTCGGTGGGCGCACAGGCGTTCCCCGAAAGATCGCGCACGCCCGAAACCGTAATCGTATTGCCTCCGTATGGATTAAGCGCGGATGCGAGCGTCACGCACACGGTTCTCCGGTCGTCAAGAAGCCGCACCGACACCTTTTCAACGCCCACCGAGAACGCATCGCTCGCCAGCGTCATTTCGTCAAGCGGCTCGTTGAAGTCGAGGAAAAGCTGCGTGCCGGCCGAACCGATCTTCGCGGAAGCCGGCACGGGCGGCGTCGTATCGCGCACGGGGCGCACGAACACCTTGAGGCGGCGAACGTCGAACTTCGCGCCGTTGTTCTCATGCGTCCAGTCGGGACGGTTCGCCGTCGGACAGGTGCCGATGCCGATGCAGGTATTGGCCTTCGGGTCATGGAAATGGTTGAAGGCAAAGACCGTCTTCTTCGACGTCAGGTCATGTACCTGCATCGACCCGAAACTGCCGTCCTTCGCCATCGTGTCGTCGAAGTCGAAGGCATTGGACGTCGTCGTATAGCCGCTCGTGGGCGGTTCACTGTAGTTGTTGGGCCAGAACTCGATGCAGCCTGCGTGCCCCGTGCCCGTCTCGACATCCGCCACGTTGCTCCACACGCTGAGGCTCTTGACGGCACACTTCCAGTTGAAGTTCGCGGCAAAGAACGGCACGCCGATTTTCTTCGCATCGTCCGTCCAGGCGTCCATCGACACCCACACCCACTGCGGTGTGCCGCCCGCTTCACGGATTTCCATGTAGTAGGCCACACGGTCGAAGGCCGAGCAGCGGTCCGAATTGTCAACCTTGTAGAACGCCTGCAGGTCGGCCGGCGTGGCCAGCGTCCCCGTGGCGGGCAGGTCGGCCGCATAGACGAGCCGGTAGTCGCGCCACGCCTCCTCGGGCACGTTCGCCTCATGGCCCCACATGAACACGTTGAAATCGAGGGACAGGTTCGTGCTCGTATGGACCGGTTCCGTGAGGTCGCTCACCGAAGTGAGGGTAATCGTATGGTTGCCGGGCACAATCGGCGTATCAAGGGTCAAGGTCACGAAGTGGCAGTCGTCCGACAACACTGCCCCCGTCACCGCCGGCGAGGAGGCACCCGAAAGACGCCAGTTCGCCGCCGTCTCCACGCTCGCTGCCGCCACGGGCTTCGAGAAGACGACCTTCAATTGCCGGGGATTCTCCTCCAGATTCTCGGCACGCGCGAGAACCGGCGGATTCGCGTCGCCGTTCGGCTGAAAGATCTGTGTAATCACGCCATACCAGCCCGTCGCCATCTTCGCATAGCCAGCCGCATTCGGGTGAAGGCCGTCCGAGAAGTCGGCATTCGTCTTGTTGAGCGTCGCCGGGTCGATGTCAAGATCGAGGAGCGCGTGCATGTCGAGGAAATGGACGCGATGGCCCGCCTGCTGGTGGCGCTCGACGAGCGGCTTCACGTAGGGGTTGAACTGGCTCGTGATCGCATTGTAGCGATCGAGGTTGCCGTCGCTGTTGCGCTTCATGAGCGTGGAAACGACGATGTGCGCGTACGGCCGCTTCTCGACGATGCGCGTGACGAGAGCATCGAGCTTGTCGATGCGGTTTGCGAAATCGCTCGCGCCGGAATCGTTCGTGCCGATATGGATGAGTACGACATCGGGATCTTCGATCGCGTTGAGCCAGCCGTCGATCTTTTCATAAAGGCCGCTCGAGGCATTGGAAATCACCCAGCCGCTATGCCCTTCGTGCTGAATTTCAGGTTTCAGCTCATCGGCGGGGTTCGCCGTTTCATTGCCCACCATGTCCACGCGGTAGTGCGCACTCGTGAGCATCTGATAAAGCGGCAGACGGTAGCCGCCCGCCACGGGGGTTCCATGCGTGATCGAATCGCCAAGCGGCATCACACGCAACGTCGGTATGCCCGCGAAAAGCGAGCCCACGAAACCTAAAGACAACGCCAACACTGCCTTTTTCATATTCGAACTCCTTGCTCTTGCTGAAGATAAACACACTTTCCAAATGCTGGTACTATTTTACCACGTATCGCCTCCGATTGTCAATAAGGTTGCGGCCGAAACTCAACCAAGGCCACTCGCCAAAGCCCCCGCTAAAAGAGGCTTTTAAGCAAGCGGACCAGGAGGGAGGGTCAGAGCTTGTTGATACAGTTAAAACCATATCATTGATACAGTTGCTCATGCCAACCTATACTCCTGTTGCGGCGATTGGGGATGTTCGGGAACGGTCCGTGCGATGAGTCCCTTCTCCAACATCGGCGCAATATAGTAGCGGATGAAATGAATCCGGCTTTTCATGCCGATCGCCTTGCGGAGCGCAGCCGGTTTCATCGGCCCCTCGGCGAGAAGGCCCAGGATCCGCTCGGCGACCTCCGGCTCACCGCGCTCCAGTTCAACGGAGAACGATTCCGGCATTTTTAGACCGGGAACCGCCTTCGACTGTGGCGAATCCTCCTGCTTCGTACTTTCCGCCCCATCACGCCGTTCGACCTTTTCCGTTTCCCGCGCGGCGAGAACTTCACCCATCGCCTCACGCATCGACTCCTCATGGCAGGCACGGATGGTCTCCCAGTCGCCGTTCCCGTACATGAAGGCGTAGCCGCAACGCGCCTTCTCGTCACCCTTCACCGCCGCAGCGAAGCTGCACCACTCGTAGTCCTCCGCCCGCTCGACCATCCCGGCCGCCCAGGCGTTGACGTCGATGTATGCCGAGGTTCGCCACATCACGTTTTTTTCCGGCTTGTGGTTCCGCTCGTGATAGCGCCCTTCAAACATCGTGCCGTGGTGATCGCGGCGCGCATTGAAGGACATCGTGAAATGCTGCTTGTAGGTACGCATGAACTCGGACGAATTCCACATCCGCCTCACGAACGATTTCCGGTATTCGTCGAATCGCGAGACGTACTTCTCCGTTGGACGAGCGCGTTCAAGGAGCTTCGCCTCCTCGTCCTTAAGCCGCGTCCACTCGCCGAGCACCCGTGCGAGTGAGGAATTGCAGTAGAGGACATTGATCCTGCGGAGAATCTCCTCGTCATCGATCTCCACTGGCTCGGGAACATAGATGAAGACGTGGAAATGGTTCGACATGACCGCATACGCGAGAACGATCACGCCGCTGAATTCCTCAACCCGGCGCAGAAGCTCGACAGCCCGCGTCTTCTCATCGTCGTCAAGGAAGAACGCCTGATGCGCCAATCTACTGATGAGATGGTAACACCGGCAACTCTCAATCAATCTGGTTTTCCGCATGCCGGATAGTGTATCATAAATCGGCTACTGTATCAATACAAACCATCATACTGTATCAACAAGCTCTGACCCTCCAAACCAGAAGTGATATTGACTGTTTGGCAGGAAATGGGATATACTGCTTGCACTGCTTTCGGGTCGGTGTGTTTCATACTCGAGTAGGTTACCCGAGTCCGTCCCCGGAAAACAATACACAATTCCATCTCACTAAAAACGCGTGGGATGCCGGCAGGAGGAGATGCAGATGAACGGAGATCGGCCTGATGGCGGCAGGAGACCGCAAACATGCGTCTCATGTGGCAAGAAATCAGTGTCAATTCATCATATTTTCGTATCTCTCAGACGAAAGGTCTATGACAAGGACGACAAGGATCTGATATGGATCTTCCTTCGTGGATTTTCCATCCCCATGTGCAAGACGTGCCTCCGAAAATATCGCCGCCTCGTTCTGAGCATACCTATCATCACGTCCGTCGTCGGCATCGGTATTTTCGTAGGCGGAATAATAGGCGGAATATTCGACGAGATTCCTTTTCCATTCGTGTTACTGTTCCTGCTAGGACTCATCTCCGTTTTGGCGGGATTCGCACTGAGCTTTGTCGTTCAGCCCCCGTTCGAAAAAATAAATTGTCGGGAACTTGCTGAATTGAGGTCCGAAGGCTACGTCTCCGACACCTTGATATGGCCTCGCGAGGTCCAAGACGAAAAAGATGTCGCCAGCTGGCACAAAAGGGTCCTACATGGAGGTCCTTCTGCGTGTAATGCGTGTAAATGGTTTAACTGGTCTTGGACCGAATACATTGTTTACAAATGGATTGGCGAGATTGACCCCGAAGGAGGCCGGACGTTCAACGGGAGCGAGATTCTGAATGCCGACGAGGAAATAATCAGGATCAAAGAGTCGGAGGCCCTTTCGTGGAAAAATGCCCTAGGTTCGCTGAAGCCACCCAATGGCGTGAGCATCTTTGCGTTGAAAGGATCTCAGGGCTATTGCATCGTTTGTCGACGGTGGCGCATGGGACTCATCATCATCCTGCTGCCGTGGATTATGGTATCGGGGTATGCCCTTATTCAAGTTATTCAATCGCTTGCCTCAACCTCGAATGTCAGCGTTTCAATCGTTTTGCTCTCCGGGGGGGCGTTTGTCTTAGGATGTACGCTCTTGGTGGACGAACTGATCAACAAAACCATTCTGATGCTCACTCCTGAAGGTGGTAGATTTATCGAAAATGGTATTTTTGAAAACCACTGGGATATCCCGCTGTCCCCGTAAACCGACATCCGATACAGAATCAAGTACAACGACATTCGCGCCTTCGAATTGAAAAAATATAGCAATTTCAGAGAAATTGTCATTCGAAACAAAGGAGAGGAAGAACTTCGATTTGGCTCATCAACACCCAATGATGTTCAAGATTATTTCTGCGTCTGCCTGTCACGTTGGGCGACAGGTCAACCCCTTATCGTTTCGCAGCTAATCAAGGATTAGGAATCACTGAATCCGAAGGAGATAGAACATCTTCCCTTCCTGCGGGGCTCTCGGCACGACAAGCTTTTCGGGCGGCACGGGAAGCTCCGTTCCAAGATCGGTCGTCGAGACGGGTTCTCCATCCAGCTCGCGGAAGGCGACCAGCATCAACCTCCCATTGAGCGAACGCGCCACCAACTCCCCCCGCTGGCGGAGTTCGACGCCGAAGACAAGATTTCCCGCCCCGTCGGTCGCGAGGAACGAAATGCGCAAGTCGAGATCCGGCTCCGTTTCCGGCAATGCCGCCACGAGATAGCATTGCGCCAACGTCTCGGACGATCCGCGAAACGCACGAATCGCCGCAGCACCGGCCTCGGACGCGGCGAGCCGTACGAGCCAGTCCTGGATCGGCGGCAGCGCAACAATTGCGTCAGCCACGGCTTGCCGTACGGCCTTATCGTCAATGTCGGGAATCGACGGGCGCCATCCAGATTCATCCAGCACGTCCCTTTCAAAGGATGTCACCACGAATGCCCCGCCCTTGCCGTTGCACATTCGGAATGCATCCGCCCCCTTCGTCGTCAAGAACACGTGCTGAATCTCATTTCCCGCCGCATCGAACAGGCGCACGTCAACCGAACCATCCGTAATTTTACCGTCCGGCCAGAACGCCTCTTTTGTACAGACAAGCGAGCCGCCCGCCGCGAGGTTCGTTCCCAGCGGCAACGTGAAGTCGCATTTCGCCACCGTATCACCGCTCTTCGTGCACGTCACGCGAACGCCACCCAGCGCAAGCGTCGCCGCCGCATCAAGATTTGTGAGGACCAGATATTCAGCCCCGTCAGGCCCACCAAGCACCGGTACGCTCATCACTTCGGCCACCCGCAGCGAGGCACCCACGTCAGTAGAAAGATCCGTCCGCCCGCCTGGCGCCCACGGCGTTCCCCCCATTGCGAGCGCCGCCGACACCGCGCGTGTCGCCCGTTCGGGCTGACCGCCCACACGCCCCCGGCTGGGCCCCGCAATCAAAGCCCCGCCGACGGGATAGTAGTACTTCGCCTCGATTGTTTCAAAGAGGCACACCACTCCCGCCTCGTCCCGTGCGGGTTCATAGCAACGACGGATCGTCTCTCCTTCGTAGAACTTCAGCGCGTAGACCGTTCCATAGCTGTAGCTTCCTTGCGACGTCGTCGAGAACAAATAGGCTGCATTCGAATATCCGCTTGGGAATGTGATCGCACCTCCCTGGAGCAGCAGCGTATTGGAGGCCAAGTCCTTCAAATAGAAATTGCCGAATTCAAAATCATAAACCGTTGTCGAATCAGCGACAATCGGCGCCATCAAACGGGCCGACGAGCCCGCCGGGAAATCCAGATAGGTGTTTTTCGTCGCATCTTTATCCTTGTTGCTGAAGAAACGCCAGTCGGTGGTGTCGTTGCCTTTATCCGTTCCAACAAACACGCCGCCACAGCCCACAGTGTAGGCGAATCGAATCTGGCAGCGCGTCTGCGCCGTCGGCGAATAGTCCAGCGGAACGCGCTGGGTACCATCGCCGCGAACATACGCGAGCGATTCGTATCCGCCAACGACCGTCTCGGCAACGAGGAAACACCGCACGCATGCACAGGCCGGGGCGTTTGGATCGTACCCCGCCGGCGCGCCGATACAACACGCCCCCGAACCGGCGGCGACTTCACCGAGATCGACATGCGCCGGCCAATTGGTCAGCGATTCGCCTTGGTCGAACGCCCCCCATGCCAAAAACAGATGCGCGGCGCGCGGAAGATGTGCGTAGGCGATTTCCAGTTGCGATCCCGCTTCATTCATGGTCGCGACGAGTTCGACCGGCTGGTAGCCGGGCACCTCGATTTCCGCCAAGGCGCTCCATTCGCCGGAGGACGAACGCGCACGTGCCCAGACGGTGAAACCCGTCCGCGTCGCCACAAGCGGTGCCGTATACACCTCGGCGGCGGCATTGACCGCGCCGCCCCACAGACGCGGATCGGTCCCCTCGCTCGCATAGTAGATCGTCGTACCCGTATTGGAAACGAGTTCGGCCCGCGCGCCCCCCTCGACAAGATTGAGCTTCGGCGCGTCGATGGACGGATACCAACTGGCTACCCGATAATGGGACAGCAGATACGGCAATCGCCGTTCAATGAAATTCGAGATGATGTATTCGCAGGCCGTCGTCCAGGTTGCGTACGTCTGTCCCGCGCGCCCCCACCGAGCGGCTTCACACACGATGACATCGTCGATCTCCGCCATGCGCGCACGAAAACGGCGTACGTTGTTCGTCACGGACATCGCCCCCTCGCGGAAGAAATGACGGTAGAAGAGATCTGCGAACACCTGTCGGTATTCGGCGTTCTGCATCAACCGTACATTGAGCCAGTGGGAGTTGAAGTTGCCGAGTCCCGAATAGACGCCCCAACCGACCGGATTCGACTCGACCTCGCCCGCCCCGTGAACAACGCCCATGCCGAGGGCATGTTCGCCGTCATGGCAGAACCATTTGAAACCGGTCGAATTCGCCGTATGGTCCCAGATCGAGAAAGAGTTGTTCGGCCGCCCTCCCCAAACCGAACACGGCGAATCGCCATCGGCCGTGTAGTGGCCGATCAGCGTACGCGTGATGAGGTTCGTGACATCCAGATAGACAGGATACGCCTCGTTGCGCGTACCGTCAGGATTGCGTCCTTGAACGCGCTGATAGGCCTCGTTGGAGGCGAACCCGTTCATCATCAGATTGTAAAGCGCTTGACGCCCCTCGTCCGTTCCCGAATTGAGATCATTCACATTGTAGGTATCATAGTCTTCAGATGAACCGCCCAGATACGATTCGGCGAAATGATCATCGGCCCGTTCCTGCGTCTGGTAGAGTCCCCAATAGACGCCGTTGATGAAGAGATTGTAGTAGCGGCTACGCGTATAGGGTTCTCCGAGATCGCGCTGCGCATCGCGTTCAAAGGTCTCGGTTACGAATGCATCGCGCAGGAATCCGGCCTTGGCCTCATCAGGATTGTTGGCCCAGGAATAGTTCTGCGAACACCGCAGGTCCATACGCTTGAACGTATCGACACCTTCGTCGCCGAAGAACGGGAAGTTCACGTGCTTCTTACCATACGCCTGGCGGAAGAAGAGGCGGAACGAATGTTTGGGATAAGCCGCGCTCCGGCTCGCCGCGCCACGCATACGCAAACCCATCGGCGCAAAGAATTCGTTCGTCGCACCGCGCACGGGATCGATCTGCTCGACCATACCAGCCCGCTCCCAGGCCTCGCCACGCTGGGCGATGTTCACATAGATACCGGTCGAGGCGTTGAAGAGGTTCTGGGGATCGATGAGGATCGAAATCGTCGCAACCGAGTTCGTAAAGCCACGCAAGATCTTGGCACGCGCTGCCGTGTTGTTGACGAGATCGGTACGCATGCCATAGACCATCGCCTGGCCATTGACTTGCTTGCTTGACGGGAATCCGTGCCCGGGCGAAGTCGTACTGGGCGCCTGCGACAGCACATCATCGAGGAAGATGTAGGTCGCGACACTCTCACGCGGCTGAACGGACTGGGGATCGGCGGCACAGGCGCGAATCGCCGTTGTCGAGGCGATCCGAATCGGGCCCGTATAGCGCAAACTCGCACCCGTCGGCGCCGTACCATCCGTTGTGTAGTAGATCGGCGCGGACGGGTTCTCCGGGCTCGTGATCGTCAGCAGAAACGGCGCCGTCTTATAACCGTGCACCTCGCTGAACACGAGCGGCGGAGTCGGTCCGTTTCGGCCGCTGCCATTGGCGGCACCGGGGGTCGGCGGGTGAAGATAGCGCAACGTCGCCGCCGTTCCATCGCCAGGATAGCCGTATGACGCCCCCTCGATCTGCTCGGGAAATTCGAGCGCCGATACGACCGTACCGTCAGGTTGCGCCAGAGCCACTCGTTCGCCATCTGACGAGAAAGCGAGATCGACATGTACGCTCCCCTCCCTCCAACCTACCACCCCATCGGCGTAGACGACGAGATAGCCGTTGGCCGGCACGCTCGTACCCTCCGGCAAGGTTTTCCATTTGGACAATTTCTTCGACGGGTCATCCGTCACGAGCCAGCCCGTCAAATCCTGCGGCACGGAATTCGGATTGAAGATCTCGAACCAGTCGACATCGTCCGCCGCAGCCACCTCATTCACCCGCACGGGCTGCAGAGCTGCGGTCGGCGTCGTGATCAGGCCGTTGAATCGTGCCGAGACATGTCCAAGCGAATTGGAGGCGAAGAGCGAGTAGGCGTAGGTTCGGCCTGGCGCCAAGTCCACCTCGGGCGCATAGACGCGACCTTTGGCGGGGACAGTCCCCACGCACACGGGCGCAGGAAGAGGTTCATCGGCCGGACCGAACACGAGCCAAACATCAGCCGTCTCAACATCCCGCCCCGGCCAATCCATCACGGCCGCAAACGACGCACGCGTGGATTCTACACCCGACACGGCGGCATGAAGGACGGGCTCCACGGTCGAACTCGTTCCCGTCGCTTCGACTTCGACATAGCCGGCTCCGTTATTATCCTGAGGGCCAAATACGAGTTTCAGGCCAACGACATCCGTTGTGAGAAATCCTGTGGCAACATCGGCGAGCGTCGCAAGGGAAGCTCCCGTTCCCGTCCAATTGCCCGACGAACCACCCAGGTTGTACGACACCGACGGCACGGACAACGTCACCCAACTCGACGACCGGGCTGGCAGCACTTGTACCGAACGAACGCCGATGCCGTCGCGGCCCGAATCGCCCCAACGCGATGAAATGCGGATTTGCTCGACACATTTCGGTTCGTCAAATGTCCAGGCCAGCGTCACCCCTTCCGTGATTCCGACAATCTGCGAATAGTCGACCGCACTCCCCGGCACCAAGCCATCGGTCAACTTGCTCAAACTGGCAATCGACGAGGCAAGCGCCTTGCCATTCTCCGTGTAGAACGTCCCGGTCATCACAGGAGAGCGCCCCCGCAGCAAATGTTCCCCTGCGAGGGGTTTCCAGACGGAAGGATCATACGCGCCCATCTGCCACACGGGCGCACCATAAAGCGCCGCACTCCGGAATACTGCACACATCAGCAATAAACCAAAGAACGTTTTCATCAAGCGCTCTCTTGCACGCATCAAAACGCGCACTGTACTAACACCACGATTGCAGCGAACATCATCCTAATCCGTTTGGCCTCTACAACGCATTAACGCACCACGATCCAGAGGCCGCTCAGGGAGACGAAGAGCCCCTGCTCGTTCACCTTGATGCGATACGATGCACCCGTATGGCCGTCGGGCGCCTTCAGAACCGCGAAACGCGAAGCGCTCACGCCCTCGGGAAGGCCCGTTGCCGACCAGTCGAACACCTGCGTCCAACCATCGGAAACCAGCGTCTCGGAAAGATCGAGCCCCACCACGCCCTCTTCCGGCAACGTCAGCGCGCCCCCGAGCGTGATCACCGGAACGTCGTCCTCATACGTTGCACGAATCGGCTTGACGAGCGCGCCCGCAGCGAAAGTCGCCGCCGCGAGAGTCGTTGAAACCCGCGCAGCGAACACGCCGCCCGTCTTCACCGCGAGCCTCTTCGGAAGCGCAAGTTCCTCCGCATCCACGCGGAAGAGGCCGCCCTTTTCAACACGGACCTCCGAGCAGGCACCAATCGACTTCATCAGCGCCACCGTCGCCGCGTCCTCCACAATGATCTGCCCCGTAAACGGCGCCTTGGCCGGCTCGAGAAGCAACGTACCCGCACCCGTCACACGGAACGCGCCCGCACCGTCAAGACCGAGCAGATAGTCCAGCGTACGCGGCACACCGTTCGTATCGACCGTATGGAGGACCGTGACGCGATCCGACCCATCCGTCCCTTCGAAGACGAGCGAGCCCTCGTCGTCGAGTTTGAAATCCGAATCGCACGGCGCAATCGTCGTCTTCTGCACCGTGCCAAAACGGAGGGAAGTCGAACCGAGGTAATTCGGCAGCAAAAGACCGTTCTCGCCGATATTCAGATGCGCAACCGAGACGACCAGTTTCGAGTTGTTCTGCGCCAGAAGCTGCTTCGCATTGACCGTGCCCGCGCCGCGCAACCAGTCGCCCGTATAGCCAGGCGAAATCTTCAGCGTGTCAGTCGCATTCAAGGTGCCGTCGCAGTCAATCCAATAGCGCTGCGAACTCTCAAGCGTCGGAATCGTCATCGTCGCCCCATCGGCAATCGTGAACGTGGCGGACATGTTGGCACTATACATAGACAGCCCAGCGCCGAAGATCGTCTCGCCCGCCGTGAAGTTCAAGAGCCTGCTCGTCGTATCCAAGGCTAAGCCCCCGGCGAACGACGCCTTCGCAACGCCGATCGAGAACGAGGGCGAAGACGAAGCGACATGCAGCGCACCGCCGGAGGCGAGCGTGCCCGCACCCTCAAGCCGCGTAGCCCCATTGAGACCCTTCACCTCCCCCGCAATCGTGGCCGTACCGTCAACCACCACCCGTGCCGGCCCCGAAAGCTGCAAGTCGCCAACCGTCGTGAGCGACTTCGCAAACACCACGCCCTCGCCCGCCGCATCGGGCTGTTCGACGACTGCGGGCGTCGCGTCCATCACGACGGGGACGTTGAACGTCTGGCGCGCAAACGACAGGTTCTCGACGCGCCCAGTCGTCTCGAGCGTATTCGCGCCACCGAGCAAGAACGGACCCGCCGAACCGCTGAAGGCAAGATTGCCGAAGGGACTCACCGAAAGATCGAAGGCGTTCGTGAGGCCATGGACGCCAGAGAACACGAGGTCGAGATCGGCCGTGGGCACCATGGCGATATCCCAGTTCGCGGCATCGGACCAGTTCACCCCGTCGCCCGTACCGCGCCACACGGCCGTCGTCGGCGCCAGCGGCGAGGCCGTCACCTGATAGGCGACCACGCCGTCTTGTACGACGAGCTGCCCCTCGACGCCCGCCGGGAGCCCCTGCGGGAACGTGACCGTAAAGCGCGCCGCATCGCCCGCCGCAATGCCCGTTCCTTCAAGAAGCGGATAGGATCCCCTCGGCAGCGCTTCGGGCATCGCCAGTTCAAACGCGAGCGTCGAGGCGGCATCCGCAAACGCGAACGTCGTGGGGCGCAGCTTCACCGCCGCCGTGAGCGGGAACGCGAGTTTCGCCCCCAGGCCCACCGTCAGAGATGATGCAAACACAGGCTGCTGCATGGCCGTGAAGGTCGCACCCGCCGAGAGCGTGACGGGAACCGTCCAAGCCGCCGTTGCGTATTCGCTTGAAAAGACGCTCCCCTCGCCCATCACGGTGATCGCGGAGGTCGCAATCGTATTGCGCTGGACAAACGTACCGCCTTCCACGAGCGTCGGCCCCGTGTAGGACGCCGGCACTTCGAAGACGAGCGTGCCCGGGTTGATCTTGCGCACACCGCCCTCGGCCGCGCCGATCATAATGCACTTGCTCGTTTCGGGGAAATAACCGAACGTCATCGTGCGCGGCGTCGCCCCGTCGAGCGCATCGAGCGTATCGAATGTGCAAATCCCGTGGAAATTCATCCGATTGTTGTTCGTATCCCCGCTATTCGTTCTGAAGTCGCCACCCGCATAACGGAAGGTGACATCATGAAAATCGATTGTTCCCCACCCGCGGGCGATCATCCAACAGCGGTCTTCGTACGGTTCGAACAGAATCGTCAGATTCCGAAAGGTTGTCGTCGAACCACTGGAAACATTGAGCCCATACGGACGAAACGTTCCCGTACCACCGACATCCGCAAGCGGGAAGAAATAGGCATTGTAAGAGACTGTGCTTGGATAGGGAAGACGCCAGACGCCATCTACATAAAATCTGACATTTTGCAGAACACCCTGGTCTACCTCGTCGACCGACGTGACGGTGAGGCCGCTGCCGATAGTCGAAGCCGTCGAAGGAAGGAGCGTTTTCACGTCCACCGTCGCACCGTCTTCGGCTGCGCCAAGCGTCGTTCCCGTTTTGAGCGTCACCGTGCTCGCCGACCAGTCATTCGCCCCCGCAAGAGCAAGCAGACCGCCATTCACGTTCACGGTCGCAGGGGCCGCCCAGGGCTGCGCGAACGCAAGCGTGCCCGCGCCCGTCTTCGTAAAGGCCTCTCCTGCGGCAAGCGTCACGCCGCAGGTCGCCCGCGCACCCGCGAGCACATTGAAGATGCCGAGGCCCACGGAGAGCGTGCGCCCTTCGCCCGCGAACGTGCAGGTGCCGCGCACGTCCACATATTCCGCGTTCACATCTTCAGAAAGGGTCACCGTGTAGGTGCCCTCCGGGAAGCGCGCCGTCGCGCCCGTCTCCCACGCCACCGTGTCGCCGCCGGGCGTGAGCCAGTTCGAATCGGACCACATTCCGTTGCCACCCTTCCAGGTGAGCGGCGGCGCCGTGACGAGCGCCACGAGGTCCGCGCCGTCTTTCTGGATGGTCACCGTGCGCGGGCCCGTGTAGGCGATCGTGAACGTGAGGTCGTCAAGCGGCGTCTCAAAACCGAAGTTCTGGATGACCGGATAGACGCCCGACGGCGTATCGGCCGCAAGCTCGACTTCAAGGGAGGCCGGTCCCGCCACCGTCACGCCGCCCGAGGCGACAATCGGCCGCCCCGCCGTGACGCCGAGAACGGCGTTTGTGCCAAGCGTGAGACGCCCTGCCACCGTGGGGGATGCGCCAAGGGCCGAAAAACGTCCCTCTTCCAACGTGAAGGTGCTTCCAAAGGCCGCCGTCGTCGCCGCCGGCAACACGAGATTCCCCCCCGAAACGCTCGCCGCGCCCGAGAAACGCGCCGTCTCCGCCCGCGCCAGGGCGACCGTACCGTTCGTCATCGAGAAAGCGCCCGAGAACGTCACCGCCGTCGCAGTCGGGAACTCAAGCGAACTCCCCTCGCCCGCCACGAGCACCGGGCCGGAGAGCGTCGCACTCGCCGTCGTAAATCCCACCGTGCCGCCCTCGACGAAGGTGCCGCCCGTCCAACCGGGGCTGAACTCGAAGTTCACGATGCCGGGATTGATCTTGCGCACGCGGCCCGATCCCGTTGGCTGGCGACTCGACGCCGTGTAGGTGAACGTGCGCGGCGTCGTGCCGTCTTGCGCATCCAGCGTATCGAAGGTCACCGTGTTGTAGAAAACCGTCGACGCCGTCCCTTCCGGGCCGCGATTCCACATCGTATTCTTCCCCCAGAAGCCGATCGTCATATTGTCAAAAGCGAGATTCCCCCACTGCCGCTCGACAATGCTCTGCGTACCTCCCGTTCCCCGCAAATTCACGCGAAGATTCGTAAAGGAAATCTGTCCCGCACCACCATCGTTTACTCCTTTTTGATTCGGGTTCCGAACCTGAAGATTGTCCACCCATAAGGTGCCCGTGCCGGTAAAACGCGAAACACCGGCATCGGAATACAAGCCGGTGTTGACCGCCTTCACCTCGCCGTTGACGGTGAGCGTACGGCCCTTCGTGGTTTGGGATTGGAAATCGGCAGTCAAAAGAACGCCTTCGCCGATCACGACGTCCGAGCCATGGGCGAAAGTCTTCGCCGTCAGCGAGGCGGCTTCTTCCCCTTCCGCGAGCACGAGCTTCGCACTCGTGCTCATATTGAACGTGGCTGCCGGAAACGACGACGCGCCTTTGAGCGACACGATGGAATTCGCCAACACATTGACGAATGTTTCCGAATTGTTCACCACGCCGTCAAGCGTTTGCGTGCCATACTCGACATTGCCCCAAGCGGACGCCGCACTCAGCGCCGCACACCCGAAAAGCCAAACGGATTTTTTCATTTGCCAACACTCCTTCAGGTAACAGATCGGATCATGAAACGTTCATATTCTAACAAAACGGGCGATACTCTGTCAACTTGAAGTTGACTCACTTCGGCATCACGACAAGGCGATCGATCATCAGGTTCGGCCCTGTGAGCGCTTCAACCGTCAACTCGAGCTTCCCGTCGAGGAAGTTCTCGCGGATGACGGGCAACTTCGCCCACCAGATTCCGTTCGGCTGCTGCTGGTGGTGCGGCACCTCGAAGGCCGTCCCTTCAAAGATGCCGCGCCCCGTGCGATTGTTCGCGTTCGGATCACGGAAACGAATGCGGATTTCCCCTTGTACGGGATCCATCCCCGTAATCGTGATTTTCATCTTCTTCCCGAACCAGTAGCTGCCATCGGCATCGGCCCAGGCGCCGAAGTGCGAAGAGAGCGCCTCCACGGTGTAGGCAACGCCTGCGGGCAACTTCGCGCCGTCACGCGCGCGGTCCCAATCGAAGTTCCGATTCCGCGCCTTGAGGCCCGTCGATGCCGCGATGTAGAGCGGCGCCGCCGCGTATTCGGCCGGCACGGCCACCGCCCCCGGCGCGCCCATCTCCTTCGCGCCGAGCACCGCCTCCAGGGCTTCCGGCGTCACCGCTTGCACGCGGCCAAACGCACCGCGCGCAAGATAGGCCATCACGCTCGCGCGCAGCCGCTTCGAGGCCGGATCGGTCTTCGTCAAGTCGAATCCGCACACGAACACAACGCCCTTCCCTACGCGCGCCTCGAACATCGAGGCCGCCGGGATATTGAAATGGAAGTCGTTCACCGACCCCGCAATCGGCTCAAGCGTACGCGGGAGGGCCGTGAGATCGTAGAGTTTCGCGCCATTGAGGAGATGGTACCACTGCCAGTCGACCACCTTCTCCGTTGCAAATCCCCTGAGCGCCGGATGCGCGGCATCATACCACGAGCCCAGCGCCGCGCCGAGCTTGTCGCGGCTCGGGAACCAGTTTGCCGACCAATAGACCGAACGGAAACGCGTCACCGTGGAGGTGCGCGTCTTGCCCGTAAAGAGCACCGTGCGCCCGTCGGCCAGCGCCTTCTTCGCGACGGCGAAGCGATCCGTCTCCACAACGTTCGCCGGCACCGGCGCCACGGGTTCGCGAGCGGGATACACCCAGATGTTCCAGCTGTTCGAGCCGAACGCGAGCGTCACGCGCGCGCTCTTCCTCTCGCCGAGCACCGCCCCCAGAGGCCGCGTGAACGTACACACGTCGCCAAGCGCCCCCGCCGGAATCGCCGATTGAAGCGCCACCTCTTCCGCCTTGCCATTGAACGTCACGCGCACCTTCATCCCCGCCGGCAACGCCGCTTCGGAAAGGTTGCGGATCTGCAATCGCGCACTCAACGTCTCGTCCGCCGTCCACACATACTTCGAGAGGCGCGCGAGATAGTTCGTGGCGCCCCAAATGGACGCAAACGGCGTTCCGCTCCCGTAGGCGCGCTTGAGATCGTAGAACGGATCGCGCCACCCGATGAGCGCCTCGCCCTGGCCCGTGAAGTCCTGCACGCCGAGGAGTTCGCACCCCGCACAGGACGGCGTACGGAGGTAGCTTTCCACTTCGTCCTTGTAGAGCAGCCGGCTCAATTGCGCCGAGGCCTCATGGTAGCGGCGATTGAACGCGAGTACGCCGTTC
This sequence comes from Kiritimatiellia bacterium, assembly GCA_045617985.1. Taxonomy (GTDB): domain Bacteria; phylum Verrucomicrobiota; class Kiritimatiellia; order RFP12; family UBA1067; genus RUG572. Next base: position 78,245 of record JAZLJP010000041.1, read on the forward strand.
TTCTCCGCCACGCGCCGATACTGTTCGATATTGAACGGTTTCAAAACACCCGTATACTTGCCCAGCTCCTCCCACATCGGGTAGACCGGCCACTGGCCGATTTCGTGCGAAAGAACGGGCACCCGTCCCCGCGAATAGACGTTCTCGTAGTCCCAGTCCGTCCCCGCCTCAAGATGCGTGCGGCAGGATCCCACGCCCGGAATCGCGTGCGTGACTTCGATATCGTCGCCCGCCGTCACCTCGCGCGCCGTCGAAACGAAATAGAAGTGCCGCGGATCCTTCGCCTTCAACGCCTTCATCCATTCGCCGCACACGGCGAAATTCGCACCGCCGAGTTCGTTGCCGATCGCGAGAGAAAGGAAACTCGGCGAGTTGCCGTAATTCGCGAGAATCGCATCGAAGGCACGAAGCACATAGCCGTCCACCGGGAGGCCCCAGCCAACCTGCTGCACGCCGTTCGCGCCCGACTTGCCTTGCTTCCACGCCCGCGCATCGCCCATCCAGCCGTCGGTCCAGATGTCCGCTTCCGGCAACAGGTAGAGGCCGATTTCATCGGCGGCCGCGAACGCGGCGGCCGGCGGCGTCCAGGAATGGAACCGAACGGCATTGAGGCCGTCTTCGCACTTGAGCTTGCGGAAGATCTCGAGCCACTCGTCCTTCGTCGTCGCAGGAGCCCCCGTCTTCGCGAAGTTGCAGCAGTCGAGCGTCGCGCGCAGGAACGTGCGATGGCCATTCACCGAAATCGCATGCGTCTTCCGATCGGCCTTGATCGTTCGGAAGCCGAAGCGGATCCTCTGCGTGAAATCGGCCGCACGATCGAAGAGGACGAGCGTGTAGAGGCTCGGATGATGCTCGCTCCAATACGCAGGTTCGGTGGCAAGCCGAAGTTCCACCGTCTGGCGTCCCGGCGCGGCCGGCTCTTCCACACGGCGGATCCCCGTAATCGAAAGGCCGGGAATCGTCACCGCATCCGGGCTAAGCGCATCGAAGCCGGCCGGCAAGTCAAGGCGCAAGCGGCCGTTCGCGGGCGCCGATGCGAAAACGCGCGTTGTCCGCAGCGGGTGCGCCGCGCGGATTTCCATCCGCCCGAGAATGCCGTGCCACACGCTTTGCATCACAGGGCCGTAGCTGTGCGAAAAGCGCGAGAAGCCGTAGCGGCAGGAGTTATCCACTTCGATTTCCAGGCGGTGTTCGCCCGGCGTTGCGAGCGCGGCGGGAATCGAATAGACATGCGGAGAGGAAAGGAGATCGATCCCCGCCTCGGGCCCGAGCGCGCGTCCGTCGAGGAACGCCCGGCTCGCCCACATCACACGTTCGAGGAAAAGTTCAAGCGGATGCGCACACTCCTGAGCCGAAAGCGTGATGGTGCGCGCATACCGCGCCTTGCCAAGATATTGGTACTCCCGAACAAGGGCTCCGCTCTGCGGCCGATCGGACCTTTTGAGAAAATCCTCGTACGTCCACTTCGTACCCAACTTCGCATCCGCCAGCGTTCCCGGCAGTAGGCAGGAACCCTTCAGGCCCTTGCCCAAAACAGTCCAAGAGCCGGCAAGATCGACATCGGCCTGAAGTGCCAACGCCACTAACGTAAACAAAACAACCATCTGTTTTTTCATTGTCATTTACCTTTCAAACAATCCTAATGAATTTCAACAACCTCACCTCGGATTCTCATGAGTTTGCGGCGGCAACACGATTCGCTCAGATTCGGGGAGCTATATGAGAAATATCTGGCATGGATCTCAACCAGGCATCGCACTTATCCAAACAGTAGCTCCATTGGACCTTGGGGCTAGCGGTAGGTTTCAAGGTAGTTTTGTGAAATCCTTGCGGGATCGTGGTCGGTTTCGAAGGAGGCGGCGATTTTGCCGTTTTTGAGGAAATGGACGCGCCCGGCGGCGGCGGCCACCACGGGATCGTGGGTGACGAGCAGAATCGCGCTCTTCTCCTCCTCGTTGATCGTTCTGAAAAGCGAACACAGGTCCTTCGCCGTCGGCACGTCGAGGTTGCCGGTGGGTTCGTCGGCGAGAATCACGTCCGGCTCGGCGAAAAGCGCACGGGCAATCGCCACGCGCTGGCGCTCGCCGCCCGAAAGTTCCGCAGGATGGCGCCCTTCTTTCCCTTCGAGGCCGAGCTTCTTCACGAGAGAGGCGAGACGCGCGGCATCGACCTTCCCATGATCGAGTTTCACGGGGAGGACGATATTTTCAGCAACCGTCAAGGTTTCAAGAAGATTGAAGTTCTGGAAGACAACGCCCACATGCCGCCGCCGGAACTTCGCCGCCGCCGCATCGCCCATCGCCGTCACCTCTTCGCCGCCGATGACGATCTTGCCCGCATCCACCGCGAGAAGCCCTGCCGCGAGATGGAGGAACGTCGATTTTCCGCTGCCGCTCGGCCCCATCAGCACCTCGAAAGCGCCCGGAGAGAGCGTCAGCGCAAAACCGTCCAACACGCGCGTCTTCACGCCCCCGGCGCCATAGCCGTGGCAGATGCCTGTTGCCGTCAAAGCTTCCATTCCGTTTCCGCCTTTCTGTTCAATCGCCTTTGGTTTCTTTAACGCGCACGATCGGCCTCCGGTTCGTCGGGGCTATCAAGAACTTTGAAAAGGGTCTCTGGCGTAACCGCCTCCCCCCTCTTGCGCAACACGAGAATGCGCGCAATGAGCGCGCTTTCAAAATCGGTGAGCTTCACGCCGTCCTTGCGGTCGCTCAGAATCTGCAGAAGCTCATCCGCCGTCACCCTCTCGCGCGCGGCCGGCTTCTTCGTATCGAAGAGGCTCGTGAGAAAGAGCGCGACAAGCGTGAGCGGCTGCATCACAAGCTCGAACACGCGATAGGCGGGCGCAAGGCGCAACGTTCGCCGCAGCGGACGCGTGGAACAGAAGAGTTTCGGCAGGAATTCGCCCGCCGCGAGCATCAAACAGGCCGCACAGACGCTCCACACCGTACGCGACATGATCCCGTCTGGGAACGCCCGCGCCGCCAACGCGGCCGAGGCGGCCGAAAAGGCCACGCTCCCGAGATTGTTCCCCACGAGAAGGCACGTGAGCGTGCGCGAGCGATCGGCAAGCGCCCTTTCGACGATCTTCGCCTTCGCGCTTCCCCTGCGGGCCATATAGACGATGCGCCCGCGATTGAGCGAAAAGAATCCCGTCTCCGCACCGGCGCAGAACGCCGCAAGAACGAGCGCCGCCACGAGGGCGATGACAAGGAGAATCACGATCATAGCGGATCCTCCTCCGTCTTGCGCACGGCTTTATCCGTCTCTTTCAGGAGATCGGCATCCGTTGCCCTCTTCGGCTTCTTCAGTACGTCGAGCTTCACCTGCACGATACGCCGATGCCGCCGCTTGAGCACCGTGGCGCGGCAGCCGTCCGCCTCAACGGATTCGCCCACGTGAAGGATGCTTTCCGCCTGAAACGCCACCCAGCCCGCCAGCCGATCGGCATCCCCCGCCTCCAATTCGATTTCGAGCTCGCGATTGATTTCCTCGAGGCTCGCCCGTCCATCGATGATCCAGGAGCTCCTGCCCACCTGCCGAATCGAGGGTTCGTCGTCGGGCCGCGCGAATACGCCGGGCCCCATCACGATTTCCATCACGTCGTTCGGCGTGATGATGCCGGCCGTGCCGCCATATTCGTCGAGCACGATTGCGAGCGGCTTCCCGTTTTTCCGGAACTTGACGAGGAGATCGTCGAGCGTGATCTGTTCCGGCACGAGGAAGGCGTTTTGAATCGCGCCCGTCTTCACATCGACGATCCCCTCGATGGCATCCGGCGTGCGCCTGAAAACGGGCAGAAAGGCATGGCGCGCCGTGGCGAGTTTTTGCTTTTGGACGTCTTCGGGATAATCGACGTCGAGTCCTTCGATATCCACGCGCGGCGTCATCTCGTCGTTGGCCTGCAGCTCGGAGAGCCGCAGAACGCCTTCGATCAGTTCGACATCAACCGCGGAGAACGCGCCCTTTTCGGAAACCGCTTCCAAAACCGAAATGAGCTCGAGATCGGAAAGCGCCCGCCTTTCCCGTTGGAGTTTCGAGGCAAAGGCGCGCGAAGCGAGCGAAAAGACCGCGTTGAACGGCGCAAGCAGAACTTGCACCACGAGCAGGAGACGCGCCGAGAGGGGCGCCAGCCGCTCGGCATGCTGCAACGCAAAACGCTTCGGCGTGATCTCGCCGAAAAGGAGAAGGAACACCGTCATCGCGGGCACGGCCACGAGCCCGCCCCAGGCCGGGAACAGATCCGCGAAGAGATTGTAGCCGATCGTGGCGATGGCGAAATTCACAAACGTGTTGCCCACGAGAATCGTCGAGAGCAACGACGCCGAGTCGTCCAAGCACCGCCCGATCAGCTTGTCGGCCTTCGGCGAACGCGCCCTAATGCGCGAACGCTGCACCCCGGAGAGCGAAAAGAGAATCGTCTCGGAACCGGAGAAGAAGGCCGACAGGCCGAAGAGAACGGCAAGTACGGCGATGGAAACGCCGATCATCCGCGCTTACCGCTGCACCCGTGCATTGCCGGCGTAGACGTCCCACACCTGCTTTTCGTCAGCGGGCTCGGCGTAGTCGTTGAGCGAGGAAGCCGCCATCACGCCCGACGCCCAGCCGAACTGCGCGCACTTCTCGCCGCTCCAGCCCTTCAGAACGCCATAGAGGAGACCGCCCGTGAAACCGTCGCCGCCGCCGATGCGGTCCAAAACGTCGATGTCGCGCGGCTCTTCCACGAACCACTTGCCATCCGCCCGCACGATCGCCCCCCAGAGGTGGTGGTCGGCCGAGATGACCTGGCGCAGCGTCGTCGCGTACATCTGCGCGTTCGGATACTTCTTCGCGACCTTCTCGATCATCTCCTTGAAGCTTTCGATCTTGCCCTTCAGATCCTTGCCGCCGGCCTCGGGCCCCTTGAAGCCCAGGCAGAGCTGGAAGTCTTCCTCGTTGCCCACGAGGATATCCGCCACCGAGGCGATCTGATGGAACGCCTTCGCGAGCTCGGCCTCGCGCCCCTTCCAGAACGTGGCACGGTAGTTGAGGTCGAACGAAACGAGCGTGCCGTACTTCTTGGCGGCCTTCGCGAGCGCGAGGCAGCACTTCGTCGTCTCGGGGCTCATCGCGGCGATGAGGCCGGAGAGATGGAGAATCTGCACGCCTTCTTCGCCGAAGATCTTCTTCACATCGTAATCCTTCGGGTCAAGCGTGCGGCCCACTTCGCCCGCCCGGTCGTTCCACACGCGCGGCGCACGAAGGCCGAAGCCGGAATCCGCAATGTTGAACTGGTGGCGATAGCCCCACGGCCCGCCCTGGGCGATATCCGGGCCCACGTAGGCGATGTTGCGCGCACGGAGCTGCGCCTTGATGAAAGCCGCCATGGGGCTCCCAGCCACGAAACGCGTCATCACGAGGCACTCCGGCCCGAGAGAGCTCGTCACGTTCAACACGTTCGTCTCGGCGCTCGTCGCCTGCAGCAGGAAGCGATTCGAATGATGCACGGCCATGCGGTTTTCAGGCGTGATGCGAAGCCCCATCGAGGAGACACACGCAACGGCATACTTGCAGTTCTTACGGACTTTCATGAGCTGGATTTTCCTTTCAATTGAAATAGCGATGAGAATTATAACATCTATCGGAACGAAAAGCAAAGCGCATTATTCGCATTTCTTTTCCCTGTCGAGCGCCCGGCGACGGCGGAAGAAATCGACAAGCACCGCCCGGCACGGTTCTTCGAGAACGCCCGTGAGAACGGCGGGATGGTGGTTGATGCCGGGATGGGCAAAGATGTCGAACGTCGTCGCGCCGCCGCGCTTGGGATCGGAAACGCCCCAGACGACGGTGCCGATGCGCGCAAGGACGATCGCGCCCGCGCACATCGGGCACGGCTCCTTCGTTACATAGAGGCGCGTACCTGTCAAGCGCCAATTGCCTTTCGCCTCGAACGCGGCCGAGAGCGCAAGCATCTCGGCATGCGCCGTGGCATCGACGAGCATCTCCGTTTGATTGTGCGCCCGGGCGAGAATGCGCACCGTCGAGGGCGAGGCTTCGGGATCGTCGGGCTCCTCCACGATGATGCACCCGGTGGGCACCTCGCCATCCGCCGCCGCCTTCTCGGCCTCCCTGAGCGCCAGGCGCATGAAGTACTCGTCGAACGCCGCGTTCATGACCGCGCCACCAGCGCCGAAAGCGCAAGGAGATAGCCCGTGGGGCCGAATCCGCAGATCTGCCCGACGCAGGCCGACGCCGTAAGCGACGCATGGCGATACCCTTCACGCGCATAGACGTTCGAGAGATGCACCTCCACCGTGGGCACTTCGCTCGCGAGAATCGCATCGTGAAGCGCCACCGATTCGTGCGTATACGCGGCCGGATTGAGGATGATGCCGTCATACTCGCCCCGCGCCTTGATGATCGCCTCTACGAGCTCGCCCTCGACGTCGCTCTGGAACGCCTCCACCGAAATCCCCTTTTCAACCGCCGCAAGGCGCACCATCGAAACGATCTCCGCGAGCGTCGTGCGCCCGTAGATCGTGGGCTCGCGAGTGCCCAAAAGCCCAAGACTCGGCCCGTTCAACAGCAAGATCTTCTTCATACTCATTCGTCCCTTTCCGATTATTTTTCGAAGGCAAGGCAGCATTTGAAACGGCCGCAGGTGCCGTTGAGGGCGGCGAGATTTTCGCCTCTTGTGCGTTCGGGGGCGAGGTGGGCGGGGTAGCGCGGCTGCCAGGTACAGCAGCAACACACGCGGCCGCAGGGGCCGAGGCCGCCCATTACGCTCACTTCGTCTCGCGGCCCCATCTGCCAGGCGTTTACGGAAACGCCGAAAAGGCGGCGGAGCTCGGCGATCGAACGCGAAAGATCAGGCTTCATCTGCGAAGAGGCAAAACGGAGAAAGAGGCGCGTGCGGCCGAACGAGAGGCGCACGTAGGGAATCCGCAGATCGGGCACGGTCGTCTGCGCCGTTTTGACGAAGGTCGTACACATCGCCTGCGAGAGCTTTTCGTTCGCCTCTTCCTGCGCGTCGTCGGCGGGCGTCTTCTCACGCACAAGCTGGAACCCCGGCGGCCGCGGCCCGTGGCGATTCGGGTCGTAGCGCCCCACCTCGGTCACCACGCCGATGTCGTTTCCATAGTCAAGCGTTACGAGCACCTTCGTACCATAGGCCGGCGGCGCACACATGCACCGCACGAGGAAGAGGCCCTTTTCGGGCATCAGCACCTGGGCGACGCACGGTTCGTCTCGCACCATTCCCGAAGTGACCGCGCCATCCGCCATCACCGCGCCTCCTTGACGCCGAAGTGCAGGCGGTCCATCAAGCACATCAAGAGCGGCAGCTCCGCCATGTTCCGCTCAAGCGATTGGGCGAACTCTTCGATCGCCTCGATGTTCCGAAGCGCCATCGCAAGCGAAAGCTTCGCTGCGCGCGATTCAAGGGTGGCCCGCCGCGCCTCGTTGACGAGGGGCGTTGCCGCGCCGGAATCGTCGTAGGCCGAATGCGACGGCGGCGCTGCCACAAGCGCCATCACATCGCGGAACCAGCTCATGAGCGTGGCCGTGAAGTCCGCCCGGAAATCCTTGTAGCGCGCCGAAACAAGCGCGTCAAGCGCATCTTTGCTCGTCTCTTCGCCCGGGCCTTCGTCCGCCACTTCGACTTCACTATCGACCTCTTCGGCGGCCTTCGCCTTCAACGCCTCCAAAACGGCGTTGAGCCGGCCCGCCGCGCCCGCCGTTGCCACAACGCCCGTAAGCCGATCGCCCGCAAGGACGTTGAGAACCGTCGAAAGGTATGGTTCGGCGAGCCGCCTCGCCCGCGCATCCGGCAAGTCGATCCGCTGGCAGCGCGAAATGATCGTGGGCAACAGCTGTTCGGGCTGTTCCGTAAGGAGGAGGAACAGCGTCTTCGGCGGCGGCTCTTCAAGCGTCTTCAAGAAGGCGTTCGCGCTTTCCGTGCGCAAACGGTCCGCCGCGAAAATGACGCCCGCCTTCCACCCGCCTTGGAACGCCGTCGAGCCCATCGGGTCGATGAGGCGCGCACGCATCGCCTCCACGGCGATGATGCGGCTCTTCTTCTCCGGCGAGAGGCGATGGATGTCGGGATGCGAGCGCAGGTCGCCCTCGCCGAAGAGGAGTTTCAAAACGCGTTCGGCGACCTCGCCGGCCATGCCGTGCACGCCGCCCACGAGCAGGTAGCCGTGTGCGGGGCGCCCCGCCTTCACGGCGGCTTCGATCTGTTGATAGGCTTCGTCGGGACTCATCGTTCGCCTTCCTTAATAGCGCCTCTCCCACGGCCGCGGCTCGGGCGGCTCGAGGAAGATCTCCTTCACGGTCTTGAGCGAATAGGATTCGTTGCGCTGCAGTTTGTTGAGTGCCGTAAGGAACTCGGGCGTGAGCGCAACGCCCGAAACGCCGCTATCGATTTCCGCCTTCGCCCCATTCGCCCACGTGAGGTCAATGACAACCTTCACCTTCCCCGGCCACTGCGCCGCGAGCGCTTTCAAGGCGGCGCCCCGTTTCATGAGATCGGGATCCTCGTAGCTCATCTCCACATGGAGCGCTTCCGAGAAACGGTTGAGGCCATCCGCAAGACGATACACCTCGCGCGCGATGAATTGGATTTCGGGCGTTTCCTCGTGGGTGTCGCGGTCCGTTCGATGCGAAAGTTCCCCGCACACGAGCACCGGCTGATCCACTTCCTTCGGGAGCCACGGCTCCATCTTGTATTGAAGCTCGCCATCCGGCCCCGGCTCGGGCAGAACGACATCGTGCAGCTGGCCATCCGCACCGACTTCCTTCACCCGTTCTTTCAGTTTCCCGTAGGTCTTCGCAAAGCACAGCGCTTCCATTTCGCGCTCGCCGCCATCGTCCAACACGAGAATCGCCCACGGCTCGGGCGGCAGCATCACCACGTTGCCGAACGCGTCCTTCACTTCCTTGCCGCGTTCCTTCTTGGGTTTGGGCTTGCCCATGCGCACCGTACAGGCCTTCAGCATGCCCGCAAGGCGCACCGGCACGCGGATCGGGCGCTCGGCGTTCACTTCCGCCATCATCGGAATTTCAGGCGGATTCGCGGGCTTGAAGGTCGAGAGCGCGCTCAGCACGCGTTCGTAGGCGCCGAGGGGGTGCCCCGTCAGGTAGACGCCGCAGAGGTCGCGTTCGTCCTTGAAGCCCTGCACGATCGGCTGGGGCGGGCAGTTCGCGAGTTCGTCGTCGTTCGCGTCCTCCCCCGGCGTAAGAAGGCCGAACATGTCCATCTGGCCGCTGGCGCGTTCCTTGCCGCGCGTTGCCGCGCGCTTGAGCGCGAAGTCGATGTTGTTGAAATAGCGCGCGCGGTGGAACCCGGGATGATCGGCCGCGAACGAATCGAACGCACCGCATTTGACGAGGTTTTCAAGAACGCGCTTGTTCACCACGGCGGCACCGTAGAGGCGCGTGCAGAAATCCATGAGCCCCTTGTAGGGCCCGTTTTTCTCGCGTTCGGCCACGATCGCATCGGCCGCCGCTTCGCCCACGCCCTTGATGCCCGCAAGGCCGTAGATGATCGCGTGTTCGCCTTGAACGGGCGAGAAGCGCGAATAGGCCATGTTCACATCCGGCGGCTTCACCTCAAGGCCCATTGCGTCCGCTTCCGCCACGAACCCCGGCAGCTTATCGAAGTTGCCGATTTCGGACGAAATTTGCGCGCACATGAACTCGGCCGGATAGTGGGCCTTCATGTAGCCCGTCTGGTAGGCCACCCACGCATAGCACACGGCGTGGCTCTTGTTGAACGCATAGGAGGCAAACGCCTTCCAGTCGTCCCAAATCTTGTCGATGAGCGTGCGGGCCTTCTTCTCGTCCTGCCATTCGCCCACGCGGAATTCGGGATTTGCAAGGCAGCCATCCACGAACTTGACCTTGAGCTCCTCCATCACGGCGAGCTGCTTCTTGCCCATCGCCTTGCGGAGCTTGTCGCTCATGCCGCGCGTGAAGCCGCCCAAGAGACGCGAGAGCAACATCACCTGTTCCTGGTAGACGGTAACGCCGTAGGTATCCTTCAGATACTTCTCCATCAGCGGATGGTCGTATTGGATGGGCTCCGTATCGTGGTTGCCGCGTTTTTCGGGCGGCTCAAGCGACCATTTGCGGCGGATGAAATTCGGGATGTAGGCGAGCGGCCCCGGGCGATAGAGCGCGTTCATGGCCACGAGGTCCGACAAACACACCGGCTGAAGCTCCATGAGGTACTTCTTCATGCCGGGCGATTCGAACTGGAAGAGGCCCGTCGTTTCGCCGCGGCCGAAAAGCGCGTAGGTCTCCTTGTCGTCGTCGGGGATGTCGTCGGGATTGAGATCGATGCCGCGGAACTTCTTGATGAGCGCCACGCACTCCTTTTCCACGGAGAGCGTCTTCAAGCCCAGGAAGTCCATTTTCAAGAGCCCCACGGGCTCCACGAAGTGGCCGTCGTACTGCGTGCAGAGGAGTTCCTCTTCCGGTGTCGGCATCACCGGGAGCGTATCCATGAGCGGATCGCGCGAAATGAGGATGCCGCAGGCGTGGATGCCCGGCTGGCGGATGCACCCTTCCAGGCGGAGCGCGTAGTCCATCAGCTCCTTGACGGTATGCGGATGGTTCGCGGAATCGTAGAACGTCGTTTCGTCCTTGCAGGCGTTCACGAGATCGAGCGAATAGTCCTTGTTCGGCTCGCCGTGCTTGTCCGTCGGGCTCATCGCGCTCTTGAACGTCGTCTTCGGCGTATCCGGCACGTACGAGGCGAGCTTGTTCGTATCCGCAAGCGGGTATTCCATCGCGCGGCCCACGTCCTTGATGGCGCTCTTCGCGGCCATCTGGCCGAAGGTGACGATGTGCGCCACGTGGTCTTTGCCGTATTTCTGCGTCACGTATTCAAGCACGCGGCCGCGGCCGAAGTCGTCGAAGTCCACGTCGATATCCGGCATGGAGATACGGTCGGGGTTCAGGAAGCGTTCGAAGAGGAGGTCGAATTTGATCGGGTCGACGTTCGTGATGCCGATGGCGTAGGCGAGGGCCGAGCCGGCGGCCGAGCCGCGGCCAGGGCCCACCCACACGCCCATATCGCGCGCGGCGGCGATGTAGTCGTGCACGATGAGGAAGTAGCCGGGGAAGCCCATCGTGCGCACGGTGTCGAGCTCGAACTGCACGCGCTCCACCACGTCCTGCGGCGCGGGGTCGCCCCAGCGCCTCTTCACGCCCGCCCACACCATGGAGGCGAGATAGTCCGCCTCGAACTTGATGCGAAGCACCTTCTCGTAGCCGCCGAGACGGTCGAAGTTGGTGGGTTTATCGGCCGTATTGAACTGCTCTTTGAGCGTTGCCTCGTCGAACTTCTTCGCGTACTCCTCTTCCGTACCGAACGAGGCGGGAATCGGAAACTTCGGCATGATCGGCGGCGAATCGAGTTCGTATTCCTCCACCTTCTCGGCGAGCGCCACCGTGTTCGCGATGAACTCGGGATGGTCGGGGAAGAGGGCCGCCATCGTATCGCCGTCCTTGAACCATTCCTCGCCCGTGTAGATCATGCGCGATTCATCGGAGAGCTTCTTCTGCGTGGAGAGGCAGAGGAGGAGGTCGTGGGAGCTGTCGTCCGCCGCATCGAGGAAGTGGACGTCGTTCGTGGCGATGACGGGGATATCGAGCTTCCTGCCGAGCTCGACCATCCCCTCCACCACCTTCATCTGCCGCGCGTAGAGGCGGCGATGGTCGTCGATGGCCGCGCCGGGGATGTTCGTCTTCGTGGAATTGTGCAGCATCGCCTCGAGGTAGTAGTCCTCGCCAAAGAGGTCCTTGTACCACTTCGCCTGCTTTTCCGCCTCGTCCATCCGGCCGATGTCGATGGCGCTCGCGACCTCGCCCGCGATGCAGGCGGCCGAGCAGATGAGCCCTTCGTGGTACTTCTCGAGGAGCGTATGGTCGATACGGGCGTTGTGATAGAAGCCGTTGATCCACGCCTCGGAGAGAAGGCGCACGAGGTTGTGATAGCCCGTGATGTTCTTCGCCAGGAGAATGAGGTGGTGGCGGCGTTCGTCCTTGTTCTTCGACTTGTAGTCGCCGGACGACGTCACATACGCCTCGCACCCGAGAATCGGCTTGATCGTGGGCAAATCGTCATAGCCCTTCTTCGAACGGCATTCGTCGTAGAACGTCTTGAGCGCGAAGAGGTTGCCGTGGTCCGTGACCGCAAGCGCCTTCATGCCCCATTTGCGCGCGCGCTTCACGAGCGGCCTGATGGCGCACTGGCCGTCAAGGAGCGAATAGGTGGTATGAACGTGGAGATGGACGAAATCCTGCATGACGCGACCCCAGCCCCATCAACCCTCGGCCGGCGCATCATCGGGATTATAGCCGCTATAGCCCGTCTGGGGCATCGCATCGAGCGCCGCACGCTCCTCGGCCGTGAACGAAAAGTCGAAGACGTCCGCATTCGCCGCGATGCGCGCGGCGTGCGTGGACTTCGGAAGCGGCACCACGCCCCGTTCGAGCGCGTACTTCACGCACACCTGCGCCGCGCTCTTCCCGTGCGCCGCGCCGATCTTCGCAAGAAGCGCATCGGCGAGCATCCGGCCGCTGCCGAGCGGGCTCCATGCCTCCACCTGGATATTGTTCGCGCGGCAGTAGTCGAGCACGTTCTGCTGCACGTAGCCGGGATGGAATTCGATCTGGTCCACCATCGGCTGCACTTCGGCCTGTACCATGAGCGCTTCGAGATGATGCGGCAGGAAGTTCGAAACGCCAATCGCACGCACCTTGCCGGCGCGGTAGAGCTTCTCGAACCCGCGCCAGGTGCCGGCATTGAGCGATTGCCAATCGGCCGAATACTTGGCCACGGCGGGCCAATGGATCAGGTAGAGGTCGATGTAGTCAACGCCCAGCGTCTTCAGCGCGCGCTCGCCCGCTTCGACGGTCGCCTCGCAGCCGCGCACGTTGGTCCACTGCTTCGTCGTGAGAAAAATCTCCTCGCGCCTGACGCCCGAAAGGCGCAGCCCTTCGCCCACGCTCGCCTCGTTTCCATACGCCGTCGCCGTATCGATGTGACGATACCCGAGCTCCAGCGCCGTCCGCACGGCATCGCGCGCCACGTCTCCAGACGGCGTCTGCCACGTACCATAACCGATGCACGGCATTTCCACGCCATTGGCCAAAAGATAGAAATCAGAAAGTGTGCTCTTTTTCATGCCTCACATTATACCATAATTTCCCCCGTCTCGCCAAGTTTCCCGTTACCGCACGAAAATCATCAGACCGCTTCTACCTTAAAACAAACGCCGTTTGCAAGTGTAAACGTCAATTGCAAAATTCACCCGTCTACGAAACTTCAAGTCACGGCGAGACCGTGCTACCACATCGCCGCCGCACCTGCCGACGGCATACAGGTGAAGGCCGCCAGGGGCGCGTTGAGGGGGGCGTAGAATTCACGCTGAAGCGTTTCGAGGATCCGCCCGGCAGCGGCAGTTTCCACAAGCGCGAGAACACAGCCGCCGAGGCCCGCGCCGGCAAGCTCGCTCCCGAGAACGCCCGGCGTACGATCGAGGAGCGCACAGAGCGAATCGATACGCGGCGTGGAACAGCCATACGCCCCCACGGCTTGGGCATAATCCACCTCGCGCGCGGCCAAATCGTCGAGAAGTTCGTCCGTAATCGCCTTCGGCGCTTCTGCGGCGTGGGAAATCTTCATCAGCGCACCAAGGCCGGGGGCGTCACCCCGTTTGAGAACGTCCATGGCGCAGGCCGCGCGCGCGCACTCGCCAAGGCCGAAGAGCGCCACGCCGCGCAAATCGTAGGCGCCGGGGTCGGCATGCGTGGCGAAGATCCGATCGAGCCGCGCACCGCATTCCGGGAGGAGCGTGCGCAATTCATCGCGCGTCACCGCGCGCGGGAGGGCGCGCAAGAGACGATATCCTTCCGAAAACGGACGAATCCGGGCGAGATCGCGGAAGACGACGAGCGGCCGATCCGGGAATGTCTTCTTAATGAGCATGAAGGCAAATTCGTAGGCCGCCACACAGGCATTGAACCGATCGCGGTTTCCCTCGCTCTTCTTCGACTGTTCAAGCGAATTCGCCACCAGCACCGAATAGCCTTCCGGCAGGCGGATGGAGGGCCCCGGCGCAAACGGCGCGAAATCAAGCCGCGTGAGCCGCCCCTGGCGGCTGCAGATCATCGCGGCCTGATCGCCCGCGCCGCCCCGGCTCCCCACATACCATTCCGCCTCGCCGCTAAGCGTCACGAGATCGGATTGCGCCAGATCAAGTCCGTTCACGGCCGCAAGCGCCATCATCGTCGCAACGACGATCGAACTCGAGCTGGAAAGCCCGGCGGCAACGGGGATGTCGCCCGTGGCGACGACATCCATTCCCCAAAGCGGCAGTTCGCTCGCAAGCTGCAGGCGCTGTACGGCACCCTTCGCATAATTCGCCCAATGTCCCTTGTGCGCCGCAAGATCCGCCCGCTGTTCAGGGCGTTCAAGCCACGAGAGCCATTCCCCGTGCGGCCACACAATCGGAAACGAGGCGGCCGGATAGGCCGAATCGACGTTTTCAAGATTCACTACGCCATCCGGCCGCGGCGCCGCCACAAAGACGGTGGCCGCAGCTGTTGCAAGCACGTTCACGCTCCCACCGCGATGTTCCACATGGCGCCCCATTAGATTCACGCGCCCCGGTACGCGCACGAGAACGGCCGCTCGTTCCGCCCCATGGCGGGCGATGAACGCCTCCAAAACGGTGCGATGTTCGGGATGGTCCGCAAGAAGTGCCGCCGCAGACCGGAAAAAACGCGCGTTCACCCGGCGGAAATCTTCCTTTGTCGAAAAGGTGACGAGATCTGCGGCGTCATGCACGTGATAGATCCGTACCGCGCCGCGCGCGGCGAAATCGGCGATCGTATCGGTGAGATAGATTTCGCCCTGTGCGTTGTCGTTGCCGCAACGGGCGATCGCCGCGGAAAGTTCCGCCGCATCGAACCGATAGAGGGCGGTATTCACCCACGGCGTGGCCGCCACCGCCTCAGCCGCGTAATCGGCGTTCCCAAGACGAATCGAGCGCCCTTCCGCCAGCGCCTTCTTGATGTCGGCAAACTCGACAATCCCGACCGCCCGATCCCCCGCCATGACGACATGCCCGCCCGTGGGGTGTTCTTCGCGACGCTGAACGCCGCAAACCGCTCGGGCCCCCGGCTCCACGGCGAGGAGTTCGCGCACAAGACGAACGGAAACGATTTTATCGCCCATCGTCACCACCACCGGGCCCGTGTGGCCGAGGTCCTCCAACACGCGCAATCCCGAACGGGTTGCGTCTCCCGTTCCGAGTTGTTCCCTCTGATAGGCAAAGAGCACCCCCCGCTCGCCATCGAGCGCACGCATCACGCTTTCGGCCTGATGGCCGGTCACAACCACAAAACGATCCACGCCTCCGGCACGAAGATTGGCGACGATTCGCTTCACCACGGGAATGCCCGCACACGACGTGCACACCTTGTTGCGACGCGCCGCGCCCATGCGCGTGCCCTTCCCAGCACATAAGATAATTGCCGCCGTCATCCGTTGAACCTCTCTTCGCTCTTCGATTTGGTAGTTGCTCGCTTCAATTCTCGACCTGCGGGTATTATAGCAGAATCCCCGGGTCATTGACAACTCCCAAAGAGATTGCGCCCGCCTTGCCCCTCTTCCTTCCACGGATTACAAATCCCTAATTCTTCGCACAGGTAGGTCACGGGGGAGCCCTTGGTCAATTGGGCCGGGACGGCGGTGGGCCGGCCCGGCCGTCTAGATTTTTTTGACTTTTTCAAAGATTTCCCCTTGACTTTCCGCAGAAAGGTCTCTATGACATGAGACCTATATTTAAAGAAAGAATGTCGGCTCCCTACGGGGAGGTCTCGAGCAGGCTGAAGAAGCTGCTCACGGAGGGAAGGGTCATCGAGGGGTCGCTGTACCGCTCGGCCCGGGGAAACACGCCGCGGCACCAGCTGTCGGACCGCGCGACGGGGAAGTTCCGCAACATCTACGTCCCGGTGGACTTCGCGGAGGACGTGGCCGCGTGGTCGGCGAACTGGGCGGAGGCGAAGCGGCTCCTGAAGGAGATGGGCGAAATCGCCCGCGCCGAGCCCGTGGAGGCGATCACGGCCCGGACGGGACGCAAGACCGTCGCGAGGCGGGCGGGGCGCGCGAAAGGAGGCGCGGCGGGCGGCCACCGGCGGAAATGCCCTACGGCGACGCGGCGCTCGACGCGCTGACCGCCTTCCTCGCCAGGTTCTGCAAGATCCCCAATCCGATCTTCGACTACATCCGCAAGGCGCGGGACATGGAGAAGTGCCTCTACGAGGGCGGACGTTCGGACGAGGACGAGAAGCAGGACGGCGAGTACCACGGGTTCCTGCGCCTCGCGTGGGCCAGGGGCGTGGAGATCGCGAAAGGCGCGGACGGCTGGCATGTGTTCAACGTCGTCAGGGTGTCGGAGGACGAAGCAAAAGGTTCGCCCTACGAGGGGCGGTTCGCCACGAGCATGGACGTCGCCAGCCTGAAGGACGCGGACGACATCTGCAAGTGGGGGCGAAGGCGCTGGGACATCGAGTCCAGCTTCCACGTGGAGAAGAACGGCGGCTACGGACTTGAGCACAACTTCTGCAACAAGGCGCGCGTGAGCAGGAACATCTACGTCGGGTGGCTTGTCATGCCGTGATTCGGGGGATTCGAGAGGCCTCGTCACAGAAAATCGTGTGCGAATGTCCCCGTCGGCTCGGCGCAGCCGAGACGTCGGGGGCATTTGTAATCCGTGGTGGTGGTTCAGAATGCTTGCATTCGATCGGAGAAACTGATACAATCTAGTCATCCTATTCACATATTCACAGGAGGAAGGAAATGTTCAAAACAAATTTGGTTCTCATCGGCTGTCTTCTCGCCGCCACGCTTGCGGCGCAAACGAAGATCGTCCCGGCTCCTCTTCCGCCGGTCATCTTCCGCCCGCAGGTGATTCTTGCGGATGAAAAGCCCGTCATCATTGAAACGAAGCGCGAAATCGCGGCCGAAAACGGTTTAGTCCAGCGCGTTGAAACCACCGTCACCTTCACGAATCCCAATGCGCGCGACTTCGAGGGCGAGCTTGAATTCCCCCTGCCTGACGGCGCCACCGTGTGCGGCTACGCGCTTGAAGTGAATGGTACGATGGTGCCGGGGGTCGTGTGCGAAAAGGAAACGGCGCGCGTCGCTTTCGAGAACGAACGTAAACGAACGGTCGATCCCGGCGTTGTGGAACACGTGAAAGGCAATGTGTGGAAAACGCGCATCTATCCCCTTCGCCCGTCCACGCCGCGCAAGGCCCGTATCGCCTACATCTGCGAGATCAAGGAAAAGACGGCTGTCGAGACCGTTGTCGAAAAGGACGGTAACGACGTGTTCGTGGGGTATCGGCGGCCGGGCGTGCCGGCGTGCCGCGCCGATCGTCTGCGGCAGGCCCACCAGGCGACGCTCTACTGGGATGCCTCCTTCTCGCGCCAGGGAAAAATCGGGGCCGACCGCAACCTGCTCGAATGCCTGCCCGAAAAAGGGAACTGGACGCTAATCGTCTTCCGCAATGTCATGGAAAAGCCGCTCGTGTTCACGGAGCGCGCCGCGCTTCTGAAGGCGCTCGACGGTCTCGTCTATGACGGCGGCACCTGCCTTGAGGCCATCGACCGTGCGGCCATGACGGCGCCCAATGCCTTCATCTTCACGGACGAGCGCAACGAAGACGCCGCCGCGCTCAATACGGTCGAAGTCCGCCGCCTCTCGCCGCAGGAGAAGCCGCCGGCCGAACCGAAGGCGGGGCGCCTTGTCGCCACGCTCTGGGCCGCCCGCCGCGTGACGGCCCTCTCTGCGGCCGCCGATCAGAACAAAACGGAACTCCTCGCCCTCGGGCGCCGCTATTCGATCGCCTCGCCGGCAACGTCGCTGCTCGTTTTGGAAACGCTCGACCAGTACCTCCGCTACAAAGTGGAGCCGCCCGCCGAACTCCCCTTCGCCGCGGAATGGAAGGCGCGGCGTGCCGCCACCGACGACCCCATCGCCACTGCCCGCGAGAAGACCGAATTTCTCCAGAATCTGCTCTGTCTATGGGAAGAACGCGTGACCTGGTGGAACAATCCTGTGCCGAAAAAGAAAACGCCGCACAGCGGTCTCTTCGGAGGCCTCTTCTCCCGGCGTGAACGAAGAGCGGAAAATGACGCAATGGACGTCGCCGGTGCTGTTGCCGAAGAATCGGTTCCCGTAGCGGTCTGGAGCAGTCCAGATGGCACGACCTACATGACGGGGAATCGCTATCTCTCGACTTCGCGCTCGGCGGCTGCCGCGCCGAAAGCCCGCGCCACAGCTGCCGAGCGTGTTCACCAGCCGCAGGTGAGCCTTGCAAAAGCGAAGTCGGCTGCCTCGCCGAGCGCCGCCACGGTGACCCTCGCCGCCTGGGATCCGAAAACGCCCTATCTCACTGCCCTGAACGAAGCCGCGAAAGGCGAAGCCTACTCCGCATATCTGCGCCAGCGCGAAATCTACAGCCAGTCTCCCGCCTTCTTCCTCGACTGCGCGGGTTGGTTCTTCAAGGCGAAAGAGCAGCTCCTCGCCGTGCGAATCATTTCGAACCTCACGGAGATGAAGCTGGAAGACGCGGGCCTTTGGCGCACGATGGGCTGGCGCCTTCGCGAGGCCGGCGCAGCCGACGAGGCGGTGGAGACCTTCGCCCATGTGTTGAAGATGCGGGGTGAAGAGCCGCAAAGCCGCCGCGATCTTGCGCTTGTGCTCGCAGAACGCGGGAAAGCCCGCTTTGCCCGTGGCGAGCGTGCCGGTGCGGCGGCCGACCTCGCCGAGGCGATGCGCCTCCTCCATGAGGCGGCGTTCACGCCCACGGCGCGGCGGAGCGGCCGACGCGGAAACGACATGCAAACGAGCGTCCTTGCGCTTGAGGAGCTGAACGGGCTTCTCACGTGGTCGGCCGCCCAGGCGTGGCAGGGAACGCCTCCGCCCCAGGCGCCTACGATGGATGCGGCCTATCGCCGCGACCTGCCGCTTGATCTGCGGATCGTCCTTTCCTGGGATACTGACGAGACGGACGTCGATCTGCACGTCTTGGAGCCCGATGGCGAAGAAGCGTTCTACCGCCATCGCCGCACCTCCTCCGGGGCCTTCATGTCAGAAGACGTTACAACGGGGTATGGCCCCGAAGAATATCTCCACAAGGCAGCGCCCAAGGGTGCCTACAAGATTCTCGCGCACTATTTCGCCTCGCATCGCCAGGCGCTCACGGGGCCGGCGGTCGTCACGGCAACGGTCTACACGGGCTGGGGCCGGGAAAACGAAAAGCGGAACGTTCTCTCGTTCCGCCTGGATAAGCCGAAAGACAAGCAGCCCATCGGCGAAATCGAAATCGGCGATTAAGCCATCAGAACTGGTACGACGCCGTAACGGCCACCGCGTGCGAGAGGCCGTTACGGGTGTTGCAGCGCCAACGCGTTCCCACGTCGTCGTAGACGCGGAACTCTTCGCCGTTCATGAACACGAGGCCGTAGCTGGCCGCAAGTTCGATCCCCCTCCACCGATAGGCAAAACCCACCGTACCGATGTGGCGGTTGCCGGGAGGTAGCATGGTCGTGCAATGGTATTTGCTGCTCGGGTCGATATCGTACACGTAGGAGAACATGAGCGAGAGCTCGCGCGTGAGATCGTAAGCCGCACCAAAGCCCATACGCCAGGCGTCGGTCCACTTGAGCGGGATGTAGCGGTCGTTGTCGCCGGGCAAATCGAAATTCAGCCCCTCCATGCTGGACCATTGCGTCCAAGTCGCCGCCGTTCCAAGGTGCCAATCATCCGTCAGGTCGTAGTTGAGGCCGAACGAGAGCGACTGCGGCAGACGGAGCGACGCTTTCGCCGAACCATCCGCAGCGTCGGCCCCGTTCTTCACATCGCGATGGGCGGCCGCAACGGCTGAAGGATACGCGCTCTTGAACGCCGCATCGTACGACGGCGCATAGTAGGGGCTGCCCGGCGCAACGCCGGCGTTCTGCAAGGCGGCCCGAATGCCTTTGTCGACTTGCGCCCGTACGGCGGAATCGTCGTAATGATGCACTTCCGTGTGGTTATACCCCTTCACGGTCGTATCGATGTAGGATTTATAGAGAACGCCCACCGACAATTTTTTCGTGATGTCGTATTTGGATGAAATCTGCCACCCCCAGTCGATCATCCCGTTATCGCCCTTCAGGTGGTCGCGGATCCGGCCATAGGAGACGCCGTCACGCGCGGCCATCTTGTCCGAATACTGGTCGAATTGGAAATAGAGCAGCCGGAATCCGGCCGATATCGACCAATCGTCCGTCACCTTGTAGGCAAGATTCGGATTGAACGTCAATCCGCGAATCGTCGTTTGGCGCGTATCCCACGCCATCGGCCAACTTTGATGGTAGTGGGAGCCAAGCCCGTATTCGGGGGCCACCCCCAAACCGAAAGCAAATCCCTTGGGCAATTCCTGCGCCAAATAGAAATGCGGCAACACGAAACAACCCGCATCCAGCTTACGCACCTTGTGGCTATTGACCGTGACATCCGCCTTCGGATGTTCCGTCGTCATACCCACGGTGAAGACCGTTCCCGTCATATCCGTGAGCGTTGCCGGGTTGTAGTAGTTGGCGGACGCATCCCAAGAGCGCCCCATCATGCCACCGCCAAGAGCATTGCCCCGCGCCGACCCCTCGTAGAGGCCAAAGCCAGCCGCGTGCGCCGAAATCGCACCAATAAGAACGATTAGAACTGTAAATTCTCGTTTAAAGGACATCAGTAATCCTCGTTAGCCTTAGATGCGTGACATTATATCAAAAACTGTCGCAAATCACAACCCAGATTTGCGACAGTTTTCAATAAAATGTCATTAGCCGATTTTCGACAACAATGAACAACTACGTCGAAACGTCCAAATGATTAGCCTGTGACGGCACTATTTCACACATCAATACGCCCTCTCGCAACCCTTTCGAGCACGAGCCGCATACGGGCCATCTCCACAAGCGACCGCGTAACTACACCAACGCCACTCGGACGGATCCCCGACGAGGCCCGCCTTCGGGGCATTCCAGTCAATGTAGGCCGTCACGAAGATACGGGCGAGACGGTCATCCTCGACGAGCCCAGAATAGAAGCGGCCGTCCCAGAGCTGCCCCTCGTGTCCAAGCTCACGGTTAAAGTACTCCGAGATCCTCTCTTCAACGCATGGGCGTGCGCGACATCGAATATATGCCGCCCGTCGAGATCATGTCGAGCGGGTTCGTACCCGACTCTTGGCGTTTTCAATTTCTGATTTTACGTTTTCGTAACGGCGATACCTTCGCCGTTGCCCTTGAACACGGTGTAGACCGGCCAGGCGGCGAAGCGCATTCCCGTGAACGGCTGGTTGGTCGATTTTGTACGGAAAGAGGCGGGGGCGACCGTACGGTTCGCCTGGCGGTCGATCACGGTGTAGCTCGTTTCATCGGGCGTCTCGCCGATGAGCGAAGCCGGTCCTGTCGTCCAACGCGCACACCATACGTCAGGCGAAAGGCCCTCTTCCTCCACGAGGACCTGCCAGGTGATCGCCGCCGCCGTTTCAAGGCCCACGATGCCGTTCGCCGAGGTGCGAAATCCGGCGCTCTTCTTCTCTGCGGGGTGCGGCGCATGGTCGGTGGCGAAAAGCCCGAGCGTGCCGTCCTTCACGCCGGCACGGATTTCCGCCACGTCTTCGCGCGACCCGAGCGGCGGCGCCATCTTCCAATTCGCGTCATCGGCCGGAATGTCGTCGCACGACAGAAGGAGATGGTGGGGCGTTACCTCGCCCGTCACAGGGAGACCTTCGCGCTGTGCGTCGCGGATGAGCGCCACCGTGCCCGCGCAGGAAATGTGCTGGATGTGAAGCGCGCAGCCCGTCACGCGGCAAATCGCGATGTCGCGGCGCACCGCCTCGACTTCGGCGGCGGGCGGCATCACGGGAAGATTGAACCGACGGGCCACCGCGCAGTCGCGCATGACACCGCCTGCGAGGAGCGCTGGAACGACGGCATGCTGCATGACGGGGCGATGGAGACGCGCCGCACGGCGCATTGCCTCTTCCATCACGTGCGCGTCGTCAACGAACGTGCCGTCGTCCGTAAAAGCTACCGCGCCCGCAGCGGCAAGTGCTTCAAGATCGGCGACTTCGCGGCCGAGGCGCCCCTTTGAAATGCAGGCAGAGGGCGCAATGCGCACGGGGAGCGTCGTATCCTCGATCTGTTCGCGCAACCAGGCCACCGAATCGCCCGCCGGCGTCGTATTCGGCATCGTCGTCACGCAGGTGAACCCGCCTGCGGCGGCGGCCGCCGCGCCCGAGGCGCGCGTTTCGGCCGTAGGCGTACCGGGATCGCGGAAATGGACATGCACGTCGCGAAGACCGCCAGGCACGATGTAGTAACGGGACGAATCACGAAATTGAGGCGGTACGTCAAACGGCATGGTCATACTCCCTTTCTCTCACTCACACATAGACGCGCGCCACACGATTGCCGAGCGAGCAGATGATCTCGTAGGCATGCGTACCCTTCAAGGCACCCCAGTCGTCGGGCGTCACCTGTTGGCGGCCGCTCCGGCCGAGGCACACCACTTCGTCGCCCGGCCTCACATCGGGAACGCGCGAAACGTCGACCGTCGTATAGTCCATCGAGATACGCCCGATCACCGGGCAGGCGACGCCCTTCACGAGCACATGCCCACGGTTCGTGAGCGCAAGCGGCAGGCCATCCGCATAACCGGCGGAAATCGTCGCCACGCGCGTCGTGCGGTTGAGACACCAGGTGCGCCCGTAGCCGAGCGTGGTGCCGGGCGGAAGGTCGCGCACCTGGGCAATGCGCGTTTTGAGCGTGAGAACGCTTTCCACCTTCAAGGCGCGCTTGCCGTTTGGATCGAAGGAGCCATGCAAATTGATGCCCGTACGAACCTGCGTGAACGGCGGTTTCGCCGCGCGCGGGAAGTTGTTGATCGCGTCCGACGCGGCGATATGGGCGACCTTGAACGTGATGCCGCTTTTCGCGACGTCCTTCAAGATGGCCCCGAAGAGGTCGATCTGGTCTTCCGTAAAAGTGTTCGCGGGATCGTAGGCCATCGGGCAATGCGAGAAGATGCCCTCGCAATCGAGATTCGGCAGGCGCTTCACCTCGCGGATGACGCGCGGGGCGTCCTTCGCGAGAATGCCGAGGCGGCCCATGCCCGTATCGAGCTTGAAGTGGACGCGTGCGGTCGTCTTCAGCCTCTTCGCGGCACCGCTGATCAATTTCGCGGTCGCAAGATCGGTCACGGGAAGCGTCACGCCCGCTTCCACCATCGATGCGATTTCGTCCGGCAGAATCGACGACAGAATCTGGACGGGTTTCATCGCCTTCGCATTCTTGAACTGCATCTTCCTAAGTTCAAGCGCCTCAAAGGGCTCCGCAACGCCAAAGCCCGCGCAGTCGGTCGTGGCAAGGGCGGCCGCGTAGGGCTCGACGCCGAGGCCGTAGGCATTCGCCTTCATCACGCAGAGGACGCGCGCCGGCTTCACGGCGGCGGCGATCCGGCGATAGTTCGCGCGCAATTTCGCAAGATCGATTTCCACCCACACTCTTCGTTTCAATTCCATCGTCAGACCTCTACGGGAACGAGTTCCACGCGTCCCCAGTCAAGCGGCAACGCAAAACGGACCACATTTCCTTTTTTCTTCTTGTCGCGCCGCATGATCGCGGCGAGCGACGTAAAATCCATGCCGGGCGGTAGTGCCGTGGGCAAACCGACACGTTGAAAGACAGCCGCGAGACGCGCCGGCCAATCCGCCGGCGCACGCCCAAGGCGCACCGCAAGGCGCGCCTCCTCCACAGTTCCGATCGCCACGCCTTCGCCGTGCGACACGGCAAAATGCGAGGCGATTTCCACGGCATGGCCCACGGTGTGGCCCAGGTTGAGCGTAGCGCGCACGCCCTTCTCGCGCGGATCTTCCCGCACGCAGGCGACCTTCACGGCCAGGGCCCGGCTCACGAAGGCCGCGAGGCGTGCAGGGTCCGCCGCCGGGCCGAACGGCGATGCGGCCCCAGCCGAACGGAGCGCCGCAAAGAGATCGAGCTCGTCCACGAGCGCGGGCTCGGCAAGGATCGCATGCTTCAAGACTTCGGCAAGCCCGCCGCGCACCTCACGCGCCGGCAGCGTCGCGAGCGTAGCGACATCGGCCAAAACGAGCGACGGCGAATGGAAGGAGCCGATCATGTTCTTCGCTTCGGGAAGATCGCACCCCGTCTTTCCGCCCGTCGAGGCATCCACCATCGCAAGAAGCGTCGTGGGAACGTTGACCCAGCGCATGCCGCGCATCCACGTGGCGGCGGCGAAGCCCGTAAGGTCTCCCGTCACGCCTCCGCCCACGGCGACGGCAAAATCATCTCGCCCAAGACCGGCTGCGAGAAACGCGCTCCAGATTTTGGAAACCGTGGTTAAATTCTTCTCGGTCTCGCCGGCGGGGATCGTTACGGAGGAAACCGTAAAACCGGCTGCGGCAAGGGCGGCCTGAACCCGAGGCCCGTAAAGCGGCGCCGTATGGGCATCGCCCACCACGACGCAACGCGGGCCGAGCGAACGCGCGGCGGCGAACGCGCCGACGGCATCCAAGAGATCCGTTCCCACCACGATGTCGGAAGGCTCATCTCCCGAGGTAATGCGAAAGGCCCCGAAACGCGCCTCGGCGGCCGGGAGGAGTTTCGCGGGCGTCCAATCGGTCACATCGAGCCGCAAGGGGAAACTCGCGTAGTGGGCAGCACGGCGCACCATGAGGTCCGCGAGCTTGCGCGCCTGCTCGTCGAGCCCGCCCGCGACAAGCGGACGCGTTCCCGGCGCGAGCTTGATGCGCTCGCACAAGATTTCGACCGGGCAATCGAGACAGAGAACCGTGCCGTTCGCCTCCGCAAGATCACGCGATTCCGCCGCAAGGAGCGAGCCGCCCCCCAGGGCGATCACGCGGCGCGGCTCGAGCGCCACCGCCGCCAGAGTCTCCTTTTCAAGCGCACGAAACCCCGCTTCGCCCTCATCTGCGAAAATCTGCGGAATGGTGCGCCCCGCCCGTTTCTGCAGTTCCACGTCGAGATCGCAGAACGGCAGTGCGAGACGCTCGGCAAGCA
>JAZLJP010000042.1:0-19865 GCA_045617985.1 Kiritimatiellia bacterium
CTTAATTCCGCCAACTGACACAATCAATTAAAGGAGTTTCAATTCACGCCCCCGCGTGGGGGGCGACAAGCACAATGTTTTCAACATGTGAGGTAAGAAATGTTTCAATTCACGCCCCCGCGTGGGGGGCGACCGGCACGAAGACCGCGCTGGAGAAGGCCATCGCGTTTCAATTCACGCCCCCGCGTGGGGGGCGACTCCCGCGCGGCGGAGCGTCCCCGCTTGAGATTGCGTTTCAATTCACGCCCCCGCGTGGGGGGCGACCTCATTGTCGCACCCGCAAGGGCGCGTGAATTGTTTCAATTCACGCCCCCGCGTGGGGGGCGACAAGCGCCGTCGGTTTCCGTGCCGTGCGGCACGATGTTTCAATTCACGCCCCCGCGTGGGGGGCGACCACGTCCGCGTCGATCCTGGCGCGTATCGCCGGGTTTCAATTCACGCCCCCGCGTGGGGGGCGACCGACGCCATGGCTGCGCACGCATCCTTTCGACCGTTTCAATTCACGCCCCCGCGTGGGGGGCGACAAAATTATCCCAAACAAGCCGATTTGGGACAAAGTTTCAATTCACGCCCCCGCGTGGGGGGCGACCAAAATGAGCAAAAATACAGCACGTCCGCGCGGTTTCAATTCACGCCCCCGCGTGGGGGGCGACCGTGACGCTGGATATCGAGGCGGAGGCGCCTGAGTTTCAATTCACGCCCCCGCGTGGGGGGCGACAAAAAACTTTCTTCTGTAGGGATTTGATGATACGTTTCAATTCACGCCCCCGCGTGGGGGGCGACCCGATCGCCGAGTACATGTGCCAACAGGGCAGTTTCAATTCACGCCCCCGCGTGGGGGGCGACATCAGCGTTTCGAACTGGCGCTCGTATTTTCCCAGTTTCAATTCACGCCCCCGCGTGGGGGGCGACGAAGACATGAAGATATGGCCCGTGCTGAAGGGCGTTTCAATTCACGCCCCCGCGTGGGGGGCGACATCAACGCCGCCGGGATCGAAAAGCCGACGCGCTGTTTCAATTCACGCCCCCGCGTGGGGGGCGACGTTGAGTCCGAAATAGTCGCCGAGCGTGCCGCTCAGTTTCAATTCACGCCCCCGCGTGGGGGGCGACCCGCAAACATACCAAAAAGCTCGACGTTGCGCAGTTTCAATTCACGCCCCCGCGTGGGGGGCGACAATAACATTGATTTTCATCTTTTACCTCACATGTTGTTTCAATTCACGCCCCCGCGTGGGGGGCGACTGCGGAAAATTTTCACTTTCCATCATTCTTTCACCCTGTCATGGGCTTGGAATGGGATTCATTATATCACAAACCACACAATCGTGGAACAATAAAACGGGAAAATCGGAAAATCGATTGTCAAAGGACGAAACGCCTCCCATTTTTCCGCGAACCTCCCTAGGTGGAACCTGTGAACTTGGGGTTCGCGATGGGGTTCGCGATTATACGATCAACGGATCGGCACATGGATCGATCGTCGGTTTCGCACCGACATGGACCACTTTCTCCCGATAGGAATTACCAAGATTATAGTAGCGCAAACTATCGGTCGAAGGTTCGCAGATTGCCTCCAATCGGGCTCGAAGCGCCACCCATTGTGCCCAGTCGACATGGCATTCGAAGACAGAATTCTGAACTCGGATGCCCCAGTCTTCGCAAACCTTTGCCACCCGCCGCAGACGTCGCCGTCCCGCCGCGTTCACCGTACTTACATCATAACTTACCAGCATCAACATGGCAATTCTCCTCATTTCACCAAGAATGGCGGATAGGCGTCAAGATCCCCCCGTAGATACCGTGCCAGCAACAGGGCCTGGGCATGCGGGAGCAGCCCCAGGGGTATCTTTTCCTTTAGAAACGGATGTTCAATTTGTTCCTGTTTCTTCTTCTGCCAAGCGGCCAGGACGACCTTACGCGCCTCTTCGGACAAAAGCACCGCACCGGATTCCGTCACCTTGAAATGCCTGGGGGCGACCTGTTTCAAATTCACAAGTGAAAGTGCCATTCGGTCCGCCAGCGCTGCACGGAATTCCTCCATCAAATCAAGTGCCAACGCCGGTCGTCCAGGGCGAAGCTCATGGAGAAATCCGATCTGCGGGTCGAGGCCAACCCCTTCCAACGCACCACGGCACTCATGCACAAGCAGCGTGTACAGATAGGACAGGAGTGCGTTCAGCGGATCCATAGGCGGGCGACGATTTCGCGAAGCAATCATAAACTCCTCCTTTTGCATCACCAGCAAATCGTTGAAACATCCGAAATAGCCGGCGGCCGCCTCTCCCTCCAATCCTCGGATTCGTGCGACATCCGGCAACGAGTCCCTCACGCGCCGCAAGACATCCAACTGGCACGCCACTCCCGCCTTCAAGGCCCCGGTCTCGCCATGGTCGCGCATTCGGCGCATCAGCACAGCACGTGCATTGCAAAGCTTGCCGATCACGAAACTCCGCGCCAGATCCCCTTTTCGAGTCTTGTCCTCATAGGCGCGCATTTGTGCCAAACGCAAAAGGACATTGCCCGAAACCGGTCCCTCAACACGCGCAAGAAATTTCCCGTACTCGCTGAACATCGACACGCACACCCCACGCTCCGCGCAGAGATTGAGTAGAAAGGGGCTGACCATCACATTGCCGAACGTGGCGACGCCATTCAGAGTATGGATCGGCAAGCGCAACAGCACCTGCTTTTCCAGCTCGACAACGACGGTCTCGCCGTCCTTGTGCAGATAGGTGTTTTGTTTCGTGACATAAAGTGTATTCAACAATTTTTTCATGCTTGTACCTCCGTCGCCCGTCGCACGAGATCTTCGACGCCCGTGAGCCGTGCACCCTTGTAGTCGATCTCGACGGCGCCTTCACCCGCCAGCAGTTGCGCGATACGGTTGAGTACACACGCATCGATGCGTGTGATCTTCTTTTCCCCCGGCCGATACGGCCAGGCAGCCGGGGCGAGCATCAGCAGATTACCTGCGGCACATTGGTCAAATAGCTTGCCACCGGGCTTGTACAGCGGGCTGAAGCCCTTGTTGGCAAGCGTAATCACGCGATATCCCGCAGCAAAGGCACGGTGCGCGATTTCCTTCTCTCCCTGGCTAATGCACGGGCTCACCAATACCGCGCCATGCGCAGCGGCGGCGAGAAGCGCTTGGGCCTTTTCGTTGAATTCCGGCGTGATGCACGCAGGCGGCGCCACTTTGTCGAGCGAACCGTCACCGCGCCGGGCATAGGCGAAGTAGGCACGCGAGCATTGTACCTGTAGCAATTGCGGCGCAACTAAGAGAGCCTGATTGCCGATGGCGGCGAAATGCAGCTCGCAGCCGTCGACCGGCGAGCGCCATTTAAGATCGCGCAGCACGCGAAACAATTCGGGATGTACACGTTTCTCGAAAAGCCGACGCGGGTTGTCGTGCATATAGGCAAGGCCTTGCACAACGGCCCTTTCATCAAAGAGAATCGTATCAACGAAACCATCGGCGAATAGCCCATGACCGCGAGCGGGCGCTCCCTGCTCTCCGCCATCGATGGCGGAGAGCGATCCTTGCCCCCGGGCCATTTTCGTCGCGCCGATCTTGAAGCCGCGCAGCTGCTCGCCCAACGGTTTGGCCATACGGCGTACCACGCGCAACACACCATGCAGATGCTCGGGCATCAACTGCACGCCCAACACCTCGATCTCGGGCGAAAACTCCGAGATGCGGCGGAAATGCCGCTCAACGACACGGCCTAGATCACTCAAGATGATTTCGGGGCGATCTTCGGCGAGTCGCCCGAAAAGCGACTTTGAGCGATCATTCAGCACAAGGGTTATCAAGTAGGTGCCGGTGCCGCAGTAGTCCCAATTGCGGCAACGACGCCCCATGTGATGGATCGTATCGCGCATCCACGCGCCCGTATCGGGATCGACGTGCCATCCGGGCGGCAATGTCGCCAATGCTTCGCTCACAGAGACGCTCCCAAAATCTCATCAATTCTTCCATCGACCCACGCCCGTACAGAAGATGCGCCCTCGAAGTCAAAGCACAGCTCCTTCAACGAACACGCCTCGCACGCCTTGGTGCGAAGTGCCGGCGGCGTGATGCCGGAAAGAAGAAGCTCATGTACGCCGCGCGAAACGGCTTCTGTCAATGCACGTAATTCGTCATCAAAGACGACAGGCGTTCGGCGACGCGGTTCACCATAGAAAAGCGCACCTTCCTTGATCGAGACGTTCAACATTTCCTCAAGACAAATCGCCTGAGCGCAAAGTTGTACCTCGTCAGCGCGATGCGACTTAGGTTTCCCGCGTTTGTATTCTACCGGGAATGGTCGCCACCAACCGTTTCGTTTCGGCAAATGGGCCGCAATCGGGCGGCCTTCCGAATCTTGTATTGTTTCGACACGACGGAATTCAACCATATCGGCCACACCCATCACACCGATCCGATGCGAAATAAGGCGAAGGGATGTCGCGACATGGATGTCGCGACGCGTCTCGGAACCGATTTTGTCGACATGCTCATGCAACGTGCGCCCCGTGGCCGTGAGATAGTTTTCCTCCCACGCGCCTTCAAGGTGAATGAGCGCACACTGCCGGCGGCAAAACAGCGCGTGCTGCAAGGCCGAGATCATCACCATCTCATCGTCAGTATACATCACCGTTTACTCTTCGCAGTCATCTCCCAGCAAGCGCTTGATTTCACGGTCAAAGTCGCTTTCAATAACCTGCGTTCGATTGAAAATTTCATACTCCTGAGTTGCCTTCTCATCGCTTTTCAGGACCCGCCCGTCGGGGGCGTTTTTCCAGGTCGTCAGCCCCATGTTCTTCAGGGTGTGGTCTGCCCCCTTGTAAACAATCTCGGCGGCTGTCTGGCCGGTAATGGCGAAATGGAACTTGTTCTGTACCATTCCGTAGAAGTCACGGGTGACATCCGAATTCCGGTCGTAGTCAATGGAACATTCGGCGAAAATGTCGGTGATCTTCTGCCAGATCCGACGTTCGCTTGCGCGGATTGAACGAACCCGCTCCAGGAGTTCGATGAAATAGTCCTCGCCAAACGGATTCCCGCCCTTCTTCAAGCGGTCATCATCCAGCGCAAACCCCTTGATGATGTAGTCGCGCAACACGCTTGTCGCCCAAATGCGAAAGTGCGTCGCCCGCTTGGAATTGACGCGGTAGCCCACGGCGATAATGGCGTCGAGATTGTAAAACTTCCGGGAACGAGATATGCTTCGCCCCCCTTCGTTTTGAACTCGTAAAATTTCTTTACAAGTTGCCGACTCCTCCAATTCGCCCGTTTCAAAGATGTTTTTCAGGTGATAGGTCACATTCTGAACGGCGACGTCAAACACCTGCGCCATCCCGGCCTGCGTCATCCACAGCGTCTGATCCTTGACCAGCGCATTCACGCGCACGGCACCGTCAGGGGTTGTGTACAGCACGACAGGCGTTTCGTCGGCATTCTCATTCTGTAAGTTGTCCTTCATCATCCACCTCGATCACGTATTATACCATGCGGCACACCTTCGCCGGTGCCGTGTGATACGGCACCGGCGAAGCCAACGAACCAATCAATCACATTTCAATGACTTCAACGCCTGCGGGAAGTATTGACCTCAACTCGTCAACTGACGTTACAACATAATCAGCAAATTTGCGAGCGACCGCATCCTTATCCTTTTTCTCGATTTTCACCAGATCGAAAAGTTTATGCGACGGGGCATTGCCGAGCGCGGAATCATGCTTGAAGACAATCAGTTTCTGCGTGGACATCAAACCACGTGCCGCCGAATGATCCTGCTCAAACATATTGACAAGGGCATCCCACAGAATCTTAAGATCCTCTTCCGTAAAGCCCGTCTGCTTCGCCAATGCCGGTGACACGAAACCGTATGCGACATAGAGGCCATACGGAACCGTGTTCTTGCGGCCCATCGTGCGATTGTCGCCGCTTTGCTTCTCGGCTTCCGCCTCTGTCGCCACCGCCATGCGCGTAATAGAATGTTCAAGTGTCACAATAGGATCAACCGATCGGGCGAAAGTCATCTGCACCGGACCGCGCACCTGACCGGCGTTAGCTCCAGTTGACATAACGGCCCCAAAGGTACGAATATCGAAAAACTTTTCACACATCCTCGCGCGCCCTTTAGGAACATTTTCCCCTGAAACAGGCTTTGCCTTACCTTTTTCTTTTTCAATTATAACACCGATCTCCTCGTATACCTTTTCTATTTCATTATTGAGAATAGCCTTTTCCTTGATGAAGATGTCATACCCAGTTTTCTCTCCTACGGTTAACTGCACGTAGTTGCGCACCTTGCGCTTCAGGCAGACGTCGGTCACGAGTCCTTCGCCAGTCTCGGCATCGACACGGGGCAGATTGCCCGCATCAGGGTCTCCGTTGGGATTGCCGTCCTTCACGTCAAAGACGAGCATGAAGTCATAACGATTCTTGAGTTCCATTGCGGTTTTCCTTTCTGCTTGTATTGATTAGTTGTTCTGATTAAAGAGATCAGGTTGTTGTTCGAACTTCTCTTCCGCACCCTCATTCTTCTCTGGCTTTTCGTGTTTCGAGAAGAAATCCTGTCGCTGATGATAGTAGCCTATCGCGAACTGTCCCTGATCATCCATCCTGAGATGTACAGGGAACTTCGGTACGGTATCAACAATTTCGCCAAGCAAGCGTTCAAAATTAACCTTCTGACCAACATTGGCAAGTTTGGCAAGATGATGATTTTTGAGACGCATCAGCGTACCAAACACCGTCGCCGGAGTTGCCGAGGCCGAGGCATAGTACTTATCTCGGATGGTTGCGTTCAAGCCGGGATTCGCTGCCTCTTGGATTCTTTCCAAGGTTGCGAAGAGGCGACCGAGTCGGTAGCCAATGTTGGTGTTTTCCTTGTCGAGTGCCATTATGAGCATCCTTTCTTTTGAGTTAGTAAATCTAAACTTTCGATTGAGACAGGCCTTAATGACCTTTGCCCTCGGATAACTGACATCGCCCTTCTCGGCCTTGATGCGGCGAAGTGCGGATTGAAGCAACGTCTCCGGCAGCGGCAGTCCTTCAAGGATTGACCGCATGGTATTCCCCGCAAGATTAGGCGGCACATTCTCCGCCTTCCCAAGAGGCGCGACGGAAATCAACAGACGAAACATAGACAAGTGATCCTTGTCTCTTGGTCCATGTTCCATTGACAGGTCGTCAAACCACTGTGCAAAGCGAGAAGCCATTTCCGCCACCGTTCCGACATGCCAGAACCGCACCGATATTCGAGCCGAATTCGGGGCAAGTCCCAGTACGTAAAACCGCATCGTCTCGTCAGACTCGACATAGGCGCCAGTCTTAACCGATGCAAGCAACGCGGCGACATTATTCGTCAGCCGGTCTGGATCATCTTTCGGTGGATCGGAAAACAAATCAGCGAACTTATCCTCAAACTTAGAATCAGAATCCCTTGATGCCCAAAAAACGACGGTCGCATCGCCGACTGTCATCTTCTGTCGTGAATCCTTGCCAAGAAGCGTATTAAGCGCTGTCGTGTATGCCAATGACGCTGTTTTACCGATCGGTGAATTCGCCCCCTTCTCTTTCATGAACGAAGCAAACGCCGGCGTTTGTCCCCCATTGCCAGACTCAGAAATTTCGTTGTTCACCGAAACAACGTGCGAACCGGTTGAGGCAAAACCGACACCTCCCGAAATATTTGACTCAAGTCGAGCCGGAATATCCAATTCTCCCGTCACAAGACAACGCCTCGTTTGACAACCGTCTGCGGCGGATAACCGCCTCCTGTCTATCAAACCCCTTACGGATTCAACATTTGCAACAACTCCAACTTGTGAAATTGAAAATAGGAAATTCGCCCCCGCCACATCCAGAACCGAGTCTCGCCAAATGGGAAGAGACGTAATTTGTTCAATCTCAAATTCAGTCAAAAACTTCACGACAGTAGACAAGTATTGGTTTTCATTGTCTAGTGACGCCAATGCTTTGATTTTACCGATAAAAGCATCATGTTGTTCTCGCACTCGTTGTGGCTTCGATTTCTCCTTCATCGGAATGCCGAAAAAATACTCTCCATTTTCCCAAAGGAGATTCGCCTTGATTCCATTTCCCTTGGCTTCTCCCAAACTTGGCACAAGAAACGCCTTGGCTCGTTTCTTTTTGCCAACCATTTGGCGCGTATCTTCGATGTTGACAAGCTTGCCATCTTTATCAATCACCACCAAAAACGGAATCTCCTTCCACTCCCACCCGAGCGGCGCAATGCCCGAATCTGGGTCGGCTGCTTTTCGATCATAATACTCTTTGAGTGCCTGCAAGATCATTTCAACACCTCCACGTTGCGTTCGTCGGTGCAGATTACACCATTAACCATTTTGGCTCGATAGAACATCGGTTGAATGTCCTTCGAATCAGAGAAATCCATGTCATACAACATGAAACCGAGATCACGTGTCTCTGAAATCGGCTGAGGCTCATGAGCCAACTTATTTTCACGAATAAGCCGAATCGTCGAACATGAAAACTCTCGACATCCCAAGTACGGATGCATGAAATACTGTCCCTTACTTGCACGACGCTCAAACATCGCCAGATACTTGCCCGGCTTTTCGTCCGCTCGGATGTTCTCACTTTCTTTCAGCATCGCGGTCTCTTCCGCATCAGACAGCCATTCCGGCGCTGGATTGACAACCTTCGGACGATCCTTCGGCTCAATGTATTCAAGTTCAGCGTAAAGACGGTATCTGACATCACGAAGCAACAATCCTGCGCGTTGCTGCCGAGCGTCCTCTATCAGAATTGGATTTTTCGCGGCCACCGCCGCGACCTCATTCCGCCGAACGCTCGTCCAACGAATAGGGTTTAGGACCTCGATTTTCGTGACGTGCCACCTGATGGCCGGTTTCCAGAAAATCGCCGAGAAGATGGCCCGCGCCGCCGAGGGCGTGATGACATCATAACTCACCCTTTCGACCTTCATTTCCGGTCGCGTAAAACAGGCATAGTCGCCCGCTACTTCAAGACAGAATCCTCGCATGTTTTGTTTCCTTTCTCAAATGATTGTGTCCTCAATTGAAAAACCATTCCACTTGAGGTCAAGCCCGTATTCATCAGAATACAGATTCTTCGCCTCCTGAACCAAAATGCCATGAACCTCACTTATACCGCCGTTCTCAAGCAACCGTTCTGCGACACCTTGGGGAACCGAAACCGTATAGCGCTGCAGATGCCGCATGATCTCCTGCTTGGGACCGACAACTTCAAGCGATTTGATCCACCTCTCGCTCTCGCCCCATCTTACGACGACCGTCCGTGTGCCTCGCGAGTCGATCATCTGAAACGCTGCCGCCGCCTCGCGAAACTGAATGCCACCATCACGAGCATCTTTTTCAAGCAACGCGGCAAATTCGCTTCCGCAATCATGTTGCTTTTCATAGAACTGTCGATAATACTCAGGATAGACATCCGCCCGATCGACATCGATCTTTCCACCGCTACCCGCCAACATGCCAATCAAGGTGTTCTCGCCCCAACGCAAATCGCCCTCTGGCGACGGTTTCGGTGGATTAAAGACGACAACCTTTCCCAAACCATCGAGCTTCCCCTCGCGATTGCAACGTCCAGCCGCCTGTACAACAGATGCGAGCCCCGCCATCGCACGATACACGACAGGGAAATCGATGTCAACGCCCGCCTCGACAAGTTGCGTGCTGATTGCTCGTATTTCTTCGCCGACAAGCAATCGCTTCTTGATCTCGGCTATGACACGCGAACGATGCGCTCCGCACATGGCCGCCGACAGATGATGCGTTCCTTTCGGCATCAGATCGTATAACTCTCTTGCATCGTTTCGCGTATTGACGACGCAAAGGCATTGTTTGAATGACTGAAGTTCTGTAGCAATCTCATCCCACTGCCGACGTTCACCACTCACCGTTGGGAACACAATTTCCGTTCGTTTAAGTCTTCGATAGAGATCCATATCTCCCGAAACGATCTCTCGAATATCATCATCTGCCAGAGCCGTACGCTTGCCGCCGATCTCCTTCAAATGCGGCTGTGTCGCAGTACAGAAGACAAACGAACAGCCGTAGTGCGCCGTGAGCTGATGAATTGCCTCGGTGATCGGTAACAACAGCGAAGGTGGGAGCAATTGAACTTCATCAAGGATGACAACACTCTCGGCAATATTATGGAGCTTGCGACATCTGCTTGATTTGCAGGCATAAAGCGACTCAAAGAACTGTACGGCCGTCGTGACAATCACTGGCGCATCCCAATTCTCCGTCGCCAAGCGGGAACGTTCAGTTTCCTTTTCAGGTTCCAGATTGGAATGATGTTGAACAACGCAATCCTCTCCCAAAAAGTCTGCAAGTTGTTCGGATGTCTGTTCGATGATGGATGTGTAGGGTATTACGTAAATGATACGCCGCAAACCATGTGTCAATGCGTGACGAAAGGCAAACGCAGTAGAAGACAGCGTCTTACCGCCACCGGTCGGAACGGTCAACGAGAACAAGCCCTTCGGCTTTGTTGCCGCCCTTTCACAGGACAAACGAACCGTCGCTCGTAGTTCATTGATCGCAGATTGTTCCGATGAAGACTGCTTCGCGTCCAGCTTCACAAAGAATCGCTTCGACAGCTCATCAAGAGACGGATACCCACCGCGCTTTCCGCTTCGCCCTTTATCCATGAATGATTCCGTGTCAAGGAAATCAGCATCAACGAGCGACGAATAAAGCATCCGCAACCAAAAAGAAGCTTCGGAAGAATGAAAGCTCTTCCAGGGAGGAACAATTTTACAATCCGCCCAACTTGTTTTATGATTCTCAATCCACAAGGCAACCGGTGCCTCAGACAAAACAGTTTTTTCTTCTGAAAGCCTCACCGACAACGCGCCGTTCGGATTGACCCCATTCGTTTTATCAGGAAGTCCAGCATGATGCCCGGCGACACAATACGAGAGGAAGTATCCAAAACCACCCCTGTTTTCAGCAAGCCAACACATACCCGCGCCGGAATGGCCATGCTCTCCCGAATCATAATTCGAATCATCAAGTTCATTCTGATGCAACAAATATCCTTGAAACGAACTCCGTGCCTTACCCATGTCGTGCACCAGTCCCAGCAACCGCGCGGCTTCGCATGCTCCGAACGGCGCGGCGAATTTCGCGGCTAATTTCGCCACGTTGCACGAATGCTCTTCGAGCGTCTGCCACTCGGACTGCGGACGCCCCGGCAAGCTATGAGCATAACAAGTCATCCCATCCTCCTTATCGCTTTGTGCATTGTCTCTTCCGTGCCTTCGAGCCAGATGCCTTTGTCGTTGACCTCAACCTCCAACCGCTTTTAGAATCGCGAGCATGGATTTCTCTTTTGGCTGGGGTTCCATGGCCGTTGGATTCTCTTGGTAGTACGCCCTCAAGCCGTCTCGCAACTTCACGCGCAATTCGGGGGTGATGAGGCCGAGCGATTCCAGGCGCAGGGCGTAGGTCTCTGCCGAAACCGCGAAACGCGCTTTCATCATCAAAAGAAGTTCCATCGTCCACCCTTCGGGCGTAATGCCACTTTGCGCCACGTCCATGCGCATCGTCTCTTCCGGCATCAAAAACGCCGCCGTGAACCGACGCAAAAGCCGATGGACCACCCCGTCATCGCGAATCGTCTTGAAGCCGGCCATCGCAAAAAGCGCAGCCGCGCCAAGCTCGTAGGCAAGCCGATAATCGTTGCGTTCCCGCGTGTTCGATTCATTGAGAACGATGATGAGCGACCGATGCCGCGCATTGTAGAACGCACCGCTTTGGAACTGCTTGGGAAATTGCCGCCGAACAACGCGCACGCCGCGCATTTCCAACACCGTTTCCAGATCCCCCACCGGCACGCACCCTACGCCCAACGAATACCGCATATCCCGCGCGAGCAATTCGGCCGCCTCCTCATCAACCCCATACGGGAACACCAATTGCAATGACGACTGCGCCATCACCCCGAGCGCCTCTTTCGCGCTGGCCATCTGCGCATCAAACGCCAGCGCTTGCGCCCCGACTTCGGCAACGAATTCACGGGGCAAGTCGCCTACCATGATCGGCACCACCTCGCCCTTATCGGTTTTCACCACCGGCTTTTCACGCGCCTCGGCTCCTACCTCCGTTTCGTCCATCAATTCGGCAATCGTCATTCCAAAGGCCTCCGCCAAGCGCCGAATGCTCGATTCCGAAAGGCCGTTATGCCCCAGTTCGATCTTGCACAATTGCGACGGCGTCATGCCCATCCGCTTTGCCAATGCCGCCTGGCTCAATCCCCGCGCCTTGCGCAAGGATCGAATCCGATCTGAAAAACATGTTGCTTCGTTCGCCATGGGTGAATTATAGCACAGGCAAACAGAAGATTGCAAGATGGAAATTTACAAATCTTCAATCTCATGGATATTCCACAGGCGCGCCACGCTAGACGAGCGAGAGCATTGCAAAAATCTATCGACACGGAGGCGCGTCCGTCACTGAAATGGATGGAGGCGCCTCCTCCACCGAAAGGACGAATGATATCAGGAGGCCCAATCGGCGTTGTATTGGGCTTGCTTCGCGGTGTTGCCGGCGGGATCGATCACGCCGACGAAGGTGACTGCGCTTCCGGCGTTGCCGGTGCCGTTGTTCATCGAAAAGAGGAGAATGTAGTTACGGTAGCAGGTTTTATCGAGCGTGGGGCAGCGCGGCATGTTTTCGAAAAGGGTCGTGTTGATCCTGCTGTCGCGGCCCATGCCCACGGCAACGAGGCGCGTGCAGATGCCCTTCGCGAAATACGTTTTCGGATCTTCGGCGCTGAGGCCTTCGACGTTGTTCGTAGTCGCATAGTCGAGCCCGAGGTCGCGGTAGATGGAGGCGCACTTCGCAGGGTTCAAAACGGCGATCGCCATGCCGTTCGTGAGCACGACCGGGTAGCAGGCCGAAAGATCGGGCCGCATGCCGGGGCCGCCGCCCGTTGCGTGGAGCCCCCAGCGCGTCTCCCACTCGCTGCCCGCCCAGGCGCAGACCTTCGCGGCCTGCTGGTTCGAGTAGTTGTGGTAGGAAAGAATGCTGATGCCCGCTTCGCGGAGGGAGGCGACCTCCTTCGTGGTCGGATAGTACATCATGAGCGACGAGGCGAACGCATCGAGGCCGATGTTGCTTTCATGAGCGTCGGCAATCGACGCAATCTGCCCCGAACCGACGCCCGAGGCGTTCACCACGGCCTCGGTACGCTTGATCCCGCAATAGATGCCCGGCACCACGCCGCCCGAACCGTCGTACCAGGCGCTGCGCGCCGTATACTCGCCTTCCGAGCCGCGCGGCGCACCGCCGCCTTCGGCGCAGTCGATGAGCGACTCGCAATAGGCGAAAAGACCGCGCGAGGTTTCCCCATCGAGCATCGCGAGCTTCGTATTGATCGTGCGCGTGATGTTCTTGATGTTCGCCACGTTCGTCTTGCGCGCGGCGTCCTTGCGGATATCGGCGAACTTGCCGATGGCGATCACGGAGATGATCGCGATGATGGCCACCACCAAGACGAGCTCGATAAGGGTAAAACCGCTCTGTTTCTTCAAATTCATCTTCTTTCCCATTTAAGATTCTACACGCTTAAACGCACGTCCCCGCCGCCAAGTTCACAGGATTTCAAAAAAAGTATTGTCGCAAGGTTGGGGATGGCGAAACTGGGACAACGGGCATCTTGCCCGTTGGGAACCCACCACGCAACGGGCGGGACGCCCGTTGTCCCAGCTTTCCGAGGATGCACCAACGGGCGGGACGCCCGTTGGCCCAGTTGTTTACGACATGTCATCCCCAACTCTGCGACAATACCCCCAAAAAAAGAAAAGGGCGCGCCCCCACGCGCCCCCTTCCACTCCTCATTCAATCCTTCCCCCTACTCCACTTTCCACTTCCCATTTTCCATTCTCCATTTTACATTCTCCATTTTACATTCGCAGCGCCGCCTGGGCGGCCGCGAGGCGCGCGATCGGCACGCGGTAGGGCGAGCAGCTCACGTAGTCGAGGCCGAGGCGGTGGCAGAATTCGACCGAGGTAGGGTCGCCGCCGTGTTCGCCGCAGATGCCGCAGTGGAGTTTCGGGCGCACGCCCTTGCCGAGCTTGATGGCCATTTCCATGAGCTTGCCCACGCCCGTCTGGTCGAGGCGCGCGAACGGATCGTTCTCGAAGATCTTCTTGTCGTAATAGGCCGAGAGGAACTTGCCCGCGTCGTCGCGCGAGAAGCCGTAGGTCATCTGCGTGAGGTCGTTCGTGCCGAAGCAGAAGAACTGGGCCTCCTCGGCGATTTCGTCCGCCGTGAGGGCCGCGCGCGGGATTTCGATCATCGTGCCCACCTTGTAGGCGATGTTCACATCGGCATGCGCGATTTCCTCGTTCGCCGTCTTCACGACGATATCCTTCACGTACTTCAGTTCCTTTGCGTCGCCCGTGAGCGGGATCATGATCTCGGGCTTCACGGACCACGTGCGGTGCGCCTTCTGCACGTTGATGGCCGCACGGATGACGGCGGTCGTCTGCATGCGGGCGATTTCCGGATACGTCACGCAGAGGCGGCAGCCGCGGTGGCCCATCATCGGGTTGAACTCGTGGAGCGAATCGACGAGCTCCTCGATCTGGCCCACCGTCTTATGCTGGGCCTTCGCGAGCATTTTGATTTCATCTTCGCTATGCGGCACGAATTCGTGGAGCGGCGGGTCGAGGAAGCGGATCGTGACAGGTCTACCTTCGAGCGCCTCGAAGAGCTGTTCAAAGTCGTCCTGCTGATAGGGAAGGATCTTCGCAAGGGCGAGCTCGCGCTCTTCCACCGTATCGGCGCAGATCATCTCGCGGAAGGCCGCGATGCGATCCGCCTCGAAGAACATGTGTTCGGTACGGCAAAGGCCGATGCCCTCGGCGCCGAGCTCCTTCGCCTTCTTCGCATCGCGCGGCGTATCGGCGTTCGTGCGCACGTGGAGCTTGCGGAACTTGTCCGCCCACGTCATGATGCGGCCGAATTCGCCGGCGATCGTGGCATCCACCGTGGGAATCACGCCGTCGTAGATGTAGCCGGTCGAACCGTCGATGGAGAGCCAGTCGCCCTCCTTGAAACACTTGCCGCCGAGGAAGAACTTCTTGTGCTCTTCGTCCATCTGGATCTCCTGGCAGCCGGAAACGCAGCATTCGCCCATGCCGCGCGCCACCACGGCCGCGTGGGAGGTCATGCCGCCGCGCACGGTGAGGATGCCCTCGGCGGCCTTCATGCCTTCGATATCCTCAGGCGAGGTTTCGAGGCGCACGAGCACCGTCTTATCGCCGTTCGCCTTCCATTCCTTCGCATCCGCCGCGGAGAAGACGATGCGGCCGCAGGCCGCGCCCGGCGAGGCCGCGAGGCCGCGCCCGACGGGATTCGCGTTCTTGAGCGCCACGGCGTCGAACTGCGGGTGGAGGAGCGTATCGAGGTTGCGGGGATCGACCATCAACACGGCCTCTTCCTCGGTGCGCATTCCTTCGTCCACGAGATCGCAGGCGATCTTCAAGGCCGCCTTCGCGGTGCGCTTGCCGTTGCGCGTTTGGAGCATGAAGAGCTTCTGGTTCTCGATCGTGAACTCCATATCCTGCATGTCGCGGTAGTGGGCCTCGAGCGTATCGCAGATCTTCTGGAACTGCTTGAACACCTTCGGCATCACTTCGGCCATCTTCGCAATCGGCATCGGCGTGCGCACGCCCGCGACAACGTCTTCGCCCTGGGCGTTCATGAGGAATTCGCCCATGAGCTTCTTTTCGCCCGTTGCGGGGTCGCGCGTGAAGGCGACGCCCGTGCCGGAGTTGTCGTTGAGGTTGCCGAAGGCCATCATCTGCACGTTCACGGCGGTGCCCCAGCTGTAGGGGATGTCGTTATCGCGGCGGTAGATGTTCGCGCGGGGGTTGTCCCAGCTGCGGAACACGGCCTTGATCGCCTCGAAAAGCTGTTCCTTCGCGTCCGTCGGGAAATCGCGGCCGATGGCGGCCTTGTACTCGGCCTTGAACTGGCCGGCGAGGGCCTTGAGGTCGTTTGCCGTGAGCTCGACATCCTGCTTGACGTGCTTCTTCGCCTTCATCTCGTCGATGAGCTTTTCGAAGTGCTTCTTGCCCACTTCCATCACCACGTCGGAGAACATCTGGATGAAACGGCGGTAGCAATCCCACGCCCAGCGCGGATTCTTCGATTGCTTGGCGAGCGCTTCGACCACCGTTTCGTTGAGGCCGAGGTTGAGAATCGTATCCATCATGCCCGGCATCGAGGCGCGCGCGCCCGAGCGCACGCTCACGAGAAGCGGGTTCTTCTTGTCGCCGAACTTCTTGCCCGCGCTCTTCTCGAGCTTCGTGATGTACTCCATCACCTGCTTCTGGATGTCGGCGCCGATCTTCTTGCCGTCGTCATAATAACGCGTGCAGGCCTCGGTGGTGATGGTGAACCCCTGCGGCACCGGCAGGCCCAAACTCGCCATTTCTGCGAGATTTGCGCCCTTTCCGCCCAGGAGGTTGCGCATATCGGCATTTCCTTCGGTGTGATCCGCACCGAAGAAATACACGTACTTCGTATCGTTCTCGATCTTCATCTGTTCCTTTCCAGTCTCGTTGCCTTCTTTTAGCGAGACGTCTCTTTTGCTCTTGAATTGCGGGAATTATACACAATTATTGTTAAAAAGTAAAGAAGAAGTGGTAACAAACTGAAAGTTGCGCGACCGCTTCCAAATATGGTATAATGAGTGCATGAATAATTTTAAGAAAGTCGCCGTCCTCATGGGCGGCACCTCGAACGAGCGCGAGATTTCCCTGGTCTCCGGCAGAAATGTGGCCGAGGCGCTTCGGTCGCTCGGTAAATATGAGGTCCATTGCGTCGTTCTCGATACTGACGATCTCGGGGCGCTCCCGGCGGGCATCGACGCCTGCTACATCACGCTTCACGGCGGATGGGGCGAAAACGGCGGCGGGCAGGCCGCGCTCGACGCGCGCGGCCTGCCCTACACGGGCCCGGGCGCCGCCGCAAGCCGCATCGCGATGGATAAGATCGCCACCAAGCGCCGCCTCGACGCAGCGGGCGTTCCCACGGCCCCGTGGGCCGTGGCCACCCCCTCGAAACCACTCGCCGCGTCTCCCGTCGGCTATCCGTGCGTCGTCAAGGCGCCGCGCGACGGCTCGAGCGTTGGCGTCTATCTCGTGAAGCGCGCCGAAGACTTCGCCCACGCCGTTGCCGAGGCCCAGCGCATCGACCGCGAAAAGTTCGGCGGCGAAGGCGAGGCGCTCGTCGAAGCGTTCATTCCCGGCCGCGAAACCACCGTGGGCGTGTTGGGCGACGACGTGCTCCCCGTCGTCGAAATCTGCGCGCCCGGCGGCTGGTACGGCTACGAGGAAAAGTACAACTCGAACGAAACGCGCTATCCGTTCCCTACGGACGCCTTCTGCCCCGAGATGCAGCGCCTCGCGCGCGCCGCGTTCGCCGCAACGGGCTGCCGCGGCGTCACGCGCGTCGACTTCCGCGTCACGCCCGAAGGGGAAATGTACGTGCTCGAGCTCAACACCTCGCCCGGCATGACCGGCCACTCGCTCGTGCCGAAGGCCGCCCAAAAGCTCGGCCTCTCGTTCGCCGCCCTTTGCGACCGCGTTTTGGGGAGCGCCGCCCATGATTAAAAAGCGCAACACCGGCACCGGCGAACGCCGCACGGGGCTGCTCGTGACCTTGGTCGTCGCCATTCTCCTCCTGCTCGGCGGGGTGGGCGCGGGGTGCGGCTACGCCTATTCGTTTTTCTCCGCCATCTGGCACGAGCAGTGCCGCGTCAACGACTGCGACCTCGACGTGGTGATCCTCACCGGCAAGATGGTGCATCCCGAAGTGATCACCTACCAGTTCGGCCTCACGAACGGCGCGAATCTCGCCACCATTCCCTTCGCCGAGCTGCGCGAGGATCTGCTCAAACGCTCGCCGAACGTGCGCGACGTCAAGATCGAGAGGCGGCTGCCGAATCGCGTCACGCTTGAGGTGGTCGAGCGCGTGCCGCTCGCGCGCATCGCAACGAAAAAAGGCTCCGTCGCCGAGGGCCGCGTGGCCGACGCCGAAGGGGTCGTTTTCTGGTATAATCCCGCCGCCACCGCAACGCAGCTGCCGATCGTGCGCGAATCGACCGACGCCCCAACGCCGACCGGCAAAAAGCTCACCGGCATGGCCGCCGCCGCCCTTCGGCTCGTGGAAACGGCCGCCCTGCCGGAACTTGCCGATCTGCGCGTTCTCGAAATCGACACCTCGCATTCCGACTACCTCTATGTGACGCTCGGCAACCACGACCATGCCCAGATCGCCTGGGAACGCATGCACGACGATTCGCGCACGGCCCGCCTCTCGCTGCAGAAACAGCTCCGCCATCTTTCCAAGGTCATCGAAGCGCATCTCACGCCGCATGCGACCGTCTGGCTCGCAACCGACTGGGGCCCCCACAGCCGCATCACCGCAAGCGGCCCCAACAACCGCGCCGGCAACTAAACAAGGAATCCGCCCGTGAATCTCTCCGAACCCATCGCCGCCCTTGAAATCGGCACCTCGAACACCGTCATCGCCATCGGCGAGGCCCTCAGCGGCGGCCGCGTCAAAGTGGCGGCCATCAACTCGATTCCCTCCGCCGGCGTGCGCAAAAGCCAGATCGTCGATAGCGCCCAG
Source organism: Kiritimatiellia bacterium (assembly GCA_045617985.1). Lineage (GTDB taxonomy): Bacteria > Verrucomicrobiota > Kiritimatiellia > RFP12 > UBA1067 > RUG572. Next base: position 18,677 of record JAZLJP010000042.1, read on the forward strand.
GCCCGCTATTCCATCGAATCGGTGCTCAAGCACCTCTCCGACCAGTCGGACTATTCGATCGGCCAGGCCTATCTGGCCGTTTCCGGCCCCCAGATCCGCACCAAGGCCGTCAACGCCCAAACGACGGTCGATGGCGGCGTCGTTCACGACGAGGACATCGAATTCGTCAAATCGCAATCCTACGAAACCGGCCTCGCACAAGACCGTTTCCCGATCGAGCTTTCCCAAATCGGCTATTCGCTCGACGACGTGGACGGCATCGCTTCCCCCAAGGGGCTCAACGGCCATCTTCTCACCCTCCGCTCGCTCTGCATCCACGGCTCGCTCCCGCGGATCAACGACGCCCGCGCCGCCGCCCATCAGGCCAAGCTCGAACTTCCCGAAGTCTCCTTCGCCGGCATTTGCGCCGCCGCCGCCGTGCTCACGCAGCAGAACAAGAAGGACGGCGCCCTCGTCATCGATCTCGGCGGCGGATCGACCTCCTTCACGGCCTGGACCGACGGCAAACTCGTCAACGCCGGCGTCATCGGCGTGGGCGGCGACCATGTGACGAACGACATCCGCATCGCCTTTTCCATTTCCCTCGCCCAGGCCGAACATCTCAAGACGACGGCGGCCTCGGCCATCATCTCCTCCGAAGACGCCACCGTGCGCGTGAACGTGCCCGACCCCATGCCCGGCTTCAAAGCCGCCACCGTTTCACGCCGCGCGCTCAATACCGTGGTCAACGCCCGTCTGCACGAGCTCTTCTCCATCATCTGCCAGCAGATGGACGAAGCGGGGCTCTTGCATCGTCTGAATGCCGGCATCGTGCTCACAGGCGGCGGCTCCGCCCTTCCCGGCACCGTTCGCCTCGCGGCCGACGTTTTCGGTTGCGGCGCGCGCGTGGGGGCGCTCTTGCCCGAAATCGAGGGGCTCGAAAAAGATCCCCATCCCGCAGCCCGTGCCGTCATCGCCGGGCTCCTCCTCCTCGCACGCCAGCAGGATGAACCCTCCACCGGCTTCTTCGACTCCATTAAGAAAATCTTCAGGTCCCACAAATGAATTCGCTCCCCTCCCCCCTTCTGCTCATCGGCGTCGGAGGAGGCGGCGCCGCGGAGACGCGCGGCGTCCTGCGCGCCTACCGCTCCGACCTCCGCGGCATCATTCTCGGTACGGATGGCGCCACCGGGGCGCACCGCGATGGGCA
>JAZLJP010000043.1:0-2061 GCA_045617985.1 Kiritimatiellia bacterium
AAGACCAATTGGACTCGCAAACTTCACCAGAAAGTCGATGTCGCTGTCAGGACGCTCCTCCTTGCGGGCGACAGAGCCGAAAACCCAAAGCTTCTCCGCCTTGTGTTTCCGCGCTATGGAATGAATCTCATCGCGTTTCGCATGAATCGTATCAAGCATGCTCATCGGTCGGTATTTTAGCAAAACCATCTCGAAAGTCGCAAGTGCCTACGCCACGAAGCACAGATTCCAATTCGGGGGCATGCCGTCGACTTCGTCGCCGTCCTGCCTCCGAAATGGAATGAGTTTCGTCCGCTGACTGGACAACGCGCCAATTCGCAACAAAGCGCAGCCATCCCTCGCACAATGTGCAAAGGGTCTTGAAAGCGGCATGGAACCGGGGCGCCGTTCCCCGGAAACGCTACGCCACAAGGTGAAACCGACGCATCCGCATAATCCCTGTAGACTCAACAGGGAGATCGCGAAAACCGATGACATGCGTCGCGATCCAGATGACCGCAGCCCATCCCGACTGGGGCATCTTGCGGCATCCCTCGGCAAGGCGCGGAATGACGCCCGTGGCGAAGACCTGCCAGAGCGCATAGGCGATTTCCATGAGGATGTGGTAGTTGCGTCCAGCCGTGTCATCGTTGCAGAACGTGTGCTCAAGGCCGAAGCCGTCATGCTTCTCGACCTTGAACCCGTTCTCGACGTTCCAGCGCCGACGTCCCCACTCCACGACCTTGACCGCCCGCTCCCGGTCCCCCACCTCGAAACTGGTCACGAACGCCCCGTCGTAGGCACCTTCGACCGAATCCCAGCAGAAATACTTCACGACACGGAAGTCAACGCCGCCGTCACCGGATTCATATGACATCTCGCGTCCGTCAATCCATGCGACAACTCCGCACGTCACATCACCTCCGTCCCCGTCCTTCCTGCGAACCCAGTCCCGCTTGCCCGTGCGCAACTGGGCGTCGCAGACATCCTTCCAGACCTTCGGCATAACCCCTTCCTTGAAGGTCAGCAGAAACTCCCAGCCGTAGCTGCGGCACAGATCCATCACGGGGCCGCAGGCATAAAGCGCGTCCCCGATGATGCAGATGCCCAGGTGCGGGAACGCCTTCTTCAGCCTTGCCGCGAGTCGGACGAACGCCTTCCGCTCGCAGTCCTGCTTCTCCCTCTCGCCGTCATACGCCGCGACGGGCTCGCTCATCACGGGGATGTCCCACCCCCAGGGCGTGACAATCCGCGCCTCGAGCGCGTACCTGCGCTTCTCTCGGTCCGACAGCGACGAGCCGCGCTTCCGCTCGCACAGCGTCCCGTCCACCGCGATGCAAAGGCAGCCCCAGAGCCGGGCGTCCTCGAACCACTTGCCGCGCACGAGATACCGGACAAGCCCGACAAGCGACTGCTCGAGCTGCGCCGTCTCGACGTGCGCGAGGTGGTTGCGGCAGGTCTGCGAGCAGGCCGTGTGCAGCTTCGGGTCGTCAGGATCGTAGGGCTGTCCAGAAAGCTCGAACACGGTCTGCGAATACGCGCGGTCGTTGCGCGTCATGTCCATCTGGTTCCGGCTCCTCAGGTGCTGGAAGAACCCGAAGATGACCGTCCAGAAGAGCGTCGCGGACGAATACGAGCACTTCGCCTCGTCCCGCGATCCGACGAGCCCGACCAGCAGCGGGTTGAGGACCCGCCGCATCGGCCAGATGAAGCCACGCAGCGCCTTCAGCGCCTCGCCGTAGTCCGGCTGCCGCGCCGGTGCGCGCCCGTGGAAGACGAAAAACCTCTGCCCCCACGCTTCGGCTTCGCCGGCGGTTTCTCGACAAGGGACGCGAATTCGCCACGGGAGAACTCCGCCAGTTCCGCAAGGAGCTCCCTCACCTCCCGCCAGCGCCCGGTCCAGTCCCCGACCTCCTCCGCAGCCCTCAGCGGCACATAGACCGTCTTCGTGCGGCCGTCCTCCTTCCGCGTGAGCTGGTAGCGGACCGACGAGCCGAGATCCACGCAGGACAGGGTCCCGTCCATCACGGGACCGTCCCCGAGCATCCGCTTCAGCCTGCTTGCGACGCGCCGGTACGGCGC
>JAZLJP010000044.1:0-35408 GCA_045617985.1 Kiritimatiellia bacterium
CCGCACCAAGCACCAAGCACCAGGCGCCAAGTACCCCCTCCGCCCCCGCCGGTACGCCGGTGACGGCGCCGTTGAACGGCACGTTCTACCGCAGCGCGGGGCCGGGCAAGCCGGAACTTGCGGCAGATGGCGCGGCGGTCAAGGAAGGTGCGGCGTGCTGCATCGTTGAAGCGATGAAGCTTTTCAATCCGATCAAGGCGACGGCGGCCGGAAAGATCACGTTCCTCGTGAAACACGGGGAGGCTGTAGTGAAGGGGCAGACCCTCGCGGTGATCGCCTGATGTTTACAACGTCGCAAGGAGGTAAAAGATGGATTTCACGGCAACAGCCTGGATTTGGCTCTACATCGGCGCGTTCCTGATGCTGGCTGAACTCATCAGCCCCGGGTTCGTGATTTTCTTCTTCGGCCTCGGCGCGGCGACCGTGGCGGCGTGCAAGTGGGCGATTTCGGGGCTGTCGCTCGCGTGGCAGCTCGCGCTGTTCTCGCTCTTTTCGATCGCCTATCTCGTGTTGCTTCGCCGATGGATGAAGGGCCTCTTCGACGGCGACGGCGGAAAGAGCACGCAGTTGGAGAGCGAGTACGTGGGCCGTATCGGCAAGGTGGTTGCCGCCACGCGGCCCGATGTGCCCGGCCGCATTCTCCTTGGCGATGCCGAATGGTCGGCCGTTTCGGAGCAGCCGCTTGCCGAAGGTGTGGCCGTGAAGGTGGTCAGGCAGACGAATCTCACGCTCACCGTCGAAGCGGTCTAAGCCGAAGGTTAACGAAGTCCTTTCGCCGCTCCCGCTGCGAAAGGGTTTCGCGAAACTTTATCACAGGGGTACGAACTTATGGCGCTGAAGGACGTCCCTAAGGCGGGTACGAATTTGAATTGTCTTTCTTGGACGATGCCTTAAAGTGTCGTTGTGAATGAGATTCGTTTTGTCATCGAAAATACGCCATCTCCAACGGATTATATCATAAGTACTGGTGGGGTCGTTGTTGCAAAAGGGAATGTGTGTCGTTTTGTTAACGCCGATGTTGCTCGTGCTTTTGGCTTTGGGGCTATTGCTACAGCGGATATGCTTTTACGGTCGTCGTCGCCCATAACCACCCCAGCGGTGACGCGACACCGAGCGAACAGGATATCGATCTCACACGCAAGTTGATCGAAGCGGCAAAGATCGTCCACTTTCTCCATTTGAACTGTGGGCGGGTTGCCCGTGGATGGTCCGAAGGGAACTCCTTCCAACGGATTTCCGCGTCCCGCGAAGCGGGTTTCCGGGTGTTCCGTGGTCGAAACGCGCCGATGCGTCGTCGCTTGCGTGATGAGCACGGTGAAACGGGGAAACTCCAGTTTGCATTTGCCTTCCTGCGTTTCGCGTGTTATACTATTTCCGTCTTGGAACCCGTGGTTTCGAGATAGGAGGGGTGGTTTTCCACGGGCATCGGGCAGCCGGTGCTTGGGGTGGCGTTGAAACGGAAGAAGAGAGGATGAAGAGGCGGCTGAGTTTGATGCGGAACACGGTCGCGGCGCTGGGCGCGCTCGGTGCGGCGCGGAACTGTCGGGAAAGGGAACGGGTCATGAAGAAGACGACATTCGGGATTCTCGTGGTGGCGGTGGCGGGGTGCGTCCTGGGGGCGCTGCCGGGCGGGCGGATGAACCGCAATGCCCCCCTGACTGGTGCGCACAGGCGAGTGAAGCCTGTGCGAGTGGAGCCTGTTGAAACAAACAGGATCGAGAGGTCGTTTTCTCTTGAGACAAACGCCGTAAAAAACGACGTAAAGACCGTTTCCGGGAAATTCCATGCGGGCATGACAAGGAAGGAGGCCGAAGAGGCGAGTCTCGACAGCTGCTTGTTTTCTCGTGATTTCAACGACATCGACAGAAACGGGGACGGGGTTTTAAGCGTAAGGGAACTCTGTGAAGAAAGAAAGCTGGAAACGGATAAAGGAGTAAGAAAAGCCGATCTTATGGGAAGAATCGCCACGCCCGTTTTCTGCATTGGAACTACACTTGTTGTTTGTGCGGCTCTCTTCTCAACCATCAAGGGCTTTTGCGTGGCTGCAATCGGCTTACTTCTGGCGTTTGTGGGTGGGGGGGTGAAGGTTCATTCACGCGCTCTTCGTAATCAATTCATGATTCACGGTTGTGAGACAAAAGAAATTATAATCAGGCAGTACGCCGCCGAGGGGGCCGGTACGATCCGTCACGGAACCCTCGAAGTGAAGGGCGTATTCGCACCAGGCGGAGAGGATGCCGTGGGCATGCTCACCTGGGAGCCGGCCACGACGTTTTCGGGTACGATGCGCCTCAATGTGGGCGACCGGATCGTGTGCGAGAGTGCGTTCAACCTCGTCGACGTGACGATCGAGGTGCTTGACCGGGAAAACCTGAAAAACGCGCCCTCGTGGACGGTCGTCTCGTCCGCCGGCCGCCGGATTACGGGCCACGTGAAAGGGCACAATCTGGAGGGCACGGGCTACACCGTTCACGTCACGCCGGGCGCCGTGGAGATCGTCAAGTGTGGCGAATGACTCAGATGCGCCCCTTGTTTTGCCGAGCCGAAATTTTGAGTTTATCCTTTGCCGAAGATTTGGTAAAATATGACTCGACTAACTTTTACAAAAGGATTCATGAGATGAAATTGAAACTTGCGATTTTGATGCTTTGCCTCGGCGTGGCGGCGTTTGGTGCGACCTGCGAAGAGGGGTTTGTGCCCATGTTCAACGGGCGTGATCTCACGGGCTGGGAAGGGGCCACCAACACCTACGCGGTGACGAAAGGGGGGCTCCTCACCTGCCTCCAGCGCGATACGAAGGGCGGCGCGAAGGTCGTGCGCAATCTGTGGACGGTGAAGGATTATTCGGACTTCATCATCCGCTTCGACGTGAAGCTGCCCCGCAACGCCAACAACGGCCTTGGCATCCGCACGCCGCCGAACGGCTGGTGTTCGCACGACGGCATGGAAATCCAGCTTCTCGACGACTGGGGCGATGCCTGGAACGGCGCGCACAAGCTTTACGATTCCCAGTACACGGGCTCGATCTACGGCGTGGTGCCGCCTGCGCGCAAGGCGAACGGCGAGAGCTATCTGAAGAAGCCGGGCGAGTGGAATTCCGTGGAAGTGACGGCGAAGGGGCCGCGCATCACCGTGGTCTTGAACGGGACGACGGTCGTCGATGCCGACGTTTCGAAGTACGATCCCGAGGGTGCGTATCTCCCCGACAAGCACAAGCACCCGGGGCTTCGCCGGAAGACGGGGCGCATCCACTGGTGCGGGCACGGCCGCGAGATCTACTGGCGCAACGTGCGCATCAAGGAACTTTGATCGATTTGAGCGGATGTCGTTGGAAACGTCAGATTCTGCCGATTCCCGGCAGCCGGTCTGCCACGTCGTGGCGGGGCCGAACGGATCGGGCAAAAGCACCTTCGCGCTCGAGTATCTGCCCGAGTATGCGGGGGGGATCGAATACGTGAATCCCGATCTCCTCGCGCAGGGGATGTCGCCCGTCGATATCAGCCTTTCCGCGCTGAAGGCCGGGAAGATCGCCGTTCATCGCATCGGAACGCTGATCGAGCAGCGCAGGTCGTTCGGATTTGAAACGACGCTCTCGGGGCGCGGCTATCTGCGGCTTCTTCTGCGGGCGAAGGAACTCGGCTTTGCGGTTAACATCTACTATCTGTGGATGCCCGCGCCGGCGGCGCTTCCCTCGCGTATTCGCCACCGCGTGCTCGCGGGCGGGCATGATGTGCCTACGCCGGACGTCTTCCGCCGCTATGCGCGGTCGCGCGCGAATCTGCGCGACTACGCCGCCGTTGCTGATAAACTGCTTGTTTTTGACGCCGTGCCGCCCGTCCAGCGCCTCATCTGGCGCCGGAACGGCGTGGAGGCGGCCATCGTGCCGGAGTTGGCCGAGAAAATGCGAAAGGATTTGGGGTTATGACGCTTGAACGGACGACATGGCCGGAGGATGCGCGCAATGCGCAGGAGGCGATGGACCGCGCGTCGTGGGACGCGGTGGAGGCCTATCGCGACACGGGCGAGATGGTGCCGGGCGTCGATGAGCACGGCAATCTCTGTTTCCGCACGGTGGATGAAACGCTGCGCTTGCGCGAAGACTACGAACGGCGCAAGCGCGAGACGGGCGAGTGGCGCCGCCAGAACCTCATCAACCAGTTCAAGGCGGTGGGCGTGCCGATTACGCCCGACGTGTGGGAGCGCCTTGCGGCCGATCGCCGCCAGGCGCTTGAAGACGAACTTGCGTGGATGCATCCATGAAGAGCCTGTGTGTGGATCTTGGCGGAACGCGCATCAAGCTCGCGGCCGTGGAAGACGGTGCAGTCGGCGACTGCGAAGTTTTCCCCACGGCCGCTGATTTTGCCGAGACGCGCGCCGAACTCGAGCGGCGGATTGCGGCGATTCTCGCGCGAGAGCCCGCAGGCTGGTGCGGCCTTGGCATTTCCACGCCGGGGCTCGTTGATGAAGCGGCGGGCTGCGTGCGGCACATCGGCGGAAAGCATCGCGGCCTCGTGGACTACGACTTGAAGGCGTGGGCGCGCCGGCACTTCAATCTCGAGGCGGCCGTCCTCAACGATGCGCGCGCGGCGCTTCTGGGTGAAACCGCCTACGGATGCGCATGCGGCGAACGAAACGCCGTCATCGTAACGCTCGGGACGGGCGTGGGGACGGCGGCCCTCGTGGAGGGGCGGCTCATCGGCGGCTGCCATGATTCCTTCGGCCTCCTCTCCGGGCACATTCCCGTGAAGATGGACGGCCGAGCCTGCCTCTGCGGCGGGCGCGGCTGTTTCGAGGCCTACGTGGGTACCTGGGCGCTCAAGGAAATGACGGGCGATCCCGCTTACGACTATCGTCGGCTGGAGGAGGACTTGCGGCGCGGCGAGGCGGGGGCGAGGGGCCTCTTCGCCGTCGTTGCCGAGGCCCTGGGCACGGGCACGCTGATGCTCATCCACGCCTACGACGCCGAGGCGGTGGTCTTTTCGGGGGGAGCCTCGCGCTTCGCGGCGCTTCTCGAGGCGGCGAAAGCGTATGTGCGCGCACACGCCTACACGCCGTGGGGCGAGGTGCGCTTCTCGGTGGCGGCCGATCCCGAGGCTTCCGGACTTCTTGGACTCCACGCCGTTCTCACGAGGGCGGCGCAATCACGAAAGGATTTTCCATGCTGAAAACGGAAATGCGCAATCCGCGCACAACGCACATCGACGAGATGACGACGGCCGACATGCTGCGCGTGATGGAAGATGAAAACCGCGTGGCGGTGGAGGCCGTGAACGCCGTTCTCGGCGATGTGGCGCGCGCGGTGGAGGCCATCGCCGCGGCGATGCAGAAGGGCGGGCGGCTCATCTACGTGGGCGCCGGCACCTCGGGGCGGCTCGGCGTTTTGGATGCCTCGGAGTGCCCGCCCACCTTCGGCGTTCCGGAAGGGCTCGTGGTGGGCCTTCTCGCGGGCGGCATGGCGGCCGTTTCACGGGCGGGCGAACCGGAGGAAGACGATCCCGCGGGCGGCGCGAAGGCGTTTCTCGATTTACGGCCGACGGCGAACGACGTCCTTGTGGGCATCAGCGCGGCGGGCGGCGCAAAATTCGTTCTCGGCGCCCTTGCGGAGGCGAAGAAGATCGGCGCGCTCACGGTGGCGGTGACCTCGAACGCCGGGGCGCCTCTCGATCAAGAGGCGCAGATTTCCATCGTCACCGATACGGGGGCCGAAGTGATCACGGGCTCGACGCGGCTCAAGGCCGGCACGGCGCAGAAACTCGTTTTGAACATGATTTCCACGGCCGTGATGGTGAAACTCGGCCATGTCTATGAAAACGTGATGGTGAATCTACGCCCCTCGAATGAGAAGTTGAAGGAGCGGATGATCGGCATCGTGGCCGATCTCCTCAAGATCGACCGCGCTGCGGCAGAGGCGCGTCTCGTGGCGGCGGATTGGAAAATCCGCGCGGCGCTCGCATGAGGTGTTGACGGAGAGAGGCAAATGCTGTAAAATAACGGTTGTTTGGAATTGTTTGGTTATCCTATAGGAGGGAGGAAGAGCCTTGAAGAATCTGACGTTTGAATCGCTTGACATAAAATCAATTCACCGGGCGGCGGCCTCGGTTGTGGGGTTGGTCTTTGCGGCGGCCCTTTGCCTGGCGAGCGCGGGGGCGGAAGCGAAACAGTCGAAGCCGGTTGATGTGGCCGTCTACTATTTCGGCAACTACCATGTCGATCCGCGGAACGAGGTCCATCACGGGAAGGGCTGGACGGAATGGGAATATGTGAAGGCCGCGCGGCCGCGTTTCGAGGGACATCGCCAGCCGAAGGTGCCGCTGTGGGGCTATCTCGACGAAGCGAACCCGAAGGACATGGCCAAGAAGATCGACGCGGCGGCGGATCACGGCGTCGATGCGTTTCTCTTCGACTGGTACTGGTACAATGGACCCTTCCTGAACCGCACGATCGACGAAGGCCTCAAGGGCGCGCCGAACCGCAACCGCATCAAGTTCGCGCTCATGTGGGCGAACCACGAATGGCTTTCGCTGAAGCCGGCGCTGCCGCGCACGCCGCGTCCGCTCCTCTATCCGGGCGGCGTGACGCCCACCGAGTTCGACCAGGTCTGCGACCATGTGATAGAGCGCTATTTCAAGGAGCCGAACTACTGGAAGATCGACGGGTGCCCGTATTTCTCGATCTACGACCTCAACATGCTTGGAAGCAAGCTGGGTGGTTTCGCGGGCACGAAGGCGGCGTTCGAACGTTTCCGCGCGAAGGTGAAGGCGGCGGGCTTCCCGGGCCTTCATCTCGCAATCGTCTATTGGGGGCGCATGAAGCTCGCGGGCGGCCCGAAGAACCCCGCCGATCTCGTGAAGGCGCTCGGCTTCGATTCGGCCACTTCCTACGTGTGGGTGCATCATACGCGTCTGCGCAAGCGGGAGACAGACTACAATTCCGCCTGCGCCCAGTACTTCACCGCTTGGGAGAACATCTCGAAGACCCTTTCGCTGCCGTACTATCCCAATCTCTCGATGGGGTGGGATTCGAGCCCGCGTACGGATCAGACCTGTGCCTGGACGCCTTCCGGCGGCTATCCGTTCGGCAATGTGATCGTGAACAACACGCCGGAGAACTTCCGCAAGGCGGCTGAACGCATCAAGGCGCGGCTTGACGCGAATCCGAAGCAGCCCCGCATCGTGACGGTGAACAGCTGGAACGAATGGACCGAAGGCAGCTACATCGAGCCGGACAAGGAAACGGGCCTTGCGTATCTCGAAGCGATTCGCGACGTGTTCGGGCCGACAGGGAAATGATCTGAAGAAAAGGGTGGACGAGATGAGAACGAAGAATTGGTTTGTTTTTGCGGGGTGTTTTCTCGCGTGTGCGGCGCAGATGGTTCTTGCAGGACCGAATCTGCTTGTGAACGGCGATTTCGAATCGGAGACGTTCAGCGGTTCGGCCACGTATGCGTATCGCGTGCCGGCGGGGTGGACGGCGGGCGGTGTTCCCGTCCAGGTGGGCAGCAGCGGAGCGAACAACATCTTTCTCTCCAAAACCAGCTTGGGTTATGGTAAGCGTGGGTGTTTCATGCAGTCGAAAGACTCGACGGCGCAGTCGCTTCGCCAGACCTTTACGGTACCGCAGACGGGCTTCTACCGCGTCTCCTTCGACTATGCGGCGCGCTATGGAACGAACCAAACCGGCGTGCCGGCGCGTTTCTGGATTACGAAGGACGATGAAACGGTGGTGGAGCAGGCGTTCAGGCCGACGGCCCACTTGCCGATCCGTTCCATCATGACGAATGTCGTGTTGACGGCCGGAACCCATACGTTCAATCTCGAACAGGAGGAGATGGAGACCGACCAGTCGAATGTCTACGACAACTTTGTCGTTGCGGCGGTGGACGAGAACCTGCTCGTGAACGGCGATTTCGAGTTGAGCCCCTGCGAGGATGCGAATGGCCAGTATGTCTATGGTGCACCTGGCCCGGGTTGGGACCATTCGGGAGCCGTCGTCGTGGGTCGTCCAACGGGTAACTGGGGGTATGACGGCCTTGCGGGCGTGGGAACGAAAATCGGCGGCCTTCAAACGGCTTCGACGCTCAGTGAGGCTGTCCTTTCCCAGACGTTCACTGTGGCGACGGCGGGCGTCTATCGCCTCTCCTTCGATTACTCCGGTCGTAAGACGAAACATCTCGGGGGATCGTTCCAAGTTCAAATCCAGACGGACAACGTGGTGCGTCCGCTCGCTGAATTCAAGCCGGTGGCGGAGGCACCGCTTCAACACTTCGCGACAGACGTCTACCTCGCGGCTGGCACGCAGACCGTGCGGTTCTGGATGCCGCCCACGGCGACCGATTGCGGCAACATCGTGGATAATGTCAGGATCGTTCGTGTGGGCGGGGCGACGTGCTATTGGACGGGTGCCGTTGATGGCGATGCGATGAACCCCGCCAACTGGACGACGATCACGGCGGCTGGCGAGACGGTTGCGGCGGTACCGGATGCGACGGCGAGCGTGGTCGTGCGCGGAAACGATGTCAATCTGCAGATTCCTGCGGGGACGGCGTTCGCCTGTGCGCGTTTCCTCGTGGAAGAGGTGACGCTGGGGGCGGACTGCGATTGGTGCGGCCTTGGCGTGGTTCCGGAACTGGACGGGACCACGGTGGATTTGGCGGGGCATGCGCTCGCGCTCTCGGGCCTCGCGGGGAAGGGTACGGTACGCGACACCTCCGGCGGCGAGACGATGGGCGAACTCCAGTTCAACATTGCCGCGGATGCCTTCTGCAAGGTCGACGCCATCAACCTTTCCGGCCACCTTCGTCTCGTCAAGCGTGGGGGCGGCATGCTCACGTTTACCGGTGAACAGAGTCAGACAGGCGGGGCGGTGATGGAGGCGGGTTCCTTGAACGACGAGCCTGCCGACGATTTCGATTGGAGCGGACTTCTTGCCCATCGGTGGAGCTTCACGAATGGATCGCTCGTGGATGCGGTGGGCGGTTTGACGGCAACGGTGAATGGAACTATCTCCCACACGGCGGATGAAGTCGTCTTCCCGGGTGGTGAAAAGAACGCGGGGTCGCTCAACCTCGGCGCCAATGTGTTGCCGCCTGAGAGCGCCGGTGTGACGATCGAGGTGTGGGGGCGCCTCCATGCGTTTCAGCAGTGGGGACGCATCTTCGACATCTGTGGAGGAACGAACGGTGACTTCCTGATGATGTGCTGGGCCGAGGCGGCCTTCCCCTCGGAACGCGTCCACATGCAGAAAGACAGAATCGCGGCCTGGTGGAGCAATACGTTGCGCCCCTACGAAATCGGGGTGCCGTATTATATTTCCCTTTCGTTGATCCCGAACGACCAGGGACTTGGCGGATGCCGTCTTGTGTGGTCGAAGCGAAGTGCCGCGACGGGTGAATGTCTCGCGCGCGGTTCGGGAGACTTTCCGCTGCGCAGTATTCAGGAGCTTTCGCAGGAAATTTTTGGGTTGGGATGGTCGAGCGGGAGTGACGGGGATGCGCCGGCGGCCTATGACGAAGTGCGCGTGTGGCGGACGGTTCTGAGCGAGGCCCAGCTGGCGGCGAATGCCGTACACGGTCCGAATGAAAATACCTTCGCCATGCGTGCCATGATCGGCGAGCGTGCCTTCGCTTCGCTTGATGCGGCGATGGCGGCGTCTGAAGCGTATGACGTGGTGACGCTTCGGGCGCATGACGATGTGGACCCGCTGCCCTTTGGCTCCCAGACGATGGCGCGTTTGTCCCTGCCGGCCGGTACACGCCTCTTCTTCGATCTTTCGGCGGCGACGACGGATGTCGCCTTCACCGCCGCAGGGGGGGTCCAGTTGCCGGAAGGTGCGGACATCAACGACATGGTGGTCTTTTCCGAACCCTCGTTTACGGCGCAGCTCGTCAACAACGGCAAGAACATTATCGCCGTCAACGCCGATATGCCGATTACGGCCGAGTGGGTGGGGGCTGGCGACCGTGCCAATCTTCGCGATCCGGCGAATTGGGTGTGCCGCAACCTCGCGGGGGCGACCATCGCGGGCGCCATTCCCACGAACATTTTGACGAAGGTCACGCTGCGCGGAAACGTGAATTTCGCCTACCCGGTGCCGACAGAGGAACTGTGGCAGACGCTCGTCATCACGAATGTCCAGCTGACGACGGACTGCGACTGGCGCGGTCTTCCCGTGGCGGCTTTTGCCGCCGGGGCGACGATTGACGTACAGAACCATCGCCTGGACCTGACGGGCGAACAGTATGCGGCCGCAAACGTCACGTTCACGGATACGGCGAATTGGCCGGCATTCTCGCGTTACCGTTTTAAAGAGGACGAGTCGCCGGACGGCAATATCGACATCGGTGCCGTGTTCCTCTATGAGGACGGAAATCGGTTCTCGACAGGCTACACCTCCGTGACGTCAGGTCCGGGAGGAGCCTACAATGCCTCGCAGCTTTTCGATTCCAGTACGATGACGCGTTGGGCCAACTGGAACAATTTCAAGTATGATGACTTCTGGGTGGCGGCGACCTACGCGGCCCCGCATCGCGTGACGAAATACGAATGGTACACTTACGATACCGTGACGCGCGCGCCGACGAGCTGGCGGCTCCAGGGGTCGAACGACGGGACCAACTGGACGGATCTCGACGTGCAGACGAACATGCGCGTTGCCACGAAGACGAAGTCCCTTAGCTTCACGGGGATGATCAAGGACGGTTTCGCCTCGCACGGCGAACTTCGCGTGACGGTGCCGGAAGGGGAGTCCGTGACGAGCGCGGTGGCGACGCTCGCGGGGCATATCCGCCTCGTGAAGGCGGGCGGCGGCACGCTGATGGCGTCGAAGACGGGGCTCCTCTACTGTGGTGGAACGCAAGTGGAAGCGGGTACGCTCATGGCGGGGCAGAACGGGAACGCCCAGCCCTACGGTGCGCCGGGCTGCACGGTTTCCATGGCCTCGAATGCTGTCTTTGAATTGAATGCGAAATACGATCAGCTTCTCTATGCGTTTGAGTTGGCCGGTGGCACGTTGCAGAATACGGTGAATCTAGCGGATCCGGCGAAAAAGACGCAGGTGGTCAATCTGCGCCTCACAGCTGATTCCTCCTATCGGGTGTCGCAGGCGGCTGGTCTCATCGGCCCCAGTGATACTCGGACGACACTTGACTTGCAGGGGCACGTTCTCACGGTCAATGCCGGCGAGACGTTCTATCTTCTGAATACCACGGCAACGGCCGGCACGCTCGTCCTCGAGAAGGGGGCACTTGAGATTTCGCCGGGCGATCTGCATGAGATGAGCCTCGTTTCGGCGGGCCATCTCCATTTGCAGGCGAATGCGACGCCGATTGTACTCGCCAACTACACCGTCAATACGACGGCGGCCGATAAGTCTACGAGCACGAGCTTTACGGGGGGCTTGCAAGTGACCGGCCGTTTCCGTCCCAATACGGATTACTTCCACGGGTGCGAACTTCAGAACGGCGCGGTGCTCGACCTGCGGGGCCGCAACTTGAAGGCGGTGGACGTGGTGAGCAAGAATTCGGGTAGTACGGCCGCCGAGACCCAGTTGCAGTTTGCCGAGCAGGCGACGATTCTCGTCGATGTCGATATGCCGCAGCGGTTCCCCGAGAAGCGTCTTGTTTCCTGGACCGAAACAACCGCCCCGGCCTCAACCGTCACCTTCTCTCTTGCCGCTGGGAGGTCTGGATGGTTGCGCAAAGCGAGTTCCGGCCTCTACTACGAAAGCGGCCTTACGCTCATCGTCCGGTAACCGTGATTTCTTGTTTTTGACTTTCAGCACTTGACATGTGTTGTCGCAATAAGGTATTAGAAAATACACTATTCAGTTAACGGGAGGGATTCATGAAACAGTTCATTTCTCCTTGGCGGAAAAAGATCTGCCTGGGAATGGTTTCGGCGTTGGCGGCTGCCGCTTGGGCCGATAATTCACGCGTTACGGCGCTGTCGTACATCCATAACGGGCTCATCGCCCAATGGGATGGCATCGACAATGCCGGTACGGGTACGCATGATGCGTCCGCAACGGTGTGGACCGACTTGATCGGCGCTCGAAAGTTCGAGCTTCATAACACCGCGTGGCAGAGCGGCCAAAAGCTCAAGTTCAATGGTTCAAGTTCCTGGGCGTTTTTGAACGGAACGGATACCAGCGCCACCTTTGGCAAGACCGCGTCGAAAGGCGTGTTTGAAATCGCCCTCTGGATTCCGAATGCGACATATAAGACCGTGCTTAAATCGACGGCCAATATCGCCTACAACATCCAGCCGGGTGCCTACTACTGCGCCTTCCGCAATTCGTCCACGCACACGCACAACGTGGGCGTGAACCAGACGGCGACGGTGGCCGTCGTCTACAAGAGCGGTACGGCCAGCGATTTCGTCGTTTACAAGAACGGTGGAACGCAAGTCGGCAATACCGGTAAAAACGACAATGTGGGCGGAAATGCCTGCGGGGGAACGATTCTCGGATGCCGGTCTACGAAATCGTCGTTCGCCGGCGAACGGTGGTGGGGTGGCGATATCAAGGCAATACGGATCGACGATCGACCTGTCGAGCAAGACGGCCGTGTGGTCTACGACGAGCAAATCGAAGACGGGGAAGACCACGGTCGATTTCGCCAACGGCGCGACGATCACGGTCAAGGCGCCCGCCTACAAGCTCACGCGCGATGCGCTCGTGAGCGCGTGGGCGGCCCGGCCGGCGAACGCGGATACGCTCAAGTTCGTCCTCCAACCGAATGATGTCAATCCCTCGGGGCGGTTGTACGTTGAAGACGACGGCGTCCGTTTCCGGTTCAATACATTCGTGGTGATTCTACGGTAACCGATCAGAAAGGATAAAAAGAAATGATGAAATTGGTGTGTGTGGGCAACCTTGTGGCGGCCCTCGTGATGGGGGCGGCGTTGCAGGGGGCGGATGTGGCGCCGAAGGCGCAGCCGAGCGCTCCGGCAGCGGTGGCGCAGGCCGAAAAGGCCGCGCGCCGGGCGCATGAGAAGCTGCTCGATAAGATTCTGGGGCCGGTACTCGATAAGAAGTTCAAGGTCGTTGACAAAATGGAGCGTACGGCGGAGGCGGCCTATCGCAATGCGAAGTTTGAAGGCGTGGGGGAAAAGGCGGCTTCGGACGAGGCGCGGGCGATGATGAGCACGGTCTATGCGGAGGCGATTCCCGTTCTGGAAGAGGCGGCGAAGAATTTGAAGGCGCTCAAGGTGCCGGAAGAGATAGAAGCCGATCGGGTGAAGCAGCTCGCCGAAGTCGAGAAGACGCTCAAATGGGCGAAAGAGAAACAGGCGAAGCGGAGCACCCCCGAGGCGCAGGCCGAGACGGTGCGCCTCGTGAAGCTTGCGACCGAGCGCAAGGCGCGCGTGGAAGCGAAAAAGGCGCGCAAGGCGCAGCTCAAGAAAGAGCTGCTCCAGCCGGCGCTCGCGCCGAAGGTTGCGGCGTTCAACAAGATCAGCGAAGTGGGCGATCAGGCGTACAATAATGCGAAGGCCGAAGGTGTGGGCGAGAAGGAGGCCGATGCGGAAGCGCGTGCCGTGGTGAGCAAGGTCTTCCCGGAATTGATTCCGGCGGTGGAGGAGACGCTGAGGAAACTGCACGCGATCGAAAACGTCGAGGAGATCAAGGCCGATGTCGCGAAGGAAATCAAGAGTGCCGAGAAGTCGCTCAAGTACATGCAGGACCAAGTAAAAGCGGTCTCCGATAAGAAGACCGCTCAGGAGATTGCGACGCGGCGGGCGAATGCCGCCAAGCGCAAGACTGTCAAGAAACCCTAACGCGATTAGAAGGCGTTCGCGGCGTCTTTGACCTGCTGGTCGCGGCGGGAACGGGCGGCCTTGCGGGCTTCGCGGCGGAGGGCTTCCTCTTCCTCGTCGGCGAGGCGCACGAAGTTTTCATCCCAGGCCGTGATCACCGTTTCGTAGGAGTCCGAGGCGCCGGCGAGGCACACGGTCACGCCGCGATCGGGGGCGACACGGAAGAGGTAGTACGGCCGGCTCCAGCTGCACGGCCGCGCCCAGGTGTTGTAGCGCTTCTCGAGGGCTTCGATCAGGTAGTGGCGCTGCCAGCTGCCGCCGGGTTCGACGGCTTTTTTCGCGCAGGCGCAGATCTTGGCGATCTTGTGCGTCTTGGGCGTCACGTAGGCGTAGTAGTCGTCAAAGCCGGCGAGAGGCTTCTTCGGCTTGATGGCGATGCGCAGGAGCGAGGGCTCGCCCGCTTCGCGCACCGTGTTCGTTTCGCCGAGGAAGTCGCCGAACTTAAGGCCCATGAACACATCGGTAACGACGGGCTTGGTGTTGTCGGGGGAGAGCTTCGTATTCAGCTTCCAGCCCGTATCGCCCACGTTGTAGCTCTGGGCGTATTCGCTCGTCGTCGTACCGAGCACGTTGCCGTCGCTATCCATGGTCGTACGGGTTTCGCGGCGGTGTTCCGTCACGAGGTTGCCGTTCGTACTGATCGTGCTTTCCACGAACGTCCGCGAAACGGAACCGTTGTCGTTCGTCTGAACGGAGCTCTCGGCGATTTTCGTGGACATGTCCTTTTTCTCGTTTGTCGCGCCGATGGCGACGAGACCGGCGAGCAGGGTCGCCGCGATGGTGATGCCACACGTTTGAATGCTCAGTTTGTTCATGTCTGTTTTTCCTTTCTTTAGAAGTGGTTAAATCGTTTGATCGGGGTTAGGGTGTTGTTGTTCGGCCGATGGGCCGGCGAGGGTAAATGTAAAGGTGCTTCCGCGGCCGGGTTCTGACACGACTTTCGCGTCGCCGCCGTGGAGTTTGGCGATATGTTTCACGATCGCAAGCCCGAGGCCGGTGCCGCCCGCATCGCGGTTGTGGGCCCGATCGACGCGGAAGAAGCGTTCGAAGAGCCGGGCTTGGTCTTCGGGGGCGATCCCGATGCCGTGGTCTTCAACGGTGAAGGCGGCTCCCGAGGGGGTGGCGGCGAGGGCGAGGATGACATCGGGCGAGCCCGAATGGCGCACGGCGTTATCGGCGAGATTGACGAGCGCCTGTTCGACGAGCCGCGCATCGCAGGCGAGAACGCACGACGGGGCGGGGGCGACGACGAGGCGGAGAGCGGCCTTTTCAGCTCGTGGGCGCACGATATCCGCCGCCGTCGAAAGAACGTCGGCGAGATCCGTTGGCGCGAAGGCGGCGGCGCATTCTTCTTCGTTCCGTTCGAGACGGGCGAGCGAAAGGATGTCACGCGCGAGGGCGTCAAGACGGGTCGATTCACGCCGCAGCAGGGACAGTAGCTCGTGCCGATCGGCCGGCGCGAGCGCTTCCGCATCGGGACCATCGAGGAGATCGACCGTGCCGAGGATGCCCGTGAGCGGCGTTTTGAGCTCGTGCGAGACATTGGCGATGAAATCGCGCCGGAATTCGGCGAGGCGGCGGGTTTCTTCGAGCAGGCGTGCCTGGGCGTCGCGTTCGCGGGCGAGGGCGCGGTTGCGGGCGACGAGATGGAAGGAGAAGAGGAGCACGAGCAGAATCCCCGACGCCCCCACGAGGGCGGCGAACACGAGCGCCGGGCGATTGGCCCGCAAGGGGGCGATCACGGTTTCGTAGGGAAGGGCGAGGCGCACGATGAAGTCGTCGCCCGCACGGCGCACGCAATAGAGGTGGCGCCCGCCCGTGGTGGCGGAATCACGCAAGGCGCTGCCTTCGCCCGTTGCGCGGGCCGCCGCCACTTCGGCGCGGTTCGCGTGGTTGCCGGCCGCACGAGGGTCGGAATCGAACACCATGCCGCCGGCGCGGGTGAGAACGGTGAGGCGCAGGCCGTCGGCCCGATGGGAATCGGCGAACGTCCGCAAATGGGCGAAGTCGCCCGTTGCGAGCGATTCGCGAATCGCCTCGGCGGCAAGGCGGGTGCGTGTGGAAAGATCCCGTTCCGCCCAGGTTTCCACGGCCTGGCGGTAGGCGCGCGTTTCCGCGCGTAGAATGAACGCGAATGCGGCACACGCGAGGGCCGCGAGAAGGCAGGGAATGAACCCCAGGAGTCTGTGCGTGCCGTTTGTCATGGTTTGACGCGGTAGCCAACGCCGCGGATGGTTTCAATGTGGGCGGCCCAATCGCCGAGTTTTTTCCGTACGCCGACAAGCTGTACGTCAACGGTCCGTTCGGTGACGGACTTCTCCTCATCCTGAATGGTGTCGATGATCTGGCTGCGCGTATAGACGCGCCCGGGGTGGCTGGCCAGAAGGGCGAGAAGCCGGAATTCGCCGCGCGTGAGGGTGAGGAGCGTCTCGTTTAACGTCGCACGGCCGCCACGCGTGTCGATGCGCAACCCGTCAAGATCGCGGCCGGCGGCGAGCGGGTCGTTGCGGCGGAGGAGGGCGTGGATTCGCGCGAGGAGCACTTCGCGCGAGAAGGGTTTTGTCACGTAGTCGTCAGCGCCCAGCTCAAGCCCGCGAACGACGTCTTCATCTTCGGTTTTCGCCGTGAGCATGAGAATGCGGACGTCTGCGAGGGCGGCATCTTCGCGTACGCGCCGGCAGACCGTGAGCCCGTCGAGCCCCGGAAGCATGAGGTCGAGAATGACGAGCTGGGGCTGTTCGCGGCGGATGGCTTCGAGGCCCTCGTCGCCACGGGTGGCGACATGGACGTGCGTGAAGCCGGCGTTCCTGAGAAGCATCTGCAGGATCGTGCGGATGGTGGCGTCGTCTTCGACGATAAGAATTTTGGCTATCGGATTCATGGGCCTTATTGTCCTTTCGACGGCGAATAGTCTACCATGATTGTATTAGACGCAAGTTAAAATGGAAACGAAAAGAACGGGGAGAGGAACGTGCCGTCCCGTTTACGCAGAAACGAAACGAATTGACGCGAACGGGCAAGATATGCTAAACTACCGTCATCATTCGGTGAAGAGTTTCCCTTTGAGACGAAAGAAAGGATGGGAGAAATGAATAGGATTCGTAGAGGCGGGGCGAGCCGAGCGTGGGTGCTGGGCCTAGCGGTCTTGATTGGCGGCTTGTACGTGAAGGCGGGTGGCGTCGATACGACGGCGGTTGCGCCGAGCGTGATTGCCGAGAAGGCCACCTTCTGGCTCGATGCGGCCGATCGCGCGACGCTGGGCGTGGACGCGAACGGCGACGTCACGAACTGGGTGTCGAAGGCGGGCGATCGGCGCGTGGCGACCTATACGGGCGGTAAGCCGACCTTGGACGAAACCTCCTGGGGCGTCCCCACGCTCGACTTCGGCGCCGTGGGCAGCCAGAAGGACATGCTCTATACCCGCTTCACCAATATCCGCACCGTCTTCGAAGTGATCCGCATCGCGAATGATTCCCGGGCATTCCTCCTTGGCGACGCCACGGTGAATGGCGACACGGGCACCTATCACTTCCACCGCGGCAACAACTGGTACCTCCATAGCGCATATACGAAGGCGAATGCCCTGTGGGATGGTTTGGATCCCGTACCGAATTTCAACTCGTCGGCGACGCCGGACGACAAGCGGATGCAGGTTTTGTGTATCACGACGAAGGAGAATGCGAATTCGAACTCGCTCACCCGCGACCGCAACTCGGCTGTGGATTCCGGCAATCGCGTGGGCGGCCGCCAGCTTGCCGAAGTGATCTTCTTCTCCGAGGTGCTGAGCGAGGATGATCGCGTGGCGGTGACGAAGTATCTGATGAAGAAGTGGGCGCCTGCCTTGGGCCGGAAGGTGACGGGCGAGGACTACTCGAAGAGCGAAGAGGGCACCACCTACACGGCAGGCGTGGGGCTGACGGGCAAGCTGACGCTCGCGGCCGGTTCGATCGTCGTGAAGGAAGCGAGCGCCCAGCCGGTTACGTGCGCGACGCTTGAACTTGCGGGCGGCACGCTCGCCTACGCGCCGTTCGGCGAAGGCACGCCCACGCTCGCGGCGACGGGTGCGGCGACGGTGACGGGCCCCGTCACGGTGACGCTGCCGCCCACGCTCGCGGCGGGCACCTACGATCTCGTGACGGCGGAGTCGTTCACGGTTGCCGAGGGCGGCGCGGTGACGCTCGCGGAGGGGGCGGCAACGGGCGAAGATGGCGCGGCGCGCACGCTCGTCAAGAC
The DNA here is from genome assembly GCA_045617985.1 of Kiritimatiellia bacterium. Classification (GTDB taxonomy): domain Bacteria; phylum Verrucomicrobiota; class Kiritimatiellia; order RFP12; family UBA1067; genus RUG572. The sequence goes on from JAZLJP010000044.1 coordinate 18,045, forward strand.
GGCGACGGGCCTTCAGCTCACGGTGGGCGAGCGTGCGCTCCCGGCGGGCTACACGTCGCTCGACTGGATCGCCTCCACGGGCAAGCAGTGGATCGACACCGCGGTGAAGGTGTTCGACGGCATGTCGCTCGACATCTACTTCAGCCAGGTGCACTACGTGAATACGACGGTCTTCTTCGGCCAGGACGCCTGGGCGGGCAACCGCACGCTGCTCAATCAGCAGAGCAACAACATCATGTTCCATGCCGCAGGTACGACGATCGGCCAGGCGCTCGCCGATACCGACTACCGCATTACGGTCTACAGTGGCGGATGGGTGAATGTGTCAACGAATACGCTCGCGGCAATCACCTACAACACCTCGCATTGGTTTGCCGGCGCGAACCGCACGCTTGCGCTCTTCGCCTGCAACACGGGCACCTACAATGCGTCGTATGCGCTCCATCGGATGCGCATCGCGAGCGGCGACTGGCTCGTGCGCGATTTCGTGCCGTGCCGCACGCCCGAAGGCGAGGTGGGCCTGTGGGACTGGGTGGAGCGGAAGTTCTACGGCAACAGGGGAACGGACCGCTTCTACGGATCGGACGAAAAGGTGCTGCTTCTCCCCTATCTTCAATCGAACGGCAACCAGTACATCGATACCGGTTATGTGCATGCGATGCACGACACGGTGGAGCTCGATGCCAATGCTTCTTCCGCGCAGTCGCAACAGCACGCGGTTCTCTTTGGCACGCGTCATACGGCCAGCGAAGGCGGCGGCGATGCGGATAAGAAGAACGCGATGTATTTCATGGTGAAACTCGCAAATTCGAATCGGCCCGTGTACTGCCGCGGCATCGAGACCACGGCGTTCGTCGGCGATGCGTTCGGCTACAATCAACGGGTGAAAGTGGTCTGCCATGACGACACCGCGACCTGGACGAATGCGGATGGTACCTCCGGCTCGATTTCCGATGGAACGGCGCTTTCCAACGGCTACTTCCCGCTCTGCCTCTTCGGCCTTCGTCAGGAGGCGGGGTATGCCCATTTCGCGTCGATGACGCTCTATGATTTCAAGGTGACGGGAGAGGACGCGGTCGTGAAGCGCGATTTCCGCCCGGCGCGCAATGCCGCCGGCCAGCTCGGCGTGTGGGATGCGGTGACGGGCGTGTTCCGTCCCACCGTGGCGGGCGAGTTCCCGTTCCTCGGCGCGGCCTACGAGATGGAAGGCGCGCGGATGCTCGTACATGAAGGCGCGCTCGCGCAGGACGACATTCCCGTGGGCACGACGGAGATCGTGAAGACCGACTGGTATGACGTCGCGGTGACGGCGACGAACTTCCCGGCGCTTACGGTCGAAAAGGGCCTCCTCTCGTTCCAGAACGGTTCAGCCGGTACGTATGCGGTGACGGGTGCGCTCACGCTCAAGGGCGGCGTACGCTTGGCGTTCGACCTGATGCCCGAGGGTTTCGACCGCATCGCGGCCGGCTCGGTGGTGTTCGACGAATCGGCAACGGCGGAAAATCCCGTCGTCCTTGAAATCGCGGCGCCGGACATGACGACGCTTGCGGCGCCGTTCACGCTCATTTCCGGCACGTTCACGGTGGCCGATCTTGCGAAGATGAAAGTGGTGAGCAACCTCCCCGTGGCGCTTACGGTGAACGGCGAAGGGGCGCTCGTGGTGGCGCCGAAGGCGAGCGAGGCGGCGGTGTGGACGGGGGCGGCCGAGGATGGCGGCAAGTGGTCCAGCGCGCACAACTGGCAGGATGATCCGTCGTCCGTCGCGGGCGGAAATCTCGCGTTCGATCTCGCCGCCGGTGGAACGACCGAATTGGACATCGTTACAGGCCTTGCCGTGCAGAGCGTGACGGCTGGCGCGGCGGCGGGCGCCTTCACGCACACGGGCGATGCGGCTCTTTACGTAGCTGGCGGCCTCACCAACCTTTCCGCGGCGGCGCAGACATTCGCCTTGCCGCTTCGCCTCGGCTCGCTGGGATGGACCACCTTCCCGATTCGCACGGAAGGCCCGCTCACGCTCGCGAACATCAATGAAATGGCGCCCTGGGTGACGAAGGACGGCGCGGGCGAACTCGCCGTCGCCGATACGTTCCTCTACAAGACGCAGCACGTCAAGGTGAATGCGGGCACCCTCAAGATCGCCTCGCGCGGCGTGGCGCCCTATGTCGCCTGCCAGGTGAAGGACAGCAATGTGAAAATCTGGCCCAATACGGATCTCGCGGACGTCTTCGGCGTTCGCGCGGGATGCGCCTACGGCTACAGCTGGAACAACTCGTTCTGTTCGCCGTTCGTCTGGGCGAATGCCGGAAATACGGCCTCGGTGCAGTTCCAGCTTTCCGACAACACCTACACGAAGGAAAGCGAAGTCATCTTCACGCAATCGGGGAACGATGTCGTTGCGAAGGTCCAGGCTTGGCGCTATGTGCAGAGCTATCAGCTGGGCGTTGATTGGCATACGTGGCCGGGCACCATCAACGTGACGTCGTACGTGCCCGAGAATATTCGCCCGGTGTGCTACAACTCGGTGCCGATCACGAAGGCGTTTCAGCCGGTGTGGAAGAACGTGCGCCTGAGCGAGGTGACGGGGTGCGCGGGCTTCATGACAGGAACGGCGCAACGGCATCTGAACAAGGCGAACGGGTATTTCTGGGCGTATGATGCGGCCACCGACACGGCCACCGTGCAGATGCAGTTCACCGACGGCGGCGAATTCTCGAAGGTGGTGAAGCTCACCCTGAAGCAGGAGGGCAACCTTGTGCTGGCGAAGGCCGACGCGGCGGGGTATGGGCCGCTTGCCGACTACCCGCTCGGCAGCGACATGGCCAATCCCCCCAACTCGATGGACGTGGCGGAAATGCCGACGGCCACTGGCTACGGCATCTGCGGCTTGCGTCCGCTGCCGTATGGCGACTCTTCAGGCGTGATCGAGATCGCAGCCGGCGCGCGGCTTGACGTTGCGGGCGTGAGCAATGCCTCGACGCTCGACAATGCGGAAATGACGCACGGTAAGATCATCCGGATTGCGGGCGACGGCCCGGACGGAAAGGGCGCCCTCTACAATTCCGGCGTGACGACGGATGGAACCACCTACTCCGGACCCAACTTCGGACGGATCGAACTTACGGCGGATGCCTCGATCGGCGGCGCGGGCCGCATGGACGTTCGTCCGCTCGCGGGCTCGATGACGGCCGAGGACATCGCGAGCTGCCGGATCGAGGGCGGCCACACGCTCACGATCAAGGATATGGGGCTCGGGTACTTTGGCACGCTGAACGTGACCTGGAACCTCGACCGTCTGCGTGTGGAAGGGCAGATGAGCTTCGAAACCAACGAACAGGGCACGATCACGAACGGCGTGTGGCTCGCGGATGGCGCGTGGGTTAGGACGCATGGCGGCGCGGTGATCGGCGCGGGCATCCCGTTCTTCGTGGAGGAGAACGCGGCGGCGGTGCTGGATATCGAGTATGCGGCTTCAACCGTGAACGGCGCCTTCACGGTGACCCCCGGCGCCACGCTCACCGTCACGAACGTGCAGAATCTCACCTTCGCGGGGGCGTTCACGAACGAGGGCGCGGTGGTGCAGACGGGCGCCAATACGCTCTTCCTGAACGGTCCAGTCGTGGGCAACGGTTCGTTCGCGGGCGCGAAGGTGCGCTTCGGCGGCACGGCGAACCGCTGGGTGATGACGGCGAACGCCGAGGGCTTCACGAGCAAGGCGGACTTCTCGGGCGTGACCGATACGGAGTGCCTGCGTGGCCTCAAGGCGATCGATCTCACCTACACGGGCGACAGCCTCGAAGGCGGCAAGGTGTTCGCGCTCGCGCCGGCCGGCAACCTCACGGCGCTGGAGGCGCGCAACATCGTTTTGACCGTGACGGATGCGGAGGGGAATGAACTTGCGGAGAACAACTACCTCGCGCTTGCGGACGGCCTCCTGTTCGTGCATCTCGGCGACGACCACTATCCGCTCACGGCCGTGTGGACGGGCGCGGCGGGCGATGGCGATGGCCTCAATCCGGCGAACTGGGCTTGCACGAACCAGACGGGCACGGCGGCGGAAGGGGCGATCCCGATGTTCTACACGAACGTGCGCATCGAAGGCGAGACGCTCTTCGCCTGCCCGGTGGGGGCGTCGATCGGCTGCGAGACGTTCGCGGCGAATCTCGCGCTGGGCGCGACGTGCGATTGGCGCGGGCTCGACCTTACGCGGCTTGTCGACGGCAGCGTGATCGACCTCAAGGGGCACGATCTCACGGTGCTGCTTCCGGCAACGCCCACGAAGACCGTCGTCTTTACGGATTCGACGGCCGATGCGACGGCGGCCGGTACCCTGCACATCGAGGTGCCGTCGGGCGTGACTCTGACGGCGGGCACCTACACCTTCACGGGCACGATCAAACTCGCGAAGGAAGGGGCGGGTGCGATTGAATTCCCGAACGGAACGCCGTACGTTTCCGCGGGTGGGCTCTCGTTCACGGCGGGGTCGATGAAGTTCACGGGCGCGACGGCGCTCGGTGCGGGTGAGGAGGAATTGACAGCGCGCATAACGTCCACGGTCGTCGACCTGAACGGCCAGACCGTGGCGGTGAAGACCGTGAGCGACGTCGGCGCCGTCGTCAACAATGCGGCGGCCGCCTCTACGCTCGTCTTCGGCCGCGGTGATACGGATGCGACGCTCGGGCTCGCGGCGCCCTCGAATACGCTTTACCGCAAGGAAGGCGCGGGCACGCTCACGGTGAACGGCACGCTGGGTACGGATCTTGATCTCGCGGGCGGTACCGTGCATCTGCAGAAGCCGGCGTTCCGCCACTACCGCTTCGTGGTGCTGCGCGCCTGGGGCAGTACCTGCAACAGCATGCAGTTCTCGGAATTCAAGCTCCTCGACGGCGAGACCGACGTGACGAAACTGCGCTCGGGCTTCTCGTATACGGGCAGTGCGCCGAATCAGTTCCCGGCAGCGGAATCGCCGGCGAATGCCGTGGATGGCAATCTCGGCACGAAGTATCTCGACTTGCGCTGTGCGAACGGGTCGTACGCGGCGAACAAGGGCAATGTCTACATTCAGCTCGACTACGCCGAGCCCCAGCCGATTACGGCCTACAATTGGGCGACGGCGAACGACAAGCCCAATAGCGCCGCCGACGGGCGCGATCCGGCGGACTGGGCGATCCTTGCGAGCAACAACGGCACGGATTGGGTGACCCTCGACAAGCGCACGGGCTACAACGCCACGACGACGCGCAAGACGTGGGTGGGCCCGTTCACGGTGGGCGCGACGGCGCCTGCTGTGAACGTGACGGGCGGCGCGGCAGACGGCACGCTCGTTGTGGACGGCGTAGACCTCGCGGTGAAGACGTCCGTTGCCGTGGGCGAGCTCGCCTTCGCGAATGGCGGCACGCTCAGCGTGACGGGCGGTGCGGTGCGGGCGAGCGTGACGGGCGTCGGCAAGATCGTCAAGACCGGGGCCGATGCGGCGGCGGTGCAGGGCTCGTACGCGCTTGACGGGGGCGGCATTCTGGTGGAGGAAGGGCGCCTTGCCGTGCTGCCGGAATTGGCCAAGTGCAAGTGGTTCCGCTTCTCCATCAAACAGATCGAAAGCGGTACGACGATGCAGATCTCGGAACTCGCGCTCTACGATGCGGAAGGGAAGCGGGTGAATCAGGGCTTGAGCAAGGGAAGCGCGGCTGCGGCGCTCACGCCGGGATCGTCCTACGCTACCCATGTGGGCAATAACAATGAAGGCTGGGAAAAGCTCTTCGACAACAGTACGGGCACGAAGTGGTGCGTGTCGAATATCGGGCCGTCTCCGGCCACGCCCTCGTCCTGGCTCGTGGTGACGATGCGTCTTGCGGATGCGGCGGCGGCGGTGGCGCGCTACAACATCGCGACCGCGAACGACTCGGGGTCCTATTCGAGCCGTAACCCGAAGGCGTGGATGCTCGAAGCGAGCGTGGACGGCGTAAACTGGGCGGTGGTGGACGAGAAGGCGATCAGTCAGGGCCCGCATGCGAATACGACCTGGTACAACAGCGGTACGCCCTATTCGTTCCTTTCTCCGACGAAGACGGGGACGGGGCGCGAGACGCTCGGCATCGTGGGCGTCGCGGTCGGTGCGGAGCTCGTCGTTCCGGCTACGCTCGCGGCATCGGGCGTGCGGGCGGATTGGACGGCGAACGGCACGGTTGCCGCGCTGCAGCTGATCTCGAACGGTACGCTCGAGCTCGTCAATGTGCCGGAGAATCCGCCGAGCGAGTTCGCCGTGCCGTTCGCGGCCGGCAATCTCTCCGGGTCGGTGAAGAACTGGCGCGTGACGATGAACGGCGAAGAACGTACCGAGCTGATGGTCTTCCTTCGGAACGGCACCCTTGTCGTCGGGCGCAAGGGCCTCACCGTCTTCGTGCGCTGAGGATGTGGCGGCGTTCACAAAGTAAATGCCTTTTACCGTGATTTATGATATAATGGTAGACGTTTCTGAAAGGACAGTCAATCATGAAATATGATAAGAACCATGCGCTGCTGGAGACGTCGATCCCCGGTTTGCCGCCGCCGAAGAGCGGCAAGGTGCGCGATGTATTCGATCTCGGCGACAAGTTGCTGATGGTGGTGACGGACCGCATCAGCGCCTTTGACGTGATTCTTCCGTGCGGCGTGCCCGAAAAGGGCAAGGTGCTCAACCAGCTTTCGCTTTTCTGGATGGAATTCCTCGGCATGAAGAACCATCTCATCACGGCGAACGTGGATGAGTATCCGGCCGAGCTTCAGGCGGTGAAGGAAGACCTGCGCGGGCGCTCGATGCTCGTGAAGAAGGTGAAGATGGTGGAAGTCGAGTGCATCGCGCGCGGCTATCTCACCGGCAGCGGCTGGAAGGAATACCAGAAGAGCGGCACGGTGAACGGCGAGCAGCTCCGCGCGGGCTATCAGAACGCCTCCAAGCTTGACGAGGTGCTCTTCACGCCCACGACGAAGGCCGCGATCGGCGACCACGACGAGGCGATCGACTATGAAGAGACGCAGAAGCTCGTGGGCGCGGATCTCGCGAAGGCGCTCAAGGAGGCGACGATCGGCCTCTACACGAAGGCGGCCGACTATGCGCGCGCGCACGGCATCATCATCGCCGATACGAAGTTCGAATTCGGCCGCGACGACGATGGTTCGCTCATCCTTGCCGATGAAGTGCTTACGCCCGATAGCTCGCGCTTCTGGCCGGAGAGCTCCTACGCGGTGGGCGCGAATCCCCCGTCGCTCGACAAGCAGTTCGTGCGCGACTGGCTCGATTCGATCCACTTCAACCATCAGCCGCCGGGGCCGGTGCTGCCGGACGACGTGATTCAGCGCACGCACGATATCTACGTGAAGGCGTACGAGGAGCTGAGTGGTAAGAAGCTGGTCTGAAGCTGCGACGGCCGCGCTTGACGCCTATCCGTGGCGGGATGCGCGCGACAAGGCGCGCGCCCGCGAAGCGGCGGAGCTCGTCGCCTTCGGCGAAAAGGTCGAGGTGGACGATCTGCCGCTTGAGGTGCGCCAATGGCTGCGCTCCCGCGCAAGCGGAACGTTCGCGAATTGGACGTGGCGCGGCGAAAGCTGGCAGACGCTCACGGAAGGTTTCGAAAAGGCGATTCTCGCACAGGCGCTCGCCGCGTGCGGCGGCAAGGCCGCCGCTGCGGCGCGGGCGCTCAGAACGACGCCGCGCGTTGTCTCCTACAAGGCGAAAAAGTACGGTCTTTTGAAAGATCGCGCGGCGCGCGGCATCGATCAAGAGTGAATGACAATTCAATTTAACACGATAAAAGAAAAGGAAGTCAGAAAATGGGTTTGTTTGATCAAGTGCAGCAGGCGATGCAGATGCGTTCGGAAGCGAAGCGGATGCAGGCTGAAATCGAGAAGATCTCGTGCGAGTACGCCAACGGCGGCATTTCGGTGACCGCGCGCGGCGACTTCACGATTTCGTCCATCAAGATTTCGCCCGAAGCCTGGGCGGAAGCGGCCGGCGGCAAGCCGGAACGTTTCGAAACGATGCTCTTCAATGTGGTGAACGGGGCTCTCAAGCAGGTCAAGAAGACCACGCAGGAGCAGATGATGGCGCTCATGAAGGGCAATGGCGGAATGAAGGGCCTCTTCGGCCGCTAAGCGATGCTTGCCCCGCTCGAAACGCTGCAAAACGCGCTCGCGCGTCTGCCCGGCCTTGGCCGACGGAGCGCGGGCCGCGCGGCGCTTGCGCTGTTGCGGGATCCGGAACGGCTTTTGGATACGCTCGTTTTCGCGCTCAACGAAGCGCGCGCGAGCGTGTGCTGTTGTTCCCGGTGCGGGGCGTTTACGGTGCGGGGGGCGGATCCCTGCGTGTTTTGCACGGACGCTACGCGCGACGGAGCGTCCGTCTGCGTGGTGGAGGAGCCGGCCGATATCATGACCCTTGAAGAAGCGGGGGCGTTTCGCGGGCGCTATCACGTGCTCGGCGGCAAGCTCTCGCCCGCCCATCGGCAGGGGCCGGAGAAGCTTCGCCTTGCGGAGCTCAAGGAACGGATCGTGCGCGAGGATCTCAAGGAGGTGCTGCTCGCGCTCTCCACGGATATGGAGGGCGATGCGACGGCGGGGTATCTTGCGGAAATGCTGCGGGTTTGGCCGTCGGCGGAAGCGCCGGTGAAGGTGACGCGCCTTGCCTTCGGCCTCCCGGCCGATTCGGGCGTTGCCTATTCCGATCCGCTCACGTTGCGGCGCGCGATTCTCCATCGGTGTTCTGTTTGACGGAAGGGTGTTGCCATGCAGAAGCGAATCTTCCTTTCACCGCCCTGGGTGGGCGCGCCGGAGCGCGCGGCCATCGCTGCGGCGTTCGACTCGGGCTATGTGGCGCCGTGCGGGCCGATGGTCGATGCGTTCGACCGGCGCCTTGGCGAACTCTCCGGCATGTCGGCGGCGGCCGTTGCTTCGGGAACGGCGGCGCTCGACTTGTTGATGGACGAATTCGGCGTCGGCCCCGAAACGACGGTTGTCGCCTCCACGCTCACGTTCATTGCCACGGTGGGCCCGGCGTGTCATCGCGGCGCGAAGCCGATTTTCGTCGATGCCGATGCGCTTACGGGCACGATCTCGCTCGCGCGGCTTGAGGAGGCGTTGAAAGCCGTTCGGCGCGGCCGCGCGAAGAGGCGCGTTCTCGTTCTTGCGGCCGATCTCTACGGCCAGTGCTGCGACTATGACGGCCTTGAAGCGCTCTGCGAAAAGTATGGGGCGACGCTCGTTGTGGATGCCGCCGAAGCGGTGGGGGCGACGTCGTGCGGCCGCCCCGCCGGGCAGGTTGGCGCGGCGGCAGTCTATTCCTTCAACGGCAACAAGCTCATCACGACTTCGGGCGGCGGCGCCGTGTTGTCGCGCGATTCCGATCTCGTGGCGCGCGCGCGGTGGCGGGCCCAGCAGGCGCGCGAGAACGCGGTGTGGTATGAACACGCCACGGTGGGCTACAACTACCGCATGAGCAATCTTCTCGCGGGCGTGGGGTGCGCACAGCTCGATCGCCTCGCGGAAATCATCCGCCGCAAACGGAAGATCTTCGATTTCTATCAGGCGCTGTTCGGGGGGGATAAACGCGTGGAAAATCGCGTGACGCCGTATCCGTGCGGCGACTTCACCACCTCCACGCGGTGGCTCAGCGTGTTTCTCTTCCCCACGCCGGCGGCGCGCGATGCGGTGGCGGCGCGTCTCGCGGCGGCGAACATCGAGTGCCGGCCCGTGTGGAAGCCGATGCATCTCCAGCCCGTGTTCCGCCGCGCGCGCGTGTTCGGCGGCGAGGTGGCGGCGGACTTCTTCCGGCGCGGCCTTTGCCTGCCCTCGGGGGCGGGGCTCGGGCCCGCCGCGCTCAAACGCATTGCGAAGGCGGTGCGGGGCGAATGAAACGGTTCTGCGACATCGTACTCGTGCTTTTTGCAGCGCCTTTTTGGGTGCCGCTTCTCGGGGTTGTCGCCGTTTTCGTGAAGGCGAAGTTGGGGGCGCCGGTTTTCTTCCGTCAGGAACGCGCGGGGCTTGGGGGAAAGCCGTTTGAAATCATCAAGTTCCGCTCGATGCGCACGGGCGAAGGCTCGGATGCGGAGCGCCTGACGTCCTTCGGGCGTTTTCTGCGTGCCTCGTCCCTTGATGAGATTCCGGAACTCTGGCTTGTTTTGAAGGGGACGATGTCGCTCGTGGGGCCGCGGCCCTTGCCCACGTGCTACCTTCCGCGCTACAGCGCCGAGCAGATGCGCCGCCATGAGGTGCGGCCGGGCATCACGGGCTGGGCGCAGGTGAATGGACGCAACCTTCTTTCCTGGGAGCAGAAGTTCGCGCACGACGTGTGGTATGTGGACCATCTGTCGCTGGCGCTTGACGTTCGGATTCTTTTTCTCACGGTTGCCGCAGTATTCCGGTCGACGGGCATTTCCGCCGCCGGTGAGGCGACCATGGGCGAATTCAAAGGGAGCGAGTCATGATTCGAGACATCGTCATCGTCGGCGCGGGCGGATTCGGGCGCGAAGCGGCCTGGACGCTTGAGCGCATCAACGAGCAAACCCCCATGTGGCGCATCATCGGTTTCGCTGACGACGCGCCGGGCCTTGCGGGCAGTTCGGTAGAGGGCTATCCCGTGCTGGGCGGCATTGAAACCGCTTCGCACGATCATCCGGGCGCCGCCGTTTTCGTGGCGATCGGCGACAATGCCACGCGCGAGAAAATCTATCGGCGCCTGCGGGGGCACGACTTCCCCGTCATCATCGATCCGTCGGCGGAAGTGGCGCCTACGGTCGACCTTCGCCACGGCGTCTTCATCGGGCCGCGGGCCGTCGTTTCCGTGGGTGTGGAACTCGGAAAATTCGTCATCGTCAACGCCCGCGCGGGCGTGGGGCACGATTCGGTGATGGGCGACTTTGCGCAGGCGTGCCCGGGCGTGACGATTTCGGGCCATACGACGATCGGCGCCCACGCCTATCTCGCCTCGAATGTCTGCACGGTGCCGGGCGTGAAAATCGGCGCGCGCGCGAAGATCGCGGCGGGCATGCCCGTGTATGCGGATGTCGCGGCGGAGGCGACGCTCTCGCCGTTTGGGATTTTCCGCCGCTAGGATGCGGGAAGCGGAAGGAGGAACACGATGGCCCATGCCTTTTATGCGGTGATTTTGTCCGGCGGGAGCGGCGAACGGTTCTGGCCGCTCTCCACGCCCGATCGACCGAAACAGTTCCTCACGGTGTTCGGCGGCAAGTCGCTCATCCGCCAGGCGGTGGATCGCTTGAAGGGCGTGGTGCCGGTTTCGCGCGTTCTCGTGATCACGGCGGAGAACCTTGTGCCCGCCACGTGCGAGGAGCTGCCGGAGCTGCCGCGCGAGAACGTCATCGCGGAGCCGTGCCGGCGCGATACGGCCGCGGCGGTCGCAACGGCGTGTGGCGTTGTGGAGGCGCGCGGCGGCACCGAGGCCGTGGCGGCCATTCTCACGGCGGACCATTTGATGGGCAACGTGAAGGCCTTTCGGCGTGTTTTGAAGGATGCCTCCACGGCGGCCGCGAAAACGGCGAACATCATTACGATGGGCGTAGCGCCCACCTACCCCGCGACGGGGTTCGGCTACATCCGCGTGGGGCGGCCGAGCGCGCTTGAAACGGCCACGACGTTTTTCAAGGCGATGAAGTTCGTGGAAAAGCCCGATTCGGCAACGGCGCGGCGCTATCTCGCCACGGGCCGCTATGTGTGGAATGCCGGCATGTTCGTGTGGCGGGTTGCCACGATGAAGGCCGCCCTTGCGGCGGCGCCCGCGCTTGTGGCGCTCGAAGAGGCCGTTGCGGCGGCACGCGATGTGCAGCCGGTCTTGGCGCGCCTCTATCCGGATATCCTGAAGATCTCCATCGACTATGCGGTGATGGAGAAGGCGAAGAACATCCTTGTTTCCTGCAGCGACTTCGGCTGGGACGACGTGGGCACCTGGGCGGCGGCGGACCGCCACCTCCGCACGGACGCGCGCCGGAACGTCGCAAAGGGCGCGGTGACGCTTCTCGATTGCGAAAACGCGGTCGCCGTGGCGGAAGGCCCTGAAATCGCGGCCCTCGGCGTGAAGGATCTCGTCATTGTCACCACGCCCGACCACGTGCTCGTTGCCGCGAAAGACCGCGTCCAGGACCTGAAGCGCATCCTCGCGGAACGTACAGGCCTCGCCCCCCTCGAAAGGGGGTCTACGGTCAAATCATCCAAGTCATCACCGTGTTCTAAAGGTGCCCGATGCAAATAGAACCGCGTGAGCCGTTCTTTTCCCAGAGGTCAATCGACCTTTTCTGAAAAGGCGAAATATGGTATAATCCTTTCCTGAGGATTTTATAGCAATGAACAGAATCGTCTATTTCGATAACAATGCCACCACGCAGGTCGCGCCCGAGGTTCGGGAGGCGATGCTGCCGTTCTTCGGTGAGTTCTACGGCAACCCGTCCTCAATGCATTTCTTCGGCGGGCAGGTGGCGGCGTATGTGACGAAGGCGCGTGAAGAAGTGGCGGCGTTTCTCAATTGCTCGCCCGACGAGGTCTATTTCACCTCCTGCGCGTCGGAGAGCGACAACACCGCCATCCGCGGTTCGGCCGACTGGTATGGCAAGCCGATGAAGATGATCACCACCGTCGTCGAACACCCGGCCGTGTTGCAGCCGGCGCGTCGGTTGAAGGCGCTCGGCCACGAAGAGGTGGAACTGCCGGTCGATGCGGGTGGTCAGATCGATCTCGACCAGCTGCGCGCGGCGCTCAAAGGAACGAAGAGAGCGCTTGTCTCCGTGATGTGGGCGAACAACGAAACGGGGGTTGTGTTCCCGATTCAGGAAGTCGCCGAAATCGCGAAGGAATACGGCGCGACGATGCATACGGATGCCGTGCAGGTGGCGGGCAAGGTGCCGATCGATGTGAAGAAGGTGCCGGTGGACATGCTGTCCATTTCCGGCCACAAGTTCCATGCGCCGAAGGGCGTGGGCGTTTTCTATCTGCGCCGCGGCACGAAGATCAAGCCGTTCCTCCTGGGCGGCCATCAGGAAAGCGGCCGGCGTGCGGGTACGGAGAACGTGCCGTACATCGTGGGGCTCGCGAAGGCGTGCGAGCTCGCAACCGCCCACATGGCGGATGAAGCGCGCGCGCTTCGGCCGCTGCGCGATCGGCTTGAGGCGGGCATTCTCGCTTCCTGCCCGAATGTGCGCGTGAATGGCGACCGCGCCCACCGCCTGCCCAACACGCTCAATGTCTCCTTCGAATACATCGAAGGAGAGGCGATCGCCTATCATCTTTCCGATGCGGGCATCTGCATCTCCACGGGCTCGGCCTGTGCGTCGGGGTCGCTTGACCCGTCGCATGTGATCCGTGCGATGGGCGTGCCGTTCATCGCCGTTCACGGGTCGATCCGTTTCTCCCTCTCGCGTTACAACACGATGGAGGAAGTCGACTACGTGCTGGAGAAGTTGCCGCCGATCGTCAAGAACCTGCGCGACCTTTCGCCGTTCGGTCCCGATAAGGATCCCACTACGTACAAGTAAAACAGTCATGACTCTCAAGTTTTTGAAGATTCTCGGTTCCTGGCGCGATGTGGCCGATGCCGCGCGCACGACGATTCGTATGGATGCCGGCAACAAGGAGCCGTCTTCCAAGTGGAAGAAGCGCATCCTTCTCGCCGAACACTCGCCGATTCGCAAACTCCTTGTCTCGTGGAAGTGGAGCGATCTGCCGTATTGGGTGAGCGTGCATTTCGTGCGCCATAAATACGGCATCGAACATTTCGTGTCCACCCAGCGCACGGACCGCACGGGCGAAGACCGCACGGTGAAGCAGCAGGATGCGCCCGTGGAGCACGAGTGCTTCGCGAACGCCGCCGGAGTGATGTTCATCAGCCGCCGGCGCCTCTGCGCGAAGGCAAGCCCGGACACACGCGCGGCCTGGAAACTGGTGGTCGAAGAACTGGCGAAAAAAGAGCCGGAACTCGCCGCCTGCTGCGTGCCCGATTGCGTCTATCGCGGCTTCTGCCCCGAGTTCAAGAGCTGCGGCTATGTGAATACGCCCGCCTATGAAGAGGCGGTGAAGAAGTATAGGGCAGTCGAGTAGATTGTACTTGACAATCTTTTGACATTTGCTTGACATTTCCTCCCCTTGACGGCGCGTGTTTTTTGATTAAATACGCGCCGTCATGAATATTTACCAGCATAACGGATTTTCCGCGACAATCCTGCCGCCCGTTTCCGAACGGCATGTGCAGGCATTGTGGTATGACGGGGCCTTGCGTCCCGAGGGGTTGCGCACCGTGGGCGGTGCGTCGCTCAAGGTGATCGATCCCGGCGCATGGAATCTCGAGGCGGGGCCCGATTTCCGTGCGGCGGTGGTGGAGGTGGGCGGCCGGCGCCTGCGGGGAGATGTGGAAGTTCATCTCCATGTGGGCGACTGGGAGGCCCATGGGCACGCGCGCGATGCCGCCTACGCGGGCGTGGTGGTACATGTCGTCTGGTTTAGTGGCGGTACGGCGCGTGTGCCGCCGGGGTGCGTGACGGTGTGTCTGGGGGATTCCCTGCGGACGCGAACCGATTTCTCGTCCGATGAAATCGACCTTGCCGCCTATCCGTACGCGCGTCTGCCGGCGACGCCGCGGCCCTGCGAGCATCTCTTCGCGCGGGCGCCCGATTTGCTCGTGGACGTCTTGCGGGCGGCGGGGCGGCGCCGGCTCGACGGCAAGGCGCGTCGGCTCGTTGCGCGCTTTGTGCGGAAGGGGGATCGTGCGCAGGTGTTCTACGAGGAGATGATGGCGGCCTTCGGCTACAAACACAATGCGCAGACCTTTCGTGCGCTTGCGGAGCGGTTGCCGTGGCGCGATCTGCCGCAGGATCGCGCGGCTGCCGAAGCCACGCTCACGTGCGTGGCGGAGATGGAGATCGTGCGCCTCTTCCCGTGGCATCGGGCGAACGTGCGCCCGGCGAACGCGCCCGCCCATCGGCTCGCCGCGGCGGCGGCGCTCTTCGCCGGGGCGCTCCCGGAGCTTCTCTTGCGGCTCTCGGCGTGCGATCTCGCGAGCCGGGAAGGGCAGAAGGAGGCACGGGCGATTCTCTGCGAATCGGGGCTCGTGGGGGCGCCGCGGGCGGCGGCAATGCTCGCGAATGTGGTGACGCCCTTCGCCTATGCGGAGAATCGTCTGTCGGAAGTGCCGGAGTGGTTGTGCCCGGAGGAGATTTCAGCGCCCATGCGCCTCACGGCCTGGCGGCTTTTGGGGCGAGACCACAATCCCGCCTTGTACGCCGGAAACGGCCTCCTCCTCCAGGGGCTTCTCCAAATCCATCGGGAATTCTGCCTCGGCGCCCACCCCGACTGCGACGACTGCGCCCTCGTGGAAGGAGTGGGCGATTGGCGTGCGTGCTCACGCGCCCCGACCGCGTTTGGCATTCCGACATGATCCCGCAACTGGGCATGCACGCCATCATGCGCGGCCGCACCTTGAAGTTCGATCCCGCCAATTGCCGTTACACCAACGACGAAGGCGCCAACCCGCTGCTCAAGGTTCGCCCCTATCTCAATGGCTGGAATCTGGACGACGTGCGCGTGTAGCCCGAAGGGCGAGGTAGAGGGCGGTGGTTGTACAGATGGTCGCGACGTTGATTGCGATGACGGACATTTTCCAACCGGCGACGCCATAGTAGAGGGTGGCCGCGAGGGTGGCGGAGAGGGCGACAAGGTAGGTGATTTGGCCGGTCATCACGGCCGAGGGGCGCTTCCGCACGGCGGCGATGCCTTCGATGCGGGCCCTCACGGCTTGGAGCATCGGCCAGACGGCGTACATTGCAACGGCTCCGCGGGCGAGGTTCAGGTGTTCGGGCTTCACGTTCTGATAGACGCCGAAGTACCAGTTCGCGAGTGCGGGAATGGTAAAAAGCATGAGCGCCATGCCGAGCACGGCACCCGCGCCCAACGCATAGGCGAGCATGCGCCGGTCGCTCGGATAGGCGGGCGGGAAGGCGATTGAAACGGCCTGCAGGCGAAGGGCGGCAAAGCCGATCGGGTTCGCCACGCCTACCGTCACATAGTGGATGGCGAGCATCGTCTGGGCATCGGCCGAACGCCCCACGAAGAGGGCGATCGCAAGTGGTGAGCCTGCGAGGATGAAAGAGCCGAGCGAAAGCGGCAGCGTGAAGCGCAGTTGTTCGAGCACGAGAAGGTAGCGGCGTTTCGCGGCCATGAGATCGTCGAGCCGGCTGTGCCAGGGGATCTGCCGTTCCTCAAGGAGCGCTTTCACGTAGGGTCGCGCATACCACCAGGTGACGAAGTATTCGAAGAGACACCCGAGGGTGAGCGCTATGAGCCCCCACCAGGGCCCCACCCAGCCGAAGTGCCGGAATACGACGGCAAGAACGAACGTGAGCGCGATACGTAGGAGCGTGGCCATATTGGCCTTGCCGCTCTGGAGATTGTTGAAGAGCACGACCATCGGCACGTTTCGGAGAAAGAAGGAGGCGTTCATGACGAGCCCTCCGAGGAGCGTGTCGCGCGCAACGGCCGCAAGGTACGGCGGCAACCGAAACGCCTCTTCGAAGATGAGCCGATCGAGGGGATGAATCGCCGGAAGGCACTGGAGGAGGAGGAGAACGCCCATCAACAGGAAGTTGAGCCGCCGGAAGGCCCGATAACCGCTTCCCGTGCGAGCGTGCACCATCCCCGTCATCACGAGCCCGCCTCCCAGCGCGCCGATCATGAACATGACCGTTTGCCCTTGGGCAAATGCGGTGAGGCCATCCACGCCCAACGGCCCCTGCGTGGTGATACCCGCCACCAACGGATAGGAGAGAGATTGAGAAAACGCTTGCAGGAGCAGGGGCACGTAGAACCACGTGACCTTGCCAATTGAAAAAGGCACCCGCCCATTCTCTTCTATCTTCTCCATACCCCACTATTATACCACGATTTAGACGCGAAGCAAGAGGGAGGTGGCATTCGCAAGGAAAAAACACCACCCCGAAAGCAACGAAGACAGTATATCCTATTATCTGTCAGATAGTCAACACCGTTCCGACGCAGTTTGTCGCCGAGACCGCGAAGGCCCACAAGGTCCTCAGCCGCACCTTCTCGCCGAAAAGTCCTGTCGCGGCAATGCTCCACTGCCAGGTGTCGAAGACCGAGTCGCTCAATTCGATCTGCGACGTCGCGCTGGCGAACGATGCGCTTTGGCGTTCGATGGACGCGACGCCGCCCATGCGCAACACGCTCTCGAACGCGAACGCCCACAGGCCGTCCGGCATGGCGAAGGACCTCTACTGGAAGACCTTCAGCTACCTGGTCGGCATTGCGCCGAAGTTCGGCAAGGGACCGCACAGGGGCTACTGCTTCCGTGTCAGGGCCCCGATGTTCGCCGTCGACTCCTCC
>JAZLJP010000045.1:0-15824 GCA_045617985.1 Kiritimatiellia bacterium
AAGCGCAAGCCGAGGGCGATCCTGAGATGGTGGAGGCCTTCGTACGGAGGCTGACGGATTCGCGGATTTCCTCGCCGGGCTTCTGCGGCTGATCGCTGGCGGAGTGCTGCCGGAGCCGGTGGTTTTACACGACTCCCGCAAAATCGCGAATCGGGGTTTTGCAGACGGGTTTTCCATTTACCCGATCGACGGTTTTCGGCCTTCGAGAGCGGGGTTGCGGTGGGCCCAGAGGGCCTGGCGTGCCACGCCGAGCATGATCGCCGCGTCGTCGCGCGTCTGCACGCCGCGGGAGAAGATGCGGTGCACGCCCTGCATCATGTGCTCGGTTTGCTTGTCGTCCATGAAGCCGATATCCTGCAGCATCGTCTGCCAATTCTTCATGAGCTGCATCTTCTGCGCCTGCGGCGCGGGCGGCGCCTTCTCATGCGGCGGCTGGTAGCTGCCGGTGGCGGTGAAGAACTCATAGCAGGTGATGAGCACGGCCTGGGAGAGATTGATGGAGGTGTAGCCTTCGTCCACGGGGATGCGGATGAGGTGCGTGCATTGGGCGACTTCCTCGTTGAGGAGGCCCTTGTCCTCACGTCCGAACACGAGCGCCACCGGGCCCGTCTCGGCAAGCGAGAGGATATCCGGCGCGCACGCGCGCGGCGCCTTCACGTGCTGGCGGTAGAGGCCGCCGCGCGCCGTGGTGCCCACCACGGCCACGCAATCCGCCACCGCCTCTTCGAACGTGTCGAACACCTTGCGGGCGTGGAGGATGTCCGTCGCGTGCACGGCCATGCGTTCCGCTTCGTCCCAGCTGTTCTGGATGTTGGGAGCCGCCAAAACGAGGTTGTGGAAGCCCATGTTGGCCATCGCGCGGCAGGAGCTTCCCACGTTGCCGGTGTAGAGCGTACCCACGAGGACGATCTTGATATTATCGAGTACAGATGCCATGATGAAAGCGACCCTTGCGCGTTTACCAACGGGACTTGGTGCTGGAGGAGGAGGAAGACGATGACGATGGCCCCGTCGTCGACTTGAATCCCGTCGGCGCCGAGCTCCGATGCAGGCTCTTGCGGGCCTTTTCATTGAGCGGATTGCGTTCCGTCGCACAGAGCGTACCGCGATAGGACAATAGATATTTCTCGCCCGGATTCGGCCGGCGGCAGATGATGCATTCCATCCCCTGAACGAGGTATTCCCATTCTTCGTCGTCGGTTTTGAAGAGATTGCCGAACGGCGACAGGCGCTGGTACATGATGTAGCGCCGCCCGTCGGGCAAGGTGAGCCGGATCTTGGACTTCGTCTTATCCGGCACCACCTTCCCGTTGGGGAGCGTGGTCATGAACTCATGATATTCTTCGTCGCGCCCCTCTTCAACCGTCACGTAGTTGTTGTTCTCGTCCACATAGCGGCGCGTGCCGAGCACGTCGAACGACGTACAGCCGGCCCCCACGGCGACGAGCAGCGCGGCGATGCCAAGCGTTTTCAAGTTCATGGTCAAGTTCCCCTTTCCCGGCGACGAGCCGATTAGCGGTTGAAGCCCTTGCGGGTCATGAAGTCCCACGCACGGTCCATCCAGGTGTAGCTGCCCGTACCGGGCGAGGCCTTGCGCTGGAAGCAGTGCGGCCGCAACGCGAGCGTGTGGAGATCCGACTGGATACCCATCAGGCGCTGCTTTTCCCAGCACTTCACCGAGTTCATCGCCGCCCACCCATCCGCATCGCCGTGGATGTAGCAGAGCGGGCAGGTGCCCTTGTCGAACGCGAATTCCGGCACCGGCACGGAATCATCCTCGTTGCCGCCCTTCTCGTTTCCGCGCTCCGCGCCGTCGGTAAGCACGTAGGCGGGATAGATCGGAATGCCCCATTGAACCGTGCAGGAGATCTTGTCGAGCTCGTCGATCGGCTCATAGGCCGGCACCGTGGAGCTGAACGCGCCCATGAGCGTGAGGTGGCCGCCGGCGGAAGACCCCATGATGCCGATACGGTCAGGATCAAGCCCCTTCGCCGCCGCCTTCGCCCGCACGATGCGGATGGCGCGCTGGAGGTCCTGCCACGCCGTCACGTGCTTTGCAAGGCCCCGCGGCCGCGGCGTGCGGTAGCGCATTGTCACGACGGCCATCCCCTTCTCGTTCAGATAGCGGCGCATCGGCGCCACTTCGAAGCCGTCCGGGCCGTTCCCCATGTAGCCGCCGCCCGAGTAGATGATCTGAATCGCCTTCGTCTTGAGCTCCTTCGGCATGTGCCACTCGAGGTAGGGCGTGCACTGCGCGTCCTTGCCGCCCGGCTTCACCTGGCGGCTCGGCATCTTACCCGCCGGCCACACGAGTTCCTTTTCATACGTCGCGCGCGCCGCATCGGATCCATAGCGCCGCATGAGATCGACTTCCGGCGCCGGCTTGCCGAGATAGCCCATCTGGCGCATGAACTCAATGCCGCGCTCAAGCCCGTGCGCCCCGTGCGACTTATTCGCGTAGAGGTGGAGCTCGGTGGGGATTTTCCGCTTCCGCAGCTCGCGATAGCAGAGCGTGGAACCGTTCGGGGAGTAGGGATCCGTGCCGCCATGGTGGAAACTGATCGGGCAGGTCTTCGCGTCGAACTTGAAGCACGGGTTGATCTTGGGCACCACCTTCGTGCCGTCCTGCGGCGACGGATCGCCCGTTGCGCCGCCGAGCGTGTTGTAGGCCGGCGCATTCGCAAGCGCCCAGTTGATGTGGCACGGCAGCTGGTCGAGCGCGTCGACCGGCGCGTAGGCCGGCGTGAGGGCGCTCGTCGCGAGCATCACCGTGAGGTGGCCGCCGGCGGACATGCCGATCACGCCGATCTTCTCCGGGTCGAACCCGCGCTGCGCGGCCTCGGAGCGCACCACGCGCACCGCGCGCTGGCCATCCTCCCACGCCGTCTGGTAGATCGCAAGCCCTTTCGGGCGCGGCGTGCGGTAGACGAAATTGACGCACTGGCAGCCGAGCTTCGTGAACGTCTCGCGCCATAGCTTGATGAGCCCCACGTCGCAGCAGCACTGATAGCTGCCACCCGAAATGAGGATCATGCACGTGCCGTTCTTCACCGCCGGCGGATCGAACCACTCGAGATAGGGCTCCGTATGCGCAGCACGGTCAAAGCCCTTCTTACCGCTTTCGTTGGTCATGGCCGCAATCTGGTGCGGCTGCCGATCAGGCATCTTGCCCTTCGGCCAGATGTATTCGCGCGACGTCGCCGCCACGCATGCGAGACCCGTCGCCATCGCGGCGAAGAGAAGAATGATTTGCTTTTTCATGCCCCAATTATACCACAATCCCGCCACAAAAGCCAGCCGTCGTCACCATCGAACTTTTCCGCCTTCCCCACATTTCCCTTGCGTCAAACCGCTTTTCATCTTATAATATGGAAAATCATTTTCAAAGGAGCTTCATCATGAGCGATCAAAAAGTCGATGTCAATGTGAATGTCAATGTCAAGAGCGGCACCTCCGGTAGCACGTTTCCTAAAATCGTATCCTTCGTTGGCTTCTGCTTCGTCGTTCTCGTCATTCTCGTGAGCGCCTGTACCCTTTCCTGGTGCTGGAAGAACCGCGACACGAAGGAGACGCGCAAGGCCGCACGCAAGGCCGCCGCGAAGCTCGTGCGCGAGGCGACACCCGAGGGGGTGTTGCCGGCGCTCACGAAACTCGTCACCGAGAAGTCGCGCCACATCTGGTTTGAGCCGAAGGACGAGACCCTCCAGTCGAAGTGGAAGTTCTGGACCCTCCGCTGGGGCGATCTCACCGCCGTGCCGATCGACTACGTGGGCCAGCTTACCGAAGACCAGTTCATCCGCTTCGCCGGCAACGGCAAGGACGTTCCTGCGAACACGAAAGTTCTGAAGGATCTCCTCGCCTTCTCCGAGACCCTCCTCAAGAACCCCGATCTCACGAAGAATGCCGCCCAGGGCCTGAGCGAACGCCGCCTCGACGGCTACTTCCTCGCGAACGACTTCGACGGCGCCATCAAGCTCCTCGAAACGGAAGGCCTTCCCAACCGCACGAAAACCTGGCAGCAGGCCACCGCCTCGAAGCTCCGCGCCCACAAGGCGATGGAGGCGAAGGACTGGACGGGCGCCACCACCAACATGCTCGCGTTCATCGCTTTCATGCTCTCCGACGAACAGAAGGACTTCGAAGATTGCGACCCCACCACCGGCATCGTCTATTCGCGCGACTGGGTGGTGGCCCTCAACTACGAACGTTGTTCGAAGTTCATGAAGGACGCGAACGACGCGGCGAAGAGCAAGGAATACCACGATCTCGCCGGCAAGTACTACACGATGGCGCTTGACAAGGCGAAGGGCGACGAAAGCTCCCTCAAGGCGCTCGTGGAGGAAATGAAGGCCGCCGGCTTCCCGGTCGACCCCAAGATCCTCGAGAAGAAACCTGCGGAAAAGCCGGTCGAAGCGAAGCCTGCGGAACCGAAACCCGTCGAAGCGAAGCCAGCTGAGAAGCCCGCAGAGGCGAAGCCCGCAGAGAAACCGGCCGAAGCGAAGTGAAGGTTCTGTTTCTCTTCATTGACGGGGTGGGCCTCCATCCGCCGGCGGCGGATAACCCCGTCAATCCCGAAGTCTGCCCCACGCTCTGCCGGCTCGTCAACCAGCATGCAGTGCCGATTGACGCCTGTCTCGGCGTGGAGGGCCTGCCGCAATCCGCCACCGGCCAGGCGGCGATGTTCACCGGCTTCAACGCGCCCCTTTTCATGGGCCGCCACTGCGAGGGTTTCCCCGGCCCCGCCCTTCGCCGCAAGATCGAGGAAGACAACCTCTTCCTCACCCTCAAGAAGCGCGGCAAGCGCGTCAGATTCGCGGATGCCTTTCTCGTCGATTCGGCCGACGAACTTGTGCCGCGCCGCTTCAAGAGCGTGACCACCGTGATGGCGCTCACGACGCCCGAAGTGATTTCCACCCTCGACGACCTCTGCGACGACCAGGCCCTCATGCAGGACCTCACGCGCGAAACGATTCAGGACCGCTATCCCGACATCCCCACCGTCACGCCCGAAGAGGCCGCCGAACAGCTCTTCGCCCTCGCCCGCGTGAACGACTTCACGCTCTACGAGTTCTTCCAGACGGATGTCGCCGGCCATTCCTCCGACTACGCGCGCGCCTGCGCCGTGCTGCGGCTCTACGATCGCTTCCTCGCCACGCTCGTTCGCTTCACCGAAGCGGCCGGGATTACGCTCATCATGACCTCCGACCACGGCAACATCGAAGCCGTGAACGAACGGGGCCACACGCGCAACCCCGTTCCGTTCATCGCCTTCGGCCCGCACGAGGCGGAAATCCGCGCGCGCGTCAAGTCGCTCGTGGACGTGACGCCCGCGATTCTCGAATTCATCTGACGGGGTGCGCAAACGACGTCTGGAACGTCACCGGCGAATAGAAGATGAGTTTGGCCATCACCACGTAGTCGAAGACCTCGTTCAGCTTGTAGTAGCCGTCCTTCCGGAGCCCGCGGTCCGACCCCGTGGGGAAGCTCATGTGGAAGGTCGCATCGTCCGAGAAGCCGTCGATGAGCACGATGTCGAGCGGATAGTAGGCGTTCGTATCCGGCGGCACGATCTGGTTTTCGCGAATGAGCATCACCGGCTGGCCGAGCGTGATCGATTCGCGGATGCGGCGCGAGAACGCCGTCACGCTCTCTTCCGTGACGGGGATGATCATGTCCTTCGGCGGCTTTCTGAAACCGAGCGCCGCGATGAAGGTCTTCTCCCACTCGCGCCCGAACTCGCGCCGACGGAGGCCCGCCACTTCCGCAAAGCGCGTCATGCGGCTTTGCAGCGCGCCCGTTTCCGCAAGACGGAAGTCGGGCCGGCTCTCGCTCGGATTGAAATGGATGCGCGTCATATCGAACGGCGGCTTCCCGCGCGTGTACCCCGGGAGCGCCCGGTAGTAGGCTGCAAGCGACATGAAGGCCAAAAGCGGATTCGCCGTATCGTGCACGTCGTGCTTGATCTGGAAGTACCAGCGGTTGTAGTAGAAGTTGCCGCGGATATGGTCCGTGAGAAGCGGCGCCACTTCGTTCGGCACCTCTAGGGCGGGAAGCGTGATTTTCTTCTCTTCGGCGCTATAGGTCACGCCGTTCGCGTTCTTCGCGTAGGCGCGCACATAGTAGCTCTTCCCGGGCGTGAGGCCGAGGATGCGGCCGTCGAAACGGTCACGATGATAGAGCGGGAAGCGGCCGCGCGAGAGCGTGGGATGCGAAGCCGTATCGTAGCAGAAGCCGTATTCCGTGAGGAGCGGTTCGCCGCGGTAGAGCACGTCGCACCGCGCACGGAAGCTCGTGGGCAAGAGCTCGTCCACTTCGCCGAGCGCGATTTTCGGCAGAAGGCTCGTAGAAAGTTCACGCGGCGAATGCTTCGTCTTCTCGATTTCGAGATCGAAGGTGGCCCCTTCCGCGGAGAAGCGGATGTTCTTCACTTCGATGCCGGCATCCATCAGGTTCGGGAGGCGCGCGGCGGGATTCGACTCGCGGTCGAACCGGCTCCCCTCCTGGAAGAAGGCCGCCCCCGCATTGCCCGAGAGCGCCCGGAAGTACGGATCGTTCGGCCGATACGTGTAGCAGAGGTCCGGCGGGCCCATCATCGGCGAGGAGAACGTGACATTGATGACGTGGATGAGGAGGCCTTCATGGTTCGGAGACCCGATCGGCGCCTTTTCGCCCTTCACGTACTCGAGGTAGAAGAGGTAGTTCGGATGCGCCGAGGGCACAAAGCACCCCACCGCCTTCTCGCCCACGGGATTCGCGGCACGCGGCGCAATCGTGTAGGTGCCGCTCTTCGTGATCATCGGGTAGGAGGTCGCCGGCAGAAAACCCTGATAGATGTAACGGCAGTAGGCCGGGCCCGTTGGCCCCCACGCCCATGGGAGCGAAGGACTGCCGGGAAGGCCGTCGTACTTCTCCGTAGCATGATAGAAGTCGGGCGCGCCAAGCACGTGGCCGAGCTCGTGCACCATCGTACCGCCGTCGCCCGGGTAGAACACCTGGGGAATCGAATTCGGCCACAGCGGGTCACGCCACGGAATCGGCGGCTTGTACATGCCGATTTCGTCCGTGCCATCCGGCTTCTTCGGATATTTCGGGCGCAACAGCCGCTCCACGCGCCCTTCGTCGAGCGACTTGCAATAGACGTAGCATGTCACCGATGCCGGGCCCGAAGGCGACCCTTCAAGATACCCGAAGTGCTTCGACGCCGCAAGGGCCTCCGCCCGCAGCTGCCCCGCCCGCGCCCCGCCGTCGCCGCCGAAACCGATGCGGTTCGAGAACGCGTTGTGCCGGCAATAGTACCCGAGCGGATGCGGCGCGAGATAGGGGCGCGCGAACGCACGCAGAACGGGCCAGGTGATGCCCTGCGAATATTCCTTGTAATAGTCGGCGATCGTACTCCCCCGCACGCGCGAGAGGTCCTTCACCGCCTGCGCGATGTTGACGTCCTGGCAGTCGGGAAACGTGATGAAGATCACATCCACCACAAACTCGCCCGTGAAGACGGGTTTCAGGCGCTTGGGGCCAAACGCGCTCGCCGTTTGGCTATGCGCCGGCCGCGCGCGGAATTCCGCAGGCACATGCGATGTGCCAGAACCCGAACCGCCCCCTCGCGAGGAAGAGGCGGAGGAAGAGCGGCGCGAGGTCGGCGCCGCGCTCGCGGCGCACGCCAAAGCCGCCGCGAGACACGTCATCAGAAAACGGTTCATGTTGTTGCAGTCGCCGGAACCGGCGTCTTTCCTTTCTTCATGAAAACAAGCACAATGCACCCCACGGCCACCACGATGAGGCCGATGCCCAACACCGGGCGATAGTAGACCCAGGCGATGCCCGCCGTGAGGAGCGTTCCGCCGAGCGCCAGCAGGAACGACACGAAACCAACACCCACGGCAACGATATTACGGAGAAGCGGCACCACATCCACAAGCGTCGCAATCGGCCCGAACACGAGCTTGAAGCCCACGAACATACCGAGGAAACCGATGAAACGCAGGAACCAGGTGAGTTTCGTATTCGCGCTTTGCGCATCGGCGAACATCGCCGCCGCATCCGCAAGCCCGTCCCGCTGAAGCGAGATCGGCTTGCCGTCGCTCGCCGTCCACGGCGCGAACGTCTCGCCCGTCTGCTTCTGGCAAAGCGAAATCTCATGCGGCTCGACGATCTTGAACGAGACGCGCAGATCGCCCACCTGCGGCGCGCTCGCGACATCCCGAAGCGCCGCCGCTACGGCGTTCGTAACCGCCTGCGTCGCCGCCTGGGCGGCCGCTGCGAGCGGCGACCCCGCGCTCGCCACCGTCGGTTTGGCCACCGCCGCGGCCGGCTTCTCGACCGGCACATAGATGAAACCGTTCACGTATTTCGCGCCCTTAAGCGCTTCCGGCGGCTTGAAGTCCGGCGCGAAGGGAAACGCCTTCGCCTCCCCCATGCGCCGTACATTCGATTCGGACAGCTTGAACGCGCCCAACGTCGCCTGCTTCGTCACGAGGTCCTGATCGGAGAACGGCATGGCCATCGGCGGATTCTCATGGCCCGCCTCGCGGAAACCCGAGGAGTCGACCGGCTTGGGGCACCACGCGAGCTTGTAGGTATACGTCGTCTTCTCGATCGTCTTATCGCCCTGCTTCTCGTGGCGCACGTCCTTATGCTCCACCCACTGGTAGATCTCCACCTTGCGCTCAAGGCGCATTGCCGTAGCAGAGACGCCAAACTGCTGATCGCAAAGCGTCTCCTTCGTCTCGGCCTTGCCGTTCACATGAACGAGCCTGCCTTCGTTCGCGGCGTCCACCCTGTCGGCCGTCACGCTCACCACGGCACCCGCGCCTTCCGCGAGCCGACGCGCCGTCTTCACCGCCCGCCCCTCATTCCAGAAGAGGAGCGCGCCCGCGCCGATCACGAGCCCGACGCCCGCCAAGATCCCCTTGAACGACGATCCCATGCGCGAGAGCCAATTCGGGTTGACGATTTCACGCGTTTCTTCAACTGCCATTTTCATTCCCTCTCTCTTGTTTGTTCTCTTACCATTTCAACACGAATCATTCGACCCGCAACTGGAAGAATCTCGCCTTGCCCTCGGGCACCGCAACGGGCTGCGGGGCAACCGGGAAGGTCTTGCCGAACGGTACCGGCTCCGTCGCCCCCGGAAGCCCATCGAGCGTGGGCGCATGATAGAGCCGAATCTCGCCGTTCACCGTGCGCGCCGCCTCGAGACCATGCTGGAAGAGGCGCCCGCCGATGGCGATCGTACCATCGGGATTGACGACGATCGTGGGAATCGTCACCTCGATTTCAGGTTCCGTTTCCGGCAGCGCATTCACGAGGTAGCATTGGCGCAGCGCGGCCTTGTCGCCGCCGAAGGCCGCAATCGCCGTCTGCCCTTCGGCCGTCTGCCAGAGGCCATTCACCCACGTGCGCACCGCGTCGTCAGCCGCAATCGCCTTGCGGATGCCCTTCGCGCCCGTCGCATCCGCCGGCGGCACGAAGGAGGGCGCCCAATCGGCTTCCGTCGTCACCGTATCGCCGAAGGCGAGCGCAAGGAAGCTCGCGCCCGTGCCGTCGCACGCGCTCGCAAACCAGCTCGTCTCCACATGCGCGGTCTGGATTGTCGAGCCCGCCGAATCGAAGAGGAGGAGATCCACCTTGCCGTTCGTAATCTTCGCCGAGGGCCAATACGCGGCCTTCGTGAGCGTGAGCGCCGCATGCGGCGCGAGAGCGAGGCCCTCCGGCAGCTCGAGGCTCAGCGACGGCGCGTCGTTCCCCGTCTTCGTGCAGGTGAGCTGCACGCCCGCGAGGTTGAGCGAGGCATCGGCGAGGAGGTTCGTAAGAACGATGAACTCCGAACCGTCGCCCGCGTTGCCGCTGGCATCTTCGTCAGCCGAGGCGCTCATCACTTCGGCCACGCGCAGCCCCCGCGCAAGCGCGCTCGCTTCCGGCGCCGTCGTATTGGGGATATCCACGCTTTCAAGCGGACTCCACTCGCCGGCGGAGGTGCGGATGCGCGCACGGATCCGGGCGCCGGCGGCCGGCACTTCGATCGCGCCCGTGCCGCCGCTGTAGGTGGCGTAGTGAAGGCCGTGATCGAAGTAGATGTCGCTCGACGCGTTCTGGTTCTGATGGACTTCGACCGCGATGGTATTGGCACCTTCGCGCAGAAGGCCGGCCGGAATCGTCACCGTGCGGCTGATTTCCTCCTTGTGGGCGGTTCCACTATCGGAGAACGTGGAATAGGTGGCGTTCTTGGCAAGATAGAGGCGATCCACCTCGGTGCCGTTGATGTAGATGGCATAGCAGTCGTCGTAGAGGATGTTGATCCGAATGCTGGTAGAGTCGGCAGCCGCCGCCGGAAGCGTGAACGTCTTGCGGAAGTAGTAGGCGTAGACCTGCGTGCCGGACGAGGCATGGTTGATGAACTTGTACAGCTGGGTGCCGATGGTCTCCGTGGCGGTGGATCCGTTGAAGCCGAGAATGCCGTTGCCCGAACCCCAGCTGGAAGTCGTCGCGTAGTCCTTCGCGTACCAGACGCGTCCCGAAGAATCGGCGGCGGGCTGGCTGCCCCTGTCGTAGTACTGCCAGGCGGACTTCTTCGCGAAGGCGGAACGATAGGTGAGGCCGGGCGCCGTGCCCGTGAAGGTGAGCGCGCCGGCCTTGACCGCGCCGCCCACCGCGCGGGGATCGGTACCGTCCAGCGTGTAGTAGATGGTGCCCGTGGACGGCTTCGAGAGGTACAGGGCGTCGCCGGCGGCGAAGATCTTGCCGTCAAGCACGTGCGCGCCGTTCGGCTCGCATACGCGCGGGGCCTGGATGGTGGGATACCAGCCCTTGCCCTGATAGTACTGGATGAGGTAGGAGAGACGATTCTCGATGAAGCTCAGGCGCGAATTGCAGGCGCTGATCCACTGGCTGTAGACGTACGAGGAACTCTTGCCATACCCCCAGCGCGCGGATTCGCACACGACGGCGTCGTCAAGCTCGGCCATGCGCTTTTCAAAACGCTTGCGCGCCTCGGGCGCCGTCATCGCACCGCCTTCCTTCACGCAATGGCGGAACATGAAGTCCGCCACGAGCATCTTGTATTCGGCGTTGCCGAGGAGCTTGTAGTGGAGCTCGGCCGCGTTGAAGTTCTTGTATAGCTTCATGTTCGCGTGCGCGGCTTCCGTACCGCGATTGAGATTGTTCGCGGAAACGCCGTCGCTCGTGCCGAGCGAGTGTTCGGCGTCGTGGCGGTGGAAGATCCAGCCCGTCGTCGTGATGCCGCCAAGGACGTTCGTGCCGTTGTAGCGGTTCCAGAGCTGGGCGTTGTTGTTCGCCTTGTCGCTGCCGCTTGCGGAGGGAGAATCCGCATCGCTCGCGTAGTGCGCGGTGAGCATGTAGGCCGCCACGTTCGTGGCGTTAAGGTAGATCGGGAGCGTGGGATCGGGCGTACCGTCCGGCTTAAGGCCACGCACGAGATTGTAGTTGTTCGGGTAGCCGGAGCCATAGCCCTGGTTGACGGAAATATCCCAGAAATTCTTCCAGCCCGTCTCATTGCCCTCCACGATGCCCGTCACATAGCCGGGCTGCGAAGTGCGCACCACGTCGTAGTCCTCCGCATTGCCGCCGAAGTAGGTCTCGCCGAATTCGCCGCACGTGCGTTCTTCGGTTTGATACACGCCCCAGTAGATGCCGTTGATGAAGAGGTTGTAATAGCGGCTGCGATGATAGGACTGCCCGAGGTCGCGCTGAGAGTCGCGCGAGAAGCATTCCTCGATGAAGGTGAAGTTTCCGCTCCCGTTCGCCCAGGAGTAGTTCTGCGCCGTACGGAGGTCCACCTTGTCGAACGAGTCCGCGCCTTCGTCGTCAAAGAGCTTGAACTTGAGTTTGCTCATGCCGTACTCGTTACGGAAGAAGAAGCGGAACGAATGTTTCGGGTAGCTGCTGCCGCGACTGTAGGCGCCGCGGATGCGAATGCCCGAGGGTACGCTGAACTCGGCGGCCGTGTTCGTGGGATTGATGAGCTCAAGCATCGTCGTGCGCTCCCAGGCGCGCCCGTTGTTGTTCGCGTTCACGTAGATGCCCGTCGAAGCGTTGAAGAGGTTCGCCGGATCGATGACAAGCGAGAGCGTGGCGATCGAGTTGGTGAAGCCGGCGAGCAGTTTCGGGCGATAGGTCGCGTTGTTCACGACTTCGCTGCGCATGCCGTAGATGAACGCCTGGCCGTTCACCGATCCGCTCGACGGGAAGCCCGAGGGCACGCCCGACTGCGTGATGATGTCGTTCAGGAAGAGATAGGTGGCCGAGGCATCCATCTGCAGAATCGAATCCGCATTGGGAACGGCCGCGCGCACGACCGTCGTGCGCGAAATCGTGATCGGCCCCGTGTAGCGCGTCTTCTTCACCGTCGGCGCCGTGCCGTCAAGCGTGTAGTAGATCGTCGCATCCGGCTGGTCCGGGCAGGAGAGCGAAAGCGTAAACGCCGCCGTCTTGTAGCCGTGGGGCTCGGAGAAGGCGACCTTCGGAGTGGGCCCGTCCTTCGCATCGGCGCCGTTCGCGCGGCCGGGCGTCGGTTTCGGGAAGTAGAAGGCCATATCGCCGCCCGCCTTGCTCCAGAGGAGTTCGGCGGAAAGGAGCATTTCCGGATCGGCCGGGTCGTCGTTCTTGACGGTGATCTTGAGCGTGTTTTCGCCCACCGTGAAGAGTTCGCTCGGCACCGCGAAATACTCGTCCGCCAGCGCCGCACCCTTCGCGCGGGCGCCCGAAGGGGCCACCTTCGCGAACGTCGTGCCGTTCAGTTTCGCCGTGAAACCGTCCGCATAGCGGATGCGCAGCTGAATCGTATCCGCCGGCGCCGGCACCGCCTCGCAGGTGAAGGTGCTGCGCCAATCGAATTCGCCTGCGCCGTTCACGTCGGCAAGAAGATTCGTCGCGAGCTGCGCGGCGTAGCGCCCCGTATGGGCGAACGTGCCGCCGGCGGCGCCGAGCGGCGCGAACCGAGCCGCATCCGCCTCGGCGTCGAGCTCGCCCGCCCCCACGAGGAGCGTGGGCGCGGCCGCGCCTTCATGCGCGCGGCACACGAGCTTCACGTCGTAGGCGCCGCCTTCGGGGAAGCTGAAGGTCGCGGAGGTCGTCGGGTACTCGACCGTCCACGAAAGGCCGCCGTGCGAAATGACGAGATCGCTCTCGCCCTCGCCGCCGCAGAAGAAGGTCCACTGGCCCGCCGCCGGCACGAGGATCGTCGTTTCGGCGCACATCACGCCCTGCGCGGCGGCAAGGCGCGTTACGCCCGTCAAGGCAGCGCAGACGTTCGTTGTCGGCACCGCCCCGGCGGCCCAGCACGCAGGATCGGCGAGATCCGCCTCGGCGGCTGCGGCATCGGCCGCGAAGGCCTTCGTCGCGCACGCGACCACGGTAAAGCCCGGCCCGACCGCAGCCGAGGTGCCCACCGTGCCCGAAACGGGCTGCCAGGCGCCGTCGCCCACGCGCCATTCGGCCGCGCCCGTTGCGGAAACGAGCGTCTGGGCATGGCCGCCCACGCCGATCGAGACATCCTTGAGCTGCGGCCCGAACGTGACGGAGTGCACCATCTCGCCCTCGGGCGTTGCGAGGAACACGGTTTCACCGTCGCTCGAAAGGCCGATGCGCGTGTAGGCCTCGTTCTCGGCGAAGTTGAGGTAGCCGGTGTCGGCCCACACGATCTTGTAGCCACCCGCCGGGATCACGCAGGAGCCTTCGATCTTGGACCATTTGGACGGCTTCTTCGTGGGATTGTCGGAGAGATACCAGCCCGTGATGTCGACGTCGGTTTCGGACTTGTTGCGGATTTCGATCCAGTCGAGCCCCGCCTGGCGGTTCGCCGTGAGAAGCGTCGACCCGTTCGACGCCATGATTTCATTGATGGCGAGAATTTCGGAAGGCGGAATCACGCTCGGGCGCCCCGTCTCCGGCAGCGCCATCGCGCCCTCCATCCGAAACACCATCGTGGGATTGTCGAGGAACGCGCCCGCATGCGGCACGAAGGTCACGGCCACGTACGCCCCGATCGGCACGAGGTAGGTGCCGTCCGGCTGGGCCGCGAGCGCCTCGCCGTTCGCCTTCACGGAGGCGAGCGTCATCCAGTCGAGCTCGGGAATCGTGAGGACGGCGCTCTCCACCTCGCGCGAGGTCTGCGCCGAAAGGTCGGAAAGTTCGCCCGCGCCAATGCAGCCCATGCCCACGATTTCGGGCGAGTCGCCCGGAAAGACGATCTGCGACCATTCGCCGGACGCGGAAGCGAGCGCAACGCCATTCGCCACATACTTCACCTGGCGCTTGCCGCCCGACGTGCGCAGGCGGATATCCACCTTCGTCACGTCGTTCAAAACAGGCGTCGCCCCCGTCAGCGTCGTCCACACGTTCGTATTGGCCGTGCGGCTCTTCACGAGACCGGCGAATACGACGCCGCTCCCCTGCGCCACCACCGTGAGCGCGCCCTTCATCGCGGGATCGACGGCCGGCGATTCCGCACCGGCGGAAAAGAGGATTTCAAAGGACACGATCACTTCGTCCTCGGCTGCGGAAGCGGGCGCGAGCGGCACGAATTCGAGCGGGCGGTTCTCGGCCGTTCCGAAAACGAGACGCTTCACCCCTGCCTCGCCAAGGAGTTCCGCCCCTTCCGTTCCGGTCCAGCTCCCCACGCCCGGCACCACACGATCGCTCGCATCGGCCGGCCAGGCGAGATACTCGGGCAGGCCCGTCTCGAACCACGTCATGCCCCACACGGCAAACGCGCCCATGAGCCCCGCCGCAAGGAACGCGCCTTTCAAAAATTGGAACGTTTTCATTTGTACCGGATACTCCCTCCTGCCCGTTGTCGAGCACCAGTCGCGCGGGCCTTCGCCTCACGCGCCTCACGTTCATCGCGCCGACGCTCCTCGCCGGTGCGGCCCACTTCGGAAAACGAATGCACTTCTCCCACGAGGACCGGCCGCGTGAAACCGTTACGGGAAAGAATCGCCATCACCTTGCGCTTCAGCCGCCAGTCCGACATATCATCCGGCGCACTGATGTAGATCGTATCCGTACGGCTGTACGATTCGCGCCGCAACAACCCCGGCAAATCTTCCGGATCAACGAATTTGCCGCGGAACGTCACCCCGCCCGCCGCGGTAATCGCGACGTCAGGATGCTGCGCATCCGAAACATAGTATTCCGTGGTACAACCGCACATCGTCAACACGGCAACCAAGGCCAAAAAGAGCTGGTGCTTCATAGTGATGATAATTATAGCAAATTTTACACCCGCTTGTGAAATATAAAATGAAACAGGTTCCCTCTGCCTATTTACATTTGAAGATTGGAGCGGGCGATGGGAATCGAACCCACGTAAGAAGCTTGGGAAGCTCCTATTCTGCCATTGAATTACGCCCGCTAGATGCTCACCCCTCCAACACCGCTGCACGAAGCAGAAGAATTGGCGGAAAGGGAGGGATTCGAACCCCCGATACCTTGCGGTATGCATGATTTCGAGTCATGTGCATTCAACCAAGCTCTGCCACCTTTCCGTGGTGAACAGTTGGGTATTTTACCACAAGTGACGTGTCCCCGTCAAGAGGCATCTTTAATTTTCAATCTTCAATTTTCAATCTTCAGTCTTCATCGCTTGACGATTGAAGATTCAGGCGCAACCGGCCCTGCCGCCCTCAATCAGGGTTCGATGAATACGCTGGTGCCGACATCGCACATGCGGCGCAGACGAACGGCGTTCCAGTTCGCGAGACGGAAACAGCCGTGCGATTCGGCGCGGCCGACCTGTTCGGGAAAGGGCGTGCCGTGAATGCCGTAGCTGGGCAGCGAAAGACCGATCCACGAGGCCCCCACCG
>JAZLJP010000046.1:0-12525 GCA_045617985.1 Kiritimatiellia bacterium
ATTCCTCGACCGTGCGGGCGAGCGGCTTCTGCACGTACACGTGCTTGCCGGCGAGCATGCAGTCCACCGAAATGTAGGCGTGGGTGTGATCCGGCGTTCCTACCTGGACCACCTCGAACTTGTCGCCCATCGTCTTGAGCATTTCGCGGTAGTCGGTGAACTTCGGGATGCCGGGATACTTCTTCTCCCAGCGCTTGAACGCGTCGGGATTGACGTCGCACACCGCCACGAGGTCGCAGCCGGCGTCGATGAGGCTCGCCGTAGCGCTGCCGCCCATGCCGCCGCAGCCGACCGCGGCGAGTTTGAGGCGGCGCCCCTTCGCCTTGCCTTCGAACTTCGACACCGGCGCGATATCCACGCCGAACAGGCTCCCAAACGCCACCGCGCCCAGGCTCGCCACGAAATTACGGCGATTGAGCTGATACAGATTCTGCGACATAACGAACTCCTTTAGGGTTGAACAAGCGAACCGCCGAAGCCGATCGGCCCCGACACCGAAGACAATCTTACCACAACCGCGCCCGTCGGACAAGGATTAAAATCAGTCGAGCGCGGCTTGGACGAAGGCCCTCATGTTCGCTTCCGTCGTATCGGGGCCGATGGCGCAGCCGGAGCAGAGAACGAGGCCGCCCTGGCCGCGGTAGAGATCGCACACCGATTTCGCCGCCGCGTAGACTTCGTCCGGCGTGCCGGTGGAGAAGAGCGCGGGGTTGACGTTCCCCGAGAGCGCGAACTTCCCGAGGGCGAGAGCGTGGATGCACTTGACGTCGGTGAGCCAGTCGAGTTCGTAGGCCGGGCAGGCCGTGTCGATGAGGTCCGGGAGAATCGGGTTCACGTCGCCGCAGATGTGGCAGATCGTGGGAATGCCGCGCGATTTGAGGTCGGCCGCGAGCCGCGTCTCCCGCGCCTTGCAGAACTTCCGGAACATGCGCGGCGAGATGACGCTGCACCCTTCCGAACTGTTGCCGTAGCCCGTCATGTGCGCGCCGCGCGCCATGCAGAGCTCGTGCATCTTCAAA
Organism: Kiritimatiellia bacterium; assembly: GCA_045617985.1. Classification (GTDB taxonomy): domain Bacteria; phylum Verrucomicrobiota; class Kiritimatiellia; order RFP12; family UBA1067; genus RUG572. The sequence goes on from JAZLJP010000046.1 coordinate 1,020, forward strand.
GAGACGTCATAGGTCGCGTCGAGGAGCCGGTTGATGTCGTCAGTACACTCGGGGTCGACGAGATCGACCATGAATTCATCCATGCCCGTCACGAGGCAGGCGAGCGAGAACGCGCCCTGCCCCGCCGTCACGCGGATGAAGCAGTCGTTTTCGCGCCCCCACTTCGACAGGCGCTCCACGGCGTCGAGGTAGATGCGGATGCGCTCGCAGGCCATCAGATCCACCTGCGGGATGGCGTCGAGGAGCTGCTGGAGCGAGCGCGGCTGCACGCCCTTCACGACGGCCGGCGCATTTTCGGGATAGGCGACATCCGCCCCGCAGGCGGCGGCGAGCATCGTTGTATCGACATCGAGGAAGATACCGTCGAGCGCGTACTTCTTCGCCTGGGCGGCCATCGAATCGGCCATCGCCACGGGGTCGCTTCGGAAGATCTTGTGCGTAATGCCCGCTTCCTTGATCGCCAGCTGGAAGTTGTGCGCCATCACGGGAATGCGATCGGGAACGCCCCCGTTGAAAACCGTACTCACTCGTTCAATGCTCGTCATTGTTTAGCCTCCTTGTAGGTGTTGCCGAATTACGTTAAAGCCGGATGTCTTCGAGGGCGCGCCCTTTTGTTTCAGGCACCACGCAAATCGCCCACACGAGATGCACGATCATGCAGGCGCCGAACGTTGCGAAAACAAGCGCCGCAGGCATCGCCTTGACCATGGGCGGGAAGACGAACGTGAGCGACGCACAGAACACCCAGTGCGTCAAACTGCCGAAGCTCTGCCCCGCCGCACGATGGCGCTGCGGGAACACTTCCGAAATGAACACCCAGATGACGGTGCCCTGGCCCATCGCATGCGACAGGACGAACACGAAGATGCACACGGCCGCGACGATGTTCCATCCCTGCCAGAATGCGAGCGAACAGGCGAAGAGCGAAAGCACGTATCCCGTGCCGCCGAGAATCAGCATCGCACGCCGCCCGATGCGGTCGATGAGCGCCATGCCGCCGATCGTGCCCACGCCCTGAAGCGCCGTGAGAGCTGCCGTGACGGCGAGCGCCGTCTCGTGCGTCATGCCCGCGAGCTCGAAGATGCGGCAGGCGAAATAGAGGACCACCGCGATGCCTGAAAGCTGGTTGAACATGGCAACGCAAAACGCGAGCGCGAGCGCGCGCCGATTCGCGCGCGAGAAGAAGCGCGCGCCCGCGCCGGCCTCCGCCGCCCGCGCCGCGCCCTTCGGGCCCTTCCACAGGGGCGACTCAACGAGAAACGGGCACAGGGCCACGAAGAGAAACGCCGGCAGCGCTTCCGCGCCGAGCATCCACCGCCAGGTGTTCGCCCCGAGCCCCGCCGTGCCGAGCTTCCAGTTGACGACCTGCGAAACGACCATTCCGAACACGATGTTGAACTGGAAGAGCGCGCAGAGGCGCCCCCGCCGGTCGGCCGGCGAAATCTCGGAAATGTAGACGGGCGCGGCAATGGTCGAAACGCCCACGCCGAGGCCGCCGAGGAAGCGCGCGAGCATGAGCGCCACCGGCGAGGCCGCGAACGCGCTCCACACCGCCGAGGCAAGGTAGAAGACGCCCACCCAGAAGAGCGTGGCCTTGCGGCCGAGGCGATCCGTCGCCCGCCCGCCCGCGAGGGCGCCGAGCACCGTGCCCCACAAGGCCGCGCTCATCACCCAGCCGTGCATCGCCGAAGAGAGCGACCAAAGCGCCTGAATCTGCTGCTCGCCGCCGTTGATGACGGCGGTATCGTAACCGAAGAGGAAGCCCCCCATCGCCGCGACGAGCGCGAGAAACCAAAGCCGCCCCGTGGTCATCTTCATTTCACACGCCCCATTCTACATTCCGCGTTTTCCGTTTTTCATTTGGTCGCGGCCACGTCTTCGATCTTGTCGAGCTGGCCCTTGCACGTGTCGAGCGGCTGGGGGCCGCCCAAAACGCAAATGGCCGCTTCGGCGGCGAGTTTGTCGAGCGTGGAGGCGAACGCCTTGAGATCGGCCTTCGTCGTCTGCAGCATTTCCGCACGGCGACGCTGCTGGTCGGCCGTCGTGATGCCCGCGAGGTGGCGGTCCATCGCCTCGTTCGCCTCGGCGCTCGCCGAGAGGTAGGGTTCCGTGGCCGCAACGGCGCTCACCACGTAGCGATCGATCGCCTCCGGCGCCGCCGCGATCGCCCGCAGGGCGTCGCCCGAGCCGGCATAGACGCCGAGCGAACGCCCGGGCTTCGGGTCGTTCCACGACAGCCAGCCCGCATCGCCGGTCGTCTTCACGGAGAAGTTGCCGCCGTAGGCGCCGCCCTTCACGCGGATTTCATTCCACAGGTGCGCAAGCGAAAGGATGCGCGCGGCAACAATGCCCTTGCCGCTGTAGACGACCGCCTCGGGATGCGCAACGCGCGCGGCAAAACCGATGCCGGCGGCGATGCGGAAGCCTTCCTTCCGGCGCGGATAGAGCGCGTGCACGGCCGGGGCGCCCATCTGCCCTGCGGGGAGCGCGGATGCCACCTCGCCCGCCCAGGCGGCGGGCACGTTATCCGTCAGGCACGCGACGAGGCGCCCTTTCACGAAGATCTTCCGCGCGAGCGCCGCGAGGCGCGCGCAATAGGCGGCCCGGTTCTTGGCGTAGGCGGCGTCCTCCTTCTGGAGATGGCGGATCTGCGCAAAGCCGGAGAGCGTTTCGTCGATCGCCGCGCGCACGGAGAGCTGCGCCGCCGCACGGCGGAACGGATAGGGCCGCGCCCCGAGGCCCGTCGTGGAACGTTCCTTCCCGATGCGCCGCTGCTTGAGGAGGTTGCCGATGGCGTCCTGGTCGGCAAAGGAGGTCGCGCACAGCACCTCCGGCACGAGCTTGACGACTTCGGGCCACTTCGCCTCGAGCGCCGAGACATGCACGGTGAAATACGGATGCGCCGCGGCCGAGCCGGCCTTGCCCGCCACCGTGTAGGCCATGTAGAAGTGGCCGAGCTTGCCGTCGAGTTCATTGCGCAGCGCCTCGATCGGATAGTGCGCCGTTGCGAGGTCGCCGAGAACGACGGCGAGCATCGGCACGTCGGCGAGCTCGGCGTCCGTGAGGTCGTCGAGCGCAAACGCGAGCTGGAGATGGGCGATGCCGTTCGCCTGCGTGTGCGGCCGCACCACGGTGATGCCGAGCGCCTCTTCCACCGCGACCTTCGTAACCGGGCCCTCCACCGGGATATCCTTCACCGCCAGAACGGGCAGCTTCGCCGTGTCTTCCGGGCGGTCGGGCGTGGTCTGATAGGCGCGGAGCGCCTTGAAGGCCGCCATCGCCTTTTCAAGTTCGCCCTTCGACCATCCCGCCTTGATCTTCGCGAGCGCCGCCTTGTCGGCCGCCTCGTTTTCCGCGGCGAGCGTAGCGGAGGGCGTCATCGTCACCGCCGCGTGATGGGGGTTCTCGAGGAAGACTTCCCGAAGGAGCTGCTCGAACCAGCCCGAGGCGAGCTTCTTCCGGAGCGAGGCGAAGCGCGCCGCGTTGCGGAAGGCGTCCGCCGGGTCGCCGCCATAGAGCCAGAAGTCGTTCGCGTCCATGAAGAAGGAGAGCCCCAGCGGCATGCTGCCGCAATCCTTCTCGCGGTTGCGGAACTCGGCGCGGTCGAGGAGAGCGGCGAGGCGTGCGTGGTCGAGGCCCTTCTTCGCGAGGTCCGCGAGCGTCTCGCGCACGGTCTTGCGCACCGCCGCCACGTTCTCGGCCTTCACGTTCTTGACGACGAGCGACACTTCGAGCTGCGCGCCGCCGCCCACGCCGAGGGACATGTCTTCGCAGAGGCCCTTCTCGAGGAGCGCCTTCATGAGCGGCGCTTCGTTCGAGCCCGCGAGCGCGTCGGTGAGGGCGTCCACGGCCATGTACTTCTCGCGTTCGTCGAAGCGGCCGAACACCCAGGCGTCGCCGAGCATGATCTTGCCTTCGGCGGGCTCATCCGCGCCGATTTCGTAGGAAAGCGTCTTCTCCGCCGAAACGGGCTTCTGATAGACGATTTCCGCCGCCACCTTCGTGCGCGGGAAGGGCGCGAGGAACCCATCGAGCTTCGCGAGGACTGCCGCGAGATCGACCTTGCCGTCGAGGAAGATGCGCGCGTTCGACGGCTGGTAGAAGCGCTTGTAGAACGTCTTGTACATCTCGTACGTGAGCGAGGGGATCGCCGCCGGGTCGCCGCCCGAATTGTACCCGTAGCAGGTCTCGGGATAGAGCAGGCGCCGCACTTCGTGGTAGAGCTTCCGCTCGGGCGAGGACATCGCGCCCTTCATTTCGCTGTAGACGATGCCGTTGCGCTTGAGCTCGCCCTCGGCCGAATCGAGCTCGTAATGCCAGCCCTCCTGCCGGAAGGCGAGGGGGGAGGTCACGCTGAGCGGGTGGAACACCGCGTCGAGATAGACGTCCATCAGATTGAGGAAGTCCGCCCCATTGCGCGAGCAGACGGGGTACATCGTCGAATCGGAACTCGTGAAGGCGTTGAGGAACGTCGCGAACGAACTCTTGAGCAGGTCGACGAACGGTTCCTTCACGGGATATTTGCCGGATCCGCAGAGAACCGAATGCTCGATGATGTGCGCGACGCCCGTATCGTCGTACGGCAGCGTGCGGAAGCCGATCGCGAAGGTCATGTTGGCGTCGTCGCGATCAAGCCACACGAGGTCCGCCCCGTTCTTCTCGTATTCCATCCGCACGAGGCGCCCCTGGACTTCGGGCAGATCGGTAATGCTCTTCACGGCAAAGCCGCTCATCATATCGCCCGGCTGCAGGGCGAGGCTCGCAAGCGGCAACAGCGACGACGCCGCCGCCCCCATCAACTGACTCTTGTTCATTTCTTACGTTTCTCCTTAATCGTCCGCTGGGGCTTGGACGGCGAGAAATACGGCCAGCCGTCGCGGTCCCAGAAAATTTCCTGAATGAAAAGCGGCCGCGCCCCCGCGCGGGGCCCTTCCACATGGCAATGGAACGGCAGGAAGTCGTGATTTCCGATCGTCACGATCTCGGCATTGTGCCCGGGGCCGAAAAAGGCCTCGCCCTGCTCGGAAGCGAGAATCACCGTGCCGTAGCCCTCTTTCATCGATCGGCCGTCGCGATCGAGGAAATCCGCCGTCAGCTTCTTCGCGCGCCCCACGACGATCGCATACGACCAGTCGGCATAGCGCCCGCGGCTCGCAAAGAGATACCACCACCCGTTGCGCCGATGGAGATACGAGCCCTCGAACACCTTCAGGCGGCTCGGGTTCTCCCGCACATGCCGCCCCGCAACGGGTTCGGGCTTTGCGCCGGGCGCGAGCGAAAGGCCGTCCGGCGCAAGCGGCACGCGGTGGATGCGCCCCGTGGAGCCGAAGAAGAGCCAGAGGCGCGAGGTCGCGGGGTCGCGCACCACCTCGGGGTCGATCGTATCGATGATGCCCGTGTCGCGGCCGGAGGTGATCTGCCGCCCATTCGTGAACGGCCCCTCGGCGCTCTTCGCGGTGTAGACGAAGATGGCGCTATCGTCGGCCGTGTTGATGTGCGTTATGTACAGATGGTAGACGTTCCCGATTTTGACGACGTCCGGCGCCCAGATGTGGCGCCACCGGCTGCAGATCTGCCGTTCGTCTTCGCGCGTGAAGAGGCGCCGGCCGGTGTCCTCCCAGGTAAAGAAGTCGGCGCTCCTGAGAATGCGCAAACTCGTCGAGGAGAGGCGCCATGTGCCGTCCGGCGCGCGCCAGCAGGTGGGATCGGGCGTACTTGCCGGATGGACGGGATTCGTGGGCACCGTACCCCGCGCCGCGCCGATCCAACAGACGGCGGCGATGAGGCAGAGGGTGGCGGCACGGCGCATCATTTCGTTCCGTCTTTCCGTTCGTCTTCGGGCACGGGCTTGATGCCGATGTCCGTCAGCCGCATCGAGATGATGCGCGAGATGCCCTTCTCCTGCTGGCTCACGCCGTACACGAGGTCGGAACCGGCGATCGTGTGCTGGTTGTGCGTGATGATCAGGAACTGGCTGCGGTCGAGGAACTCCTTGAGGGCGTCCACAAAGCGGCCGATGTTCGCGTCGTCAAGGGCGGCGTCGAGCTCGTCCAACATGCAGAACGGCGCGGGCTTGATCATGAAGATCGCGAAGAGGAGCGCCACGGCCGTCATCGTGCGTTCGCCGCCGGAGAGGAGCGTGACCGATTGCGGGCGCTTTCCGGGCGGGCGGGCGATGATGTCGATGCCGCACTCAAGCGGATCTTCCGCGTTCTCCAAGAGGACAAGGCGCGCCTCGCCGCCGTTGAAGAGCTTCGTGAACATCCGCTGGAAATTCTGGTTCGCCTGCTCGAACGTGCTGCGGAAGAGCTCGCCGCTCTTGTCGTTGAGGCTCGTGATGAGCGCGAGGATCTGCTCCTTCGCCGCAAGGAGGTCGGCCTCCTGCTCCTTCTCCTTCGTGTAGCGCTCTTCGAGCTCGCGGAACTCGTCGATGGCCACCATGTTGACGGGGCCGAGCGCCGCGATCTGCGCGTTGAGCGCGTTGACGCGGTTTTCCAAAACGTCGTTCGGCGGCGGCTCGCCCTTCCAGTCGGGATCGCTCTCGCGGAGGACGGCCTGCGCATCGAGGCCGTATTCCTGGCTCAGGTGGTCGTAGACGTTCTGCCGGCGCATCGTCGCCTCGGTGGCGGCGACTTCGAGCTTGCCCTTGAACTCGCGGGCCTTGTCGAGCGCGGCGCGCTTCGCGCCCACGCCGCCTTCGAAGGCGGAGAGCTTCGCCTGGAGTTCGCCGCGTTCGACGCGCGCCTCTTCCACCTGGCCGTGGATCTCCACCGCGCCCTGCTTCAAATCGTCGAGCGAGCCCATCAGCTCCGCCGTCTCGTCGCGCAGGCGCTGGATCGAATCCTCGTAGCCGCGAATGCCGGCTTCGCGGCCTTCGATCATCTTCTGCAATTCTTCGCGCCGCCGGGCGGCATCCGCATTCTGCTGCGCCGTGGGCTGGAGCTCGTTTTCCATCTGCGCGGCCGTGATGCGGCGTTCCGTGAGGCGGCGGCTCTCTTCGCCGTGCTGGATTTCAAGCGCCTGCAGCTCTTCCTGCTGGCGGGCCGTACGATCCATGAGCGCGTCGCGCTTGGCGATCGTCGCTTCGAGATCCGCCGCGAGCTCCGCCCGCCGCGCATCGTCGCCCGCGTTCGCGGCCTTCACCGCCTCCAGTTCCGCGCTCACGCGCGCGAGGCGCTCCTTGAGGCCCGCCGCATCGCGCTCCACGCTGCCGAATTCGCCCTCGGCCTGCGCCGCCACGCGCCGCGCATTCGCAAGCGTGACCGCGGCCGCCTTCACCTGCTCCGCCAAAGCCGCGCTGCGCTCCGCTCCCGTCGCGAGCGTCTGGCGGCCCTTTTCAATGCGTTCGCGCAAATCCTCGAGCGCCTTTTCCGTATCGGCGATCTGGATCTTGCGGTTGACGGCCGATTCGGCCGCCTTCGAGGGCACCCACACTTCCACGCCCAAGTCGCTCTTCACCGCGCCCTCGGCCGTCACGTACTTGATGCCGGGCACGTTCGGGTTCGAAGAGACCACGGGCAAGCCCGCCGTCACCGAAGCGGGATCGGCCGCGAGAAGGTAGACGTCGCCCAGCAGGCGCTCGGCAGGCGCGCCGAACTTCGCGGAAATGGATTCGGGATTTTCGTCCTCCGGTTCTTCGTCGTTCGCGGCTTCGGCCCGCAACACGTCGAGCTGGGCCTCCTTCGCCGCGGCGTCGGCCTGCATCCTGCCGAAGTTCGCGCGCAGGTCTTCAAGCTCGGCCGCAAGGGCGGCGCGCTCGTTTTCGGCGGCGTCGCTCGCGGCACCGGCGGCCTCTTCGGCCGCACGCGCCTCGTCGAGACGCGCCTTCACGGCGGCGAGCGCCGTATCGATCTCGCTCACGCTCGCCTTTAGCTGCGCCTCTTCGCTCGCCAGGCGCTCCCGCTTCAGATACTGTTCGCGCGCCTGCGCCTCGATGCGCGCAATCGCATCGCGCACGTCGGCCGCATGGCGGTCGCACGCCACGGATTCGCTGCGCGCCTCCTGAAGGGTCTGGCGCAGCTCGTCGATCTTCGCGCTCGCGGCGTTAAAAGTGTTCTCGGCCTCTTCGAGGGCGACCTTCGCCGCTTCGAGGCCCTCTTCCAGGAGCGCCGTCTTCTGCGCGAGGGATTCGGTTTGCATGCCGATTTCCTCGAGCTGCTGGCGCGTGGCGTGGATTTCGCGGCCGTCGCGGTCGCTCCACGACTTGTATTCGGCAATGCGCTGCTCGTTGACGCCGATCACCTCGCGCGCACGGGCGTAGGCGCTTTCGGCCTGGGCCTGCTGCGCCTGGAGGGCGGCGAGCCGCTCTTCGAGCTGGTGCATGTCGGCATGGATCTGCTGGCTCGCGCTTTCGGCGGCGTTCACCGCCACCGTCGCATCCTGGATCTGCTGCTCCGTCTCGCGCTGCCGCTGCGCGTTCATCTCGAGGGCGAGGTTGAACGCCTGGATCTTGCCTTTGGAAACGTAGATGTCGAGCCCGCGCAGTTCGTCGCGCAGCTCCTTGTACTTCTCGGCCTTGCCCACCTGGCGCTGCAGGGAACCGATCTGGCGCTTCATTTCGCGCAGCACGTCCGCTTCGCGGAGGAGGTTCTGCTCGGTCTGCTCGATCTTGCGGAGCGCCTCCTTGCGGTCGGCCTTGAACTTGGTGATGCCGGCGGCTTCTTCGAACACCGCGCGGCGGTCCTCGGGCTTCGAGGAGAGGATCTGGTCGATCTGGCCCTGGGCCATCACGGAATAGGACGTGGTGCCGATACCCGTGCCCATGAAGAGGCGCTTCACGTCCTTCAAGCCGCACTTCGCCTTGTTGATGAAGTATTCGCCCGAGCCGTCGCGGTAGACGCGGCGCGTGACCGTGACTTCATGGTAGTCGGTGCCGAGCAGCGCCTCGCAGTCGGCAAACGTGATCGACACCTCGGCCATGCCGAGGGGTTTGCGCGTATCCGTGCCGTTGAAGACGACATCCACGAGCTTCGAGCAGCGGATCGCCGTGGGGCGCTGTTCGCCGAGCACCCAGCGGATGGAGTCCGACACATTGGACTTGCCGCATCCGTTCGGCCCCACGATGGCAATCATGCCCGGCTCGAACGTGAGCCGGGTACGATCCGCAAACGATTTGAAACCGAGAATATCGAGCTGCTTGAGATACACGCGCCACGACTCCCGATTACGGTACGACGACCGGCCGAACGACCGGGGCCGGCTGCACAACGGCCGGCTGGGCGACAACGGGCTGCGCGACGACAGGCTGGGCGACAACGGGCTGCGCCACCACGGGCGCCGCGACAACGGGCTGCGCGACGACCGGCGCCACCACCGGCTGCTGCACCACGACAGGCTGCTGCACCACCACGGTGCGCGGCGGCGGGGGCGGAGGCGGCGGGCGATGAAGCCCGAAGAGCGCGCCGACAACGCCACCGGCGATCCCGGCGGCCACTTCGCCCTTCCGCACCTTGTTATGATGGCGGCCCGAGGCGAACGTCGTACCCACGCACAGAATCGCAACGGCAAGAGTGAGGATGATCTTCTTCATGTTTCGTTCTCCTTGATGTGAGGTTTCCAAGTGGATAGGGGAAGCTCCCGAGTCAATCTGACACCCCGAACGAAAATCAAACAAGGCCGCGCTTCACGAGCTGTTCGGCGATTTCCACGGCGTTGAGCGCGGCGCCCCGGAGGAGCTGGTCGCCCGAAACGAACATTTCAAGGCCCTTCTTGTCGTCGCGGCTGATATCCTGGCGGATACGGCCGGCGAGGACGTCGTACTTCGCCGTTGCATCCAGCGGCATCGGATAGCCGCCGTTCAGCGGATCATCCACCACGCGCACGCCTTCGGCCTTCGCCAGGATTTCGCGCGCCTCTTCGGGCGTGATCTCCTCTTCGAATTCGAGGTTGAGCGATTCGGAGTGGGCGCGGGCGATCGGCACGCGCACGCAGGTGCAGCTGAGCTTGAGGTCGGGCAGATGGAGCATCTTGCGCGCCTCGTTGCGCATCTTCAGCTCTTCGAGCGTGTACCAGTTCGTTTCGTCGAACTTGTCGATGTGCGGGATGAGATTGTACATGAGCTGGTGCTGGAACGCCTTCACCGTGAGGGGCTCGCCCTTCGCGTAGCACTGGATCTGGTCTTCGAGTTCGTCGAGGCCGGGCTTGCCCGCACCGCTCGCCGCCTGATAGGTGGAAGCGACGAGGCGCTTGAGGCCCTTCGCCTTATGAAGCGGCGCCACGGCCTCGAGCATGATGGCCGTCGTGCAGTTCGGGTTCGCGATCACGCCCTTGTTCCAGTCGAGGTCCTCGGCGTTCACCTGCGGCACCACGAGCGGCACTTCGGGATCCTGGCGGAACGCGCGCGAGTTGTCGATCATCTTGGCGCCGGCTCTCACCACGGCGTCCTTGAGCTGAATGGCCACATCCGTCTTGCCGGCGAAAAGGACGATATCCATGCCCTCAAAGGACTTCTCTTCCGCCTTAAGCACATGATACGTCTCACCGTTGATCACTTCGTCGCGCTCACGCGAAGCGAACACCTGCACTTTCCCGCACGGGAAGGCACGATCCTTGAGAACCTTGATCATCTCGGCGCCAACCGCGCCAACGCCGACAAGGCCGACTTTGTATTCTTTGCTCATTCTTTTCAATCCTTCAAGACAGGACGCCCAATGTCCCTTGACCCCATATTTTATCAAAAGCCGCCCCGCTACGCAATAGCGCCGACTGGAGTTTACCCATTTTTCAGCCTTCTCGCGCCGAGCGCCCCTGTACCCGTGGGACGTCTTTCCGGCATCGGCTTTCACTTGATGACGAGTTCGCCCGTCGCATGCGCGGGCAAATCGAGAATCAGCGCGCGCGCCGAGGCGACAGAGGCATGCGACAGCGGCCGACCGTCGAGCGTCACCTGCCGGGGGGCCTCCACACGGGTGAGCACCGCGCGCGACGGCTCTTCCGGCCAGGCTTCGATCCGGCAGCGATACGCGCCGTCCTTCGGCGCCAAACGCGTCACCGCACCCGCGAGATGCAGCAGCGCCGGGCGCGGATCGCCCGCCTTCCGCGCGAGCGGACGCACCGCGTAGAACGGCAGGCCGAGATGTTCGGCGAAGTTCTCCTGCACCGTACCCGGATTGATGGGACAATAGTAGCGGTCCTGCTTCAGAAGATTCCAGGAGTCGGGCAACAGGCCCTGCTCCTCCGGGTCCGACAACGGATGCGTCTGCCGCATGCCCGAGGTGGTGATGCCGTCCGCGATCTTCCGCCAGTACGCCCCCTGCGGGTCCATCACCGAAAGATCCCACAACGCCGCCGCATAGACGAGTCCGCACCACTGCACGGGCCGTCCGATCCAGTTCGGCGCCACCCAGTGCGTCGCGCCCATCACGCCGCAGGTCGCATACAGCCCCACCTTCTCGCCCGGACGCGCCGCCAGCGGCGGCGGCACGAGATAGACCATCGAAAGACCCGAATAGGCCCAATGGCGCGCTTCGCGCAGATAGGCCGGATCGGGCTTAAGCATGTAGGCGTA
>JAZLJP010000047.1:0-13346 GCA_045617985.1 Kiritimatiellia bacterium
GCCGCCACGTCGCCCGGCACGAAGCCGTACTCGCCCGTCACCTCCGCCTCGTGGCGGACGAGCGGCGTGCCGTCGTACGGCTTCGCCGCGCCGAGGCTCTCGACCGCCACCGGGCGCCGCGTAATCGTCACCCACGCCAAATTCGTCTTCGTCTGGAAACCATCGGCGACGATCTTATACCAAACCGGATAGCTGCCGACACCATCGCCATCCACCTTGACTTCCGTGAACTCGATATTGGTCTTTCTCCACGAATTCGTATCGCCAGGCGTCAACGTGTAGTAGAAAATCGGATCGGGTACGTTGTTCGTCACCGTCACCGTGATATTCGTTGGCTCGCCATCATACATCTTGACGGCATTCGCCGCTTCGGGATCATCGAGGATGGGCATGAGCTTGCGAAGGACCACATCGCCATAATACCCGCGCGTCTTGATTTCCTCACCAGCGTCAAATTCGTCATTGACCGTCGCCAACCTCCTGTCAGAGGCATTGCCCCACATTTCGGGCGGCAAGTCGGTGGCAGCCTCCACCACCATCCATGCGGCAACTTTCTCACCGAATTCGTCAACGGTCGGCGCAACGACCGCCATGTCTTTTTTCGTGAGATCGTAAGTCTTCACCTGCTCCTTTTCAGCCGCGCCAACAAAGCGAATCGTATTGTAGGGATAATCTTCACCATTTTCCGACTCGGCACCTTCACTGCCCAACTGGCCGTCAGCACCGGCCTTCTCGCCCCCCTCTGGATTATCCTCATATCCCATGAAATATGAATCGACAAACGAACCGGACGCTCCGCCATGTCCGCCCTGTCCGCCCTGGCCGCCTCGGCCGATCGCGGCCCCCTTTCCGCCACCGCCACCATGCCCACCATGTTGACCATGCCGATACCAGACAGACTCCGTCAGCGGCTCTCTGTGTCCATCTGCGGGAAAACTATCCCAAATCAAGATACCGTCCTCTGATCCCCCTCGGCTTCCCGTATTGCCCCGGGACAATCCCTCGCCACCCGAACCGCCCGAAATATCCCGATTCGCCTCCGGGAGCATGACATAAATCAAACCCGCCGCCGCGGCTTTCTCGGCTGACGGCACATCCTTCGCCAATTCCTGCTTAAATGGTTTGCAAAAGCCGCCACCTTCGGAAAATCTTATTTCGTGGTCATCCGTACAAGTGGCACCATCCGACCCCAGCGAACCCGGCGTACCGCGCGATCCGATACCGGCGCCACCGCCACCGGCGCCATTTCCGCCTGCGCCGCCGCTGGCAACGGATGCTTCCACAAAAACCAGAGAAGCGTCTTCTGCCGCCAAATCACTAGGATCCAAGATTTGTACATGATCAAGAGTACCTCCAATGGAGGACGAAACACCTCGTCCAAAGGCATTATTTTTCTGTACACCACCACCTTTACGAGCGCACCATGACCCCACAAATATACTCGTATCCAGCCCGCTTGAGCCATAACCGGCTTCTCCGCCATGACCGCCCGTGGCCTTGATCGACCCTTCGCCGAAAACAACGAGCTTTGAATTCGACGGCACGAAGATTCCGGCGCCTCCCCCCGTCGCGACAACGTTCGTATGAACACCCGACACGCCCAATGCCCGATGCTTTCCATTCTCCCGTTCAAAACGGATGTAACGTATGCCAGCGTGTTCATAGACATTGGTCACGAGGCCATCCCCTCCTCCCCCCTCTAATTGGGCAACGTCGGCACTATTACGCCCTGCACCTCCCTTTGCCGTCAGCGTCACGCCTTCCGGGATGTAGAGATAGACGGTCGAATCGGGCGCGATGCGCAAGCCATCACCGCCGGGTTCTTCATTTGACGTCGCATCTCGACCTTCAAAAGACATGTTCTCGGCGACATAGTAGATGCCAGACGTCAATTCAAAGTCCGACGCCTCGAGCTTGTAGACCTTCAGCCCCGTGTCTGCGGCTAGAGACGAAAAAGCCTCCCTCTGCCCGCTCCACGGCTGCGCCGCGTAAACAGAACAAACCGACGTCAAAACCATCACCCAAATAAACCTCAGGCAACCTTCTAGAATCTGTTCATACGCTTTCATTGTCTCATCCTCTTCTTAAACATTCCCTGAAGGTCGTCTCAAAGCCGCCTTCGAATCATCTGACCACTCAACTTGAACATCCCTTGACATTCAAACGGCCTCCAGATCTCGGCGGACTCCTCAACGACCTTCTCCACAGGGCACAATACCCCGTGTATCGAGGTATTTTATCACTTTTTATTGGCATTGTCACTATGAATTTTCAAAATGTAACATGTTTTGAACAAAAAAACAAGCCATACGCGAAACGATGAAAGATCTACCCCTTGAACACCGTAGCGTTAGCGGAAAAATGAGGTCTCAAAACTTCAATTTGAAAAGCCTACGGGGGCGAAAACGTCCTCTTCAACGAGGCCCTGCGGTTTGGGAATCGGTTCGAGGCCGCGTTCCTTGAGCCGGGCGTTGATCCCGCGCCAGATGTTGTAGCGGTAGGGATCGGGGGCGCGCATCACCGCCTCTTCGGCACGGGCGCGAAACTCGCGCGCCTCTTCCGGTGAAAGCTTGATACGTGCCTGGGCCTCGCGCCGTTCGAGATACATGCTGCAAAGCGCGATGCCCGTGGTGAGGAACGCCGAGAACACCGCAAACCAGAACAGCAACGGCCGCCAGTTGAACGGATCGTCGCCAATCACGCGATAGGGACGAATCCCCGCCTTGCGGAGCTTCGTATAGGCATCCGCCCGATCGCGGGCTTCGATTTCCCCCTCGCAATTCTGGTTCGTCTTGTTCTGATAGAGATAGCGGTATTTCATCGGCGAGCCTCCCTCCGGCTCCTCCTCGCCCTTAGTGGATGTTGCCGCGGGCGGGATGGGACTTCTTCTTCGGGGCCTCAAGCTTGAGGAAGGTCGCGAACTTGAGCGCCTCGGCCGGAATTTCATCACCGGTCGTATCGGGCATCTCCGCAAGCGGCGGCGGCGTTTCCTCAAGGTGCTGATGGGCACGGGGCTTGGGATTCACGAGCGCGCGCAAGGCGTCCTTGAACGCATCGAGACCCACGGGGCCCGCGTAGTCCTTCAAATCGGCATACTCGTGCAGATCCTTGAGCGACGGTTCACATGAGAGGGCGAACGGTTCGATACCCGTCTCCTTCACGAACCGCTTCAGGTTCTTGCGCCCGGCGGCCTGGTCCATCTTGTTCGCGACAACGAGGCTCGGCCGTGCGGCGAGATCCTCGCTGTACGCCGCGATTTCCGCCGCGAGCGTGCGGTAGTCGGCCCAGGGCTTGCGGTTGTCGGTGCCGGCCATGTCGATCACGTAGATGAGCACGCGCGCGCGCTCAAGATGCTTGAGGAACGCGAGCCCCAGCCCCACGCCGCGCGCCGCGCCCTCGATGATGCCCGGCACGTCCGCCATGCGCACCTGCGCGAAGTCGGCGTAGTCGATCGTGCCCACGATCGGATTGAGCGTGGTGAACGGATAGGCCGCGATTTTCGGCGTGGCGCTTGAAAGACGCGTGAGAAGCGAACTCTTGCCCGCGTTCGGAAACCCGAGGAGGCCGGCATCGGCAATCGTCTTGAGCTCGAAGCGGTAGCGGTGTTCCTCGGCCGCGCCGCCCGGCGTGTGCTCCGTGGGTGCCTGGTTGACGGAACTCTTGAAGTGCACGTTCCCGAAACCGCCCGCGCCGCCCTTCGCGATGATTTCGCGCTGGCCGGCCTTCGTGATATCGGCCACCACCTGGCCCGTTTCAAGATCCGTCACTATCGTGCCCGGCGGCACGTCCACAACGAGATCCTTCCCGCGCCGGCCATAGCAGCGCTGGCCCGAGCCGGGCACGCCGTCTTCGGCCACGAGCCGCGGCTCGTAGTAGAGCGAGAGAAGCGAGTTGACGTGCGTGGAGCCGCGCAGCACCACGTCGCCGCCGCGCCCGCCGTCGCCGCCGTCGGGCCCGCCAAACGTCACGAGCGCTTCGCGCCGAAACGTGGCGGCGCCGTCGCCGCCCTTGCCGGAGCGCACGTAGACGTCAATTTGGTCGATGAAGCTTTTGTTCTTCATAACAACACTCCCTTCGTCGAGGCCTCGCCCTCTTCCCACCAGCTTCCCTTGGTTGGCGAAATGCGGGCGATGGCTTTCGTGGTGAGCTGGATGCCGCGCGCGGTCGCACCGCGCACTTCCACTACCGGACGCTTCTCGCCGCCGCCCTTGTCCACAAGTTCAAGCGGCTGGAACAGCATCTGATGGATCTTCTGGTTCTTCGCCGGCTTGAACTTCACATAGAGCCGTTCGGGGCAGCCCTCCTCGAAATAGAGTACCTTGCTCTTCTCGGGGGCAAGCCGGTAGTCCTTGTTGTTGATCATGCCGCCGAACGTGAAACGCTTGATGTACGAGAACCCGTAGAGCGGCTCTTCGTAGACGCACACGAACGCGCGATCGCGATCCTTCTCCGGATTGAAGAGGAACACTTCGAGGAGGTCCTTGTCAACGAAGATCTTATCCGACGGCGGCGTCATCTTGTAGCGGCCGTCCTTCCAAACGAAGACGAGCTTATCGAGCGACGAACACTTGAAGAGTTCGTCGCCGCCCCTGAGGCCCGAACCGACAAAGTGGTTTTCCTTGTCGTAGCGGATCGTCAGCTCGCTCGAGGTGAGCTTGCGCACGTCGACTTCCTGGAAGGCCTCCTGCACGATCTTCGTCGCGCGCGGATACTTCTTCGCGTAGAGCTTCACGAGGTTCTTGAGGTATTTCACCACGAACGCACGGAGATGCACGAGGTTGTCGTTGACTTCGGTCTCTTCCTTATGGATGTTCTCGATCTCTTCGCGGTTCTTATTGATGTCGAACTGCGAGATGCGGCGGATCGGGATCTTCAGGAGGCGTTCGATATCCTCATCTGTGATGATCGGGTGCCGGAGTTCCTTCAGGAACGGTTCGAAGCCTTTGCGGATGGCGGCCTGCACGCCCTCGAAGGTCTTCTCCTTTTCGATGAGCTTGTAGATGCGCTCTTCGATGAAGATGCGGTCGAGCGTACGGTCGTGGAAGAGCTTGTCGAGTTCCGCGAGGCGGATTTCGAGTTCGCGCTTCGTGAGGAACATGAGCCGCTCGACGTTCTTCTCGAGGATCTGCGTGATCGTCATCTGGCGCGGCCGCCCCGCGTCGAGCACGATCGGCCGGGACGCGATCGACTTCTCGCACGTCGTGAACGCATAGAGCGCGCTCTTCACCTTCTCCTGCGTGGCGCCCGTCGCGAGCTCAAGTTCGATCTGCACTTCGCTCGACGTGAGATCGTGGATCTTCCGCACGGCGACCTTCTTCTTCTTGATCGCCTCTTCGATGGAAGTGGAGATCGAATCCGTCGTCTCGCCCCACGGCAGCTGCGTAATGACGAGCTTGTTCTTGTCGCGCGCTTCGATGACCGCGCGCACCTTCACCTTGCCAAGACCGTCCTGGTACTCGGAAACGTCCATCACGCCGCCGAGCTGGAAGTCGGGATACAGCGCGAAGGGCTTCTTCTGGATGAGGTTGATTTCCGCTTCCAGAAGCTCGATGAAGTTGTGCGGCAGAATCGACGTGGAAAGGCCCACGGCGATACCTTCCGCGCCCATCATCAAAAGAAGCGGAAGCTTCGCGGGAAGGAGCACCGGCTCCTTGTTGCTGCCGTCGTAGCTCGGTACGTACTCCGTCGTCTTCGGATTGAAGATCTCCTTGCGCGCGAGTTCCGAGAGGCAGCATTCGATGTAACGCGGCGCGGCCGCGGGCATCCCGGTGAAGAGGTCGCCGAAGTTGCCCTGCACGTTGATGAGGTAGCCCTTGCCCTTGCCCCAGAGCTTGTTCGCAAGCACCACGAGCGCGTCGCCGATCGAGGCATCTCCATGCGGATGGTACTGCATCGCGTGGCCCACGATGTTCGCCACCTTCGTGAAACGGTCGCCCGCCTTCTCCCACAGCGAATGGAGAATGCGCCGCTGCACGGGCTTGAGGCCGTCCTCGACGCTCGGAATCGCGCGGTTGCAAATCACATAGGCCGAATATTCGCGGAAGTTGTAGTCGTAGAGTTCGCGGAGCGGGCCGTGGCCCGTCAGCGTGCCGCTCTTCGGCGCGGGCGGAACGAACGACGAAGCCCCCCCGGCCGCCGCCTTTTTTTCGTTTGAGGCCTTCTTCTCGGCCGACTTTCCGGATGCCGCCGGCGCCTTCTCCGCCGGCGCGGAGAAGAGGTCGAGATTGTCAAACAAGCTCGGCGGTTCGTTTTTCGGTGTATCGTTTTTCTTACTCATCGTCGTCCATCACTATCTTTTCGAACTTTCGTCTTTATTTTCGGTTTCGTCCATCAATTCGTCTTCTGCATGTCGCAGAGCCGGCGGTAGACGCCGTTCGCCGCAAAGAGTTCTTCGTGCGTGCCCCGCTCGACGATGCGCCCGGCCTCCATCACCAGAATCAAATCCGCATTGCGAATCGTCGAGAGCCGATGCGCAATCGCAAAGGTCGTACGATCCTTCATCAAGTTGTCGATCGCATCCTGCACGAGCCGCTCCGTGACCGTGTCGAGCGCGCTCGTCGCCTCGTCCAATACGAGGATCGGCGGATTGCGCAAAATCGCGCGGGCGATGGCGATGCGCTGGCGCTCGCCGCCCGAGAGGGCGAAGCCCTTCTCGCCCACGCTGCGGGCATAGCCCTCCGGCTGGGACATGATGAACTCGTGCGCGTTCGCGAGTTTCGCGGCGGCCACCACCTCTTCATGCGTCGCGTTGGGCGAACCGTATTTGATGTTCTCTTCGATCGTATCGTTGAAGAGGAGCGTTTCCTGCATCACGCTGCCGATGAGGCTGCGCAGATCGGCGATGCGCATGTCGCGCACGTCCACGCCGTCCATCAGGATGCGGCCCTCGCGCGGGTCGTAGAAGCGCGCCAGAAGCCCGCTCATCGTGGACTTCCCGCTGCCCGTACCGCCCACCACGGCCACCACCGACCCGCGCGGGATTTCGAACGTCGCGTGCGACACGGCATCGCGCTCGGCCGTGTCGTAGCGGAAGGACACATCCTCGAACGCGATCCCCGAATCGAACGTCTTCTTTTCAGCGGCATCCGCCTTCTGCGGCAGCTCCATCTCCACGTCGAGAATCGAGAAGATGCGCGCGAGCGCCGCGCGGCCCTGTTCGATCTGCACCTGCAGTTTCGAGAGCTGCTTGAGCGGGCGGTAGATGAGGAGGAGCGGCGCGAGCATCGGTACGATCGTCGAAAGCTTCACGCCCGCGATGAAGCACCACGTCACGAAGCCGCAAAGAAGGAGAATGCCCACCGTCTCCACGGCCGGCCCCACGAGAAGGCCCCACCGCACGGCCCGCAGCGTCGCCTTGAGCATCTGCTTGTTCGCGCCCTGATACTTCCGGTTTTCATAGTCTTCCGTGTGGTACGCTTTCACCGCGCGCACGCACGTGAGGATCTCATGGATGCGCGAGCCCACCACCGAGAAGCGCTCGAGCGCCTTCTTGGACCACTTGCGGATGCGCTTGGAAAGGAACACGACCGGACACATGAAAAGCGGGAAACCCACCACGAGAACCGCAAGCGTGGGCAGCATCTTGTTCGTCACCGCGCTCCAGACGATGAACCCCACCGAGACCGCGATCTCGAACGGCGCCTGCGCGAGTTCCTGCAAGACGTGCTGGATGATCTGCTGCACGTGATGCGGATCGCTCGTCGCGCGGCTCATGAGCTGGCCCACGTCCACCCGGCCGAAGAACTGCATCGACTGTCTCTGCACGTGCTCGAACACTTCCACGCGCAGATCCTTCACCGTGTTCATGCCCGCCCAGGTGAGGCAGTAGTGGTTGAGGAACGTGAACCCGCAGCGGAGAAACGCCGCCATCGGCACGATCACGAGAATCGCAATCAAAAGCGGCACGCCGATCGCCTCGTTTTCATCCTGCAGCCTGATGCCGAACTTCGCCGCCCACTTCTTGATTTTCGTGTACTGCTTGACCATGCCGCCGGCCTTCTTCTCGGCCTTCGAGGCGGCGTGCTGCGGCGCCTCCGCGGCGGGCGCGGGCGCCGCTTCACGCATCGCTACGGCGGGGGCCCCGCGAGATGCCTTCTCCACACGGCGCTCGTTCTGGCCCACCTGGTCGAGCGCGGGCTGGATCACGCTGAAGAACGGCACGAGCGTACCTGCCGTGAGCATGCCGCAGAGAACGCCGAGGTAGATGCGCAAACGGTACCGGCGCGCGTGCTGCCACAGGCGCGAATAGGCCTCCCTCGCCGTGTATTCGCGGTCGAAGAACTCCTTCTTGTAGGTGGGCGACTTCACCTTCATTGCTCGTTCGCCCCCTTCGCGATTTCCGCATCCGTCAAATAGCATGTGGGGTCTTCGCCCCACAGGTCGCCCGTCACCGCTTCGCCGCGCGCCCGGAAGTTGCCGCCGCAGATGTCGAGCCAGCGGCAGGTGCGGCAGCGCCCCTTCACATGCTCCTTCTTGTGGCGCATGAGATCGAGAAGCGACCCCGCGGGCGGATTGCCCCAGATTTCGGAGAACGGCTTTTCAAGGACGTTCCCCACGGGTTGGTTGCGCCAGAACTGGTCGGGGTACACCGTTCCGTTCCACGAGATGCAGCCGATGCCCTCGCCGGACGAATTGCCGCCGTTGAGCGTGAGCAGCTCGAGCGTCTTCCCCGTGTTGGGATGCCCTTCCGCGGCCATCTTCAGGTAGAGCGCCACGCCATCGCAGGCGTTGTCGACGGTGAGCACCTCCACGGGAAAGCCGGCGGCGAAGCACTTGCGCGTCTCCTCCACGATCGTCGCAAGCGCCGCGCGGGCTTCCGCGTGATTGAGATCGGTCGCGGCGATCTCCTTGCCGCGGCCCGTGTAGACGAGATGGTAAAGGCAGATGCGCGGCACGCGCTCTTCGCGCATGAGCGAAAAGATGGCCGGAATCGCCGCCACGTTCGCGCGCGTCATCGTCACGCGAAGGCCCACCTTCACGTCGCGATCGCGCAACCGGCGAATCGCCGCGAGCGAACGCCGGTAGGCGCCTGGCGCGCGGCGGAAGGCGTCGTGGATCGCTTCCGTTCCATCGATTGAAATGCCCACGTAGGAAACGCCGAGCTCCTTCAACCAGTCGGCACACGCCTCGTCGATGAGCGTGCCGTTCGTCGAGAACGTCACGCGGATGCCCTTCGCCTTCGCGTAGGAGGCGAGCGTACGGATATCGGGCCGCATGAACGGCTCGCCGCCCGAAAAGAGAATCACCGGCACGCCGAACGCCGCGAGATCGTCGATCACCGCCTTCGCCTGGTCGGTGTCGTGCACGCGCTGCTCGCCCGAGTGGGCGGCATAGCAATGCGAGCAGGCGAGGTTGCAGGCGGGTGTGCAGTTCCACACCACGACGGGCCGTCGATGCACGCCCTTGCGGTAGCGCAGACGGTCCGATTCCTCGATCGTGCCAAAGTAGAGTTTCGAAATACCAATCATGAGAGTACGGCCCCGAAGATGTACACGATTAGAGCGACTTGTGGCAGGTACGCTTGATCACGTCGAGCTGCTGCTCGCGCGTGAGGTCGATGAACTTCACGGCATAGCCCGAGACGCGAATCGTGAAGTTCGCGTACTCCGGCTTCTCGGGATGCTCCATCGCGTCGATGAGCTTCTCGGTGCCGAACACGTTCACGTTCAAGTGGTGGGCGCCCTGGGCGAAGTAGCCGTCGAGCACCGAAACGAGGGTCTTGGCGCGGTCGGCCGGCGTCGTGCCGAGCGCGGAAGGGTGAATCGTCTGCGTATTCGAGATGCCGTCGAGCGCGTAGTCGTAGGGCAGCTTCGCCACCGAATTGAGCGAGGCGAGAAGCCCGTTCCGCTCCGCGCCGTAGGCCGGGTTCGCGCCGGGCGAAAGCGGCTCGCCGGCGGGGCGGCCATCGGGCATCGCGCCCGTCGCCTTGCCGTAGACCACGTTCGACGTGATTGTGAGGATCGAGGTCGTGGGCATCGCGTTGCGGTACGTGTGGTGGCTCTTCACCTTGCGCATGAACTCGATGAGCAGCCATTCCGCGATTTCGTCGGCGCGGTCGTCGTCGTTGCCATAGCGCGGGAAGTCGCCTTCCACCTTGTAGTCCACCGCAAGCCCCGCCGCGTCGCGCACCACGTGCACCTTCGCGTACTTGATCGCGCTGAGCGAATCGACCGCATGCGAGAAGCCGGCGATGCCGGTCGCAAACGTGCGCTGCACGTCCGTATCGATGAGGGCCATCTGCGCGGCTTCGTAGTAGTACTTGTCGTGCATGTAGTGGATGAGGTTGAGCGTGTGCACGTAGAGGCCCGCGAGCCAGTCCATCATCTGCTCGTAGCGGTGCATCACTTCGTCGTAGTCGAGCACGTCCGCCGTGATCGGCCGCAGTTCCGGGCCCGCCTGCATGTGCGTCTTCTCGTCGATGCCGCCGTTGATGGCGTAGAGGAGGCACTTGGCGAGATTCGCGCGCGCGCCGAAGAACTGCATTTCCTTGCCCGTCTTCGTGGCGGAAACGCAACAGCAGATCGCGTAGTCGTCGCCCCACACGCGGCGCATCACGTCGTCGTTCTCGTACTGCACCGAGCTCGTATCGATCGAGACCTTCGCCGCATAGCGGCGGAAGGCGTCGGGAAGGCGCGGCGAGTAGAGCACCGTGAGGTTCGGCTCCGGCGAGGGGCCCATCGTTTCGAGCGTATGGAGAATGCGGAAGTCGTTCTTCGTCACCATCGAGCGGCCGTCTTCGCCGATGCCGCCGAGGTTGATCGTGGCCCACACGGGGTCGCCGCTGAAGAGCTCGTTGTAGGAGGGGATGCGCGCGAACTTGACCATGCGGAACTTCAAGACGAGATGGTCGATGAGTTCCTGCGCGTCGCGTTCGGTGAGGCGGCCCGCCTTGATGTCGCGCGTGATGTAGATATCGAGGAACGTGGAGACGCGGCCGATGGACATCGCCGCTCCATTCTGCATCTTGATCGCGGCGAGATAGCCGAAGTACGTCCACTGCACCGCTTCCTGCGCGTTCTTCGCGGGGCGTGAAATGTCGAAGCCGTAGCTCGCGGCCATCTCCTTCATCGCCTTGAGGGCGCGGATCTGGTCCGCCACTTCCTCGCGGCCGCGGATCACGTCTTCGGGCATCGACCCCACGCCGCACATCGGCAGGTCGTGTTCCTTGCCCGCGATGAGGCGGTCGATGCCGTAGAGCGCCACGCGGCGGTAGTCGCCCACGATGCGGCCGCGGCCGTAGGTATCGGGGAGGCCCGTGATGATCTTGTTCTTGCGGGCCATGCGCATCTCGGGGGTGTAGGCGTCGTACACGCCCTGGTTGTGCGTCTTGTGGTAGGCCGTGAAGATGTGGTGCAATTCGGGGTTCGGCGTGTAGCCGTAGGTGGTGAGGGCCTCTTCGGCCATCTTGATGCCGCCGTAGGGCATGAACGCGCGCTTGAGGGGCTTGTCGGTCTGGAGGCCCACGATCTTCTCGAGGTCCTTGTCGAGATAGCCCGGCTTGTGCGACGTGATGGAGGAGACGATATCCGTATCCATATCGAGAACGCCGCCCTTGGCGCGCTCTTCCCTCTGCAGCGCCTGCAGTTTCGCCCACAGCGTTTCCGTGGCGCTTGTCGCCGGGGCGAGGAACGATTCGTCGCCCGTGTAGGGCTCGTAGTTCTGCCGAATGAAGTCGGCAACGTTGATCTCCTTAACCCAACGCCCGCCGTTGAATCCTTCCCATGCGGGATTGACCATTTTGTTCTCGTCTTCCATTGTGCTCAATCTTCTTTCATTCAATTAAAAGCCGCTGTCAGTCTTCCGTGGGGAGGCCCCAGCTCTGGAGCTTCGCCGCGATCCAGTCGAAGGACGCCTTGTGCATCTCGCGCGCGGTGCCGGTGAGGACGGGGCCGCACACGAGGCGAATATCCTTCGAGGGATCGACCGTTCCAAAATCCTTCGCAAGGCCCCGCGCCTGGGGCCGCGTGGGCTGGATATCGGTTTTCACCGCAATCGGCACCACCGGCACGCCCGCCTTCTCCGCGAGCTTCGCGCCGATCGAGCTCCATCCCTTGCGGGCGAACACGGGAACGCGCGTTCCCTGCGCGAAGATGAGAATGGACTGCCCCTCTTTGATGCGCGCGCCGCACACGCTGAAAATCGTCATCAGATCCTCGCGCGGGTTCTTGCGCCCGATCGGAACAAGCCCCATGTGCGTGGCGCATTTCACAAGCCCGGGCGTGAACACGAGCGAGCGCTTCACCACCGTCGAAAAAGGCCCGTAGGTGAGGAGGATGAACGGCAGGAGAATCGTCTCGGCAGACGACATGTGGTTGGCGAGATACACGACCGGCCCCTTGTAGTCCCGCCGGTTGTTCCACCCTTCCGCATACACCTTCGTACCGAAGCTTTCCGCCTTCTGCACCGAATAGAAGCAGAAGTGCGCCCACTTTTCCGTGTCAAGATGGCCGAAATTCTCCGCGATCGAACACCGCGGGAACACGCTGAAGACGCTCCAGGAAAACCCGAGCGTGGTCCACCAGCCGGGCTTGCGCACCTCGGGGGCGCGCCGCTCCGGCGGCGTTTCGTAGCCGCCCGTCGCGAGGAGCTCTTCACGGAATTGTTCGAGCGTCGTTTTCGTCATCTCTCGCCCAAGTCCCTTCTTACGCTTCCGTAGGGGCCGCCGCGCCGCCGTTGCCGTCCGCCGGGGCTGCCACCGGTACCGCCGCACCGCCACCGCCGCCGTTTTCGTTATTCTGCTGCTCGCGCTGTTCGCGCTGACGGCGCAGCTCCTCCTGAATCTGCAGCAGCGTCTGGCGCTGCTGCTCGCGCTCGACGGCCGCCTTCTCGCGCTCCGCCGCCGCCTTCTCGCGCTCGGCCTTCGCCTGCTCGGCCGCCGCCGCCTGACGCGCGGACTCCGCCTGGCGCTCGGCTTCCTTCTGCAACCGGCGCTGACGCAGACGCGCCAAGGCGTCACCCGCCGTTTCATTCGCTGCAGCCGCATCCGTACCGCCGGCATTCGCTCCCGCCGTCGGCATGCCACCGCCCATGCCGCCGAAACCACCGCGGCCACCGCCCCAGGAAGGACGTCCTCCGAAGCCACCGCCGTTCGGCAGGCCGCCGCGCATGCCCATCATGCCGCGATTGGCCATTGCGTTCGGCTGGCCCGGACGCCCCGCGCCCCCCTTGCCGCCCTTCGCATTCGGATCCGCGCCTTCGCCCAGCTTCAAGGTGCCTTCCACGCCGTCGCGCTCCAAAGTCACCGTCATCTCCTTCGCGTCGGCGGCTTTGGCGGTCCAGCCGTCGCGCGTCTCACCGACCTTCATGTAGTACGAGGCAGCAGGCTGCTTCGACGAATCCGTGAAGCC
>JAZLJP010000048.1:0-57127 GCA_045617985.1 Kiritimatiellia bacterium
GCCCTTGTTGATCGTGAACGAGACGCCGTCCAGCGCCTTCACCGTCTCGCCGCCCACCGTGTAGTGCCGGCAGACGTCCTGAAGACGCACAACTTCGTTCTGGATGAGATCCGCCATGAAGGTTAAAGGTTCATGATTAAAAGTGAAAGATTATTTTGACTCGCCGTCCGTCTGGGCCTGGGGCTGTGGACGCTGCCGATGCCCGTCTTTTTTAGGGTGCGTTCCGTTGGATGGCAACTTTTTCACCTTTTCGCTTTTTAACTCTTTCACTTCCTTGACGGGGGGCGCCATCATGATGACGTCGCCTTTTTTGACGCCGCCTACGAGATGGATCATGCGGTTGTTGTCGAGGCCGATTTCAACCTTGCGCGGCACCCACTTGCCTTTCTCCTGCACGTAGACATGCGGCACGCCCGCGAGGCGGGTGACGCATTGGATGGGGCAGTAGAGAACGTTGTCGTAGGTCTTGTTGATGAGTTCGATGTCGCAGCTCATGCCGGGGCGGATGGAGACGTTGGAGAAGTCGCATTCGAGCTCGCACTTGTACATCTTCAGGTCTGGATTGAGTTGGGCGCTCTGGCCGTCGGGGAGGATGCCGATTTTTGAGAGCTTGCCGGTGAACACGCGGTCGGGGAAGGCATCCACCTTCACCTTCGCGGGCATGCCCATTTCGACCTTGTTGAGCGAGGCCTCGGGCACCATGAGTTCCACGTTCATCCCTTCGTCGGTTGGAATGTAGATGAGTTCCTGGCGTTGGACGGCCGTTTCGCCCACGGCGAGCGGATGGATCCACCAGCGGCGGCGGGCGATCTGCACGGTGGAGGCGTAGAGAACGACGCCGTTCGTGGGCGCGTAGATCTTCGACTTCGAAATCTGGAAGTTGAGTTCGGCGAGGCGGTTCGTCGCGCGGTCGCGTTCGCGCAGGCGCTGGGTGATTTCGGCTTCGACCTGGCGGATGACCGACTTGTTCTGCCACTCCGTACGTACGAGCGCGCGCGTTGCCTTTCGCAAGTCGCTTTCGTTCATCGCCCGTTGCTGGCGCACGGTGTAGTTCGTGAGCACATCCATCTTCGTCTTCGCCGTTTCGAGGGCGATTTCCTTCTGGCGAAGGGAGAGTTCGTCGGCCTGGAGCTCGGTACGCGTGAGGAAGCCTTCCTTCGCGAGGCGCTGCGACCATTCCAGCTTTTCGGCGGCGCGCTTCACTTCTTCGTCCGCAAGAACGATGTTCGAATTGTATTCGCGTTCCGTTTGCGGATAGTCGCCTTTCTCATATTTCTCCTTGGCGATCTTCGCGAGGTCGACGGCGACTTCGCGTTCGAGCATGTTCGCCTCGCAGTCTCCCTTGGTGACTTCGAGCTTTTCCTGGGAGATGATGAGGTTGGCCTGAGTGGTGGAGACGGCGATTTCCTGTTCGTTGCGCTTGTCCACGAGGGCGGCCGAATCGAATTCGACGAGCAGATCGCCCGTCTTCACGTTTACGCCTTCTTCAACGACCCAGATGATGGTGTTGTTGCCTTCAAGCTCGCTTTTGAGAACGACTTTATCCTTACTTTGAATCGAGCCGTTCGAGGTGATGCCGATGGTGAGCGGGCCTTCCATCACCGTGAACGCGGGAATGGCTTCTTCCGCCTGTCGGCCATGGCGGAGGAGAAAGAAGGCGGCCGCGGAGAGGACGGCAAGGCCGACGATGGCCCATTTGATTTTTTTACGCGTGAGTTTCATTGTTCAGTGTCTCAAAGTTCAGTCGAGCAGTTTTTCGAGCAGAATCGGTTCGCGTGCGGCGGAGGCGGCCGGCGCGAGCGAGCCGTCGAGCGCGACATTGAAGATGCCCATTTTGTTACGTAGTTCCAGATCGCTCATGTGCCAGGAAATGACGGCCGAGCAGAGGGAGTTGCGCGCGTTGAGGAGCGAACTTTCCGATTCGAGGATATCACGCATCGAGCTGCGGCCGGACTGCATGAAGAGTTCAATCGACTTCGCACGCATCTGGGCGACCTTGAAGGATTCCACTGAATTCGCGTAGGTGGCGCGCGCGGCGACGAGATCGCGATAGCCGGCGCGCACGTCGTTCTTGACGTTGTCGGCGGCTTCGTCGTAGGAGCGTTGGCTCTGGGCGAGCGAGATGAGCGCGCGGCGGTAGGCGTTTCGTTCGCGGCGGCGGTCCCAGGGCGCGGAGAGGCGCAGGCGCAGGGACGAGGATGAGGCGTCGTCCACAGTATGGCGGCGGCTGTCCTTAGCGGCATCGTAGGCGGCCGAACCTTCAAGCGTGAGATCGGCGCGGAGGGCGTCCGCCGAAACCTTCACGGCGCGCTCGGCGTCCTCGAGATCGCCGCGCGTGACGGCGAGGTCGAGCCGGGCGTCGATGGCGGTAGCAAGGGCGATGGCCTCGGCCGGATAGTCGCTGAGGGCGTCAGGCTGTTCGGCGGCCTTGCGTTCCATCAGGTTCTGAAGCTGGATGAGTTCGTTGTCGTCGAGTTCAAGCGGGGCCTCGGGCGGGAAACCGAGGGTCATCTTGAAATTGTCGAGAGCGTCTTCGTAGCTCTTCTGGGTTGAAATGATCGTCTGTTCGGCGGAGAGAAGATCGGTTTTCGCCTGGTCCATCTGGATACGGTCCATGCGCCCGGCCTTGAACATCATTTCGGCGCGTTGGAAGTTGAGCTTCAAGCGCTTGGCGTTGTCGTCCGAATTGCGGCGGCTCTGGGCAACGCGCAGCACGCTGTAGTAGGTGCGGATGATCGAGAGGGCAAAGGTCTGGCGATAGCGCTCGAAGGAGAGAATCGAGTAGGCGAGGGAACGCTCGGCCTGGGTGAGCGGTTCGCGCACGATTTCGCGGGTGGAGCCGCGCAGAAGGGGCAGGCTCGCGGTGAGGTCGCCCGTCCAGCCGAAGGAATGCCAATCCTCGAGAATCATCTTCGCGACGTCCACGGCCATGTTGCCGGCGAGCGTGGCGCCGTTTTCGAACCTGCGCGTGAGGCCGGCGCCGGCGTTGGCGGCGTCCTTGTCGATTTCGGGTGAGCCGGTGAGCGCGCCGAGGATGAAGCCGCTGAAGGTGTTGTCGTAGTTATAGCGCTCGGAGTCGAGCGAAAGCGCGCGCTGGTAGACGGTTTCCTTCAGCGTCTGGTACTGGCGGTTGTTCCGCGCGCCGAGGCGCAGGGCGTCCGCGAGCGTCAGGCGGATGAGGCCGTTCGAGGGCACGAGGGGCGTCACGCCCGCAATCCGCGGGAAGACGGCGTTCGTGACGCCCTGATGGAGCGCCGCAAGGGCGATGTTCAGCGTGAGCGCGTCAGCCGGGCGCGCGATGTCGAACGCATTCGTCAGCCCCGTCTCGGCCTGCCAGGCGGCCGTTGCGAGCGCAACGGCCGTTCTATCGGCTTCGCGCACGGCCTTTTCGGGGGTCATGCAGCCGATGAGGCTCGAAAGAAGGGCGGCAGTGGCGATGAGGGTGCGGGGAAGAGGGCTGGACTTCATCAGCGGCATCTCTTACACGCCCTTCGGCAAAAGGAACGTGCAGGTTTGGTGCTGATTCTCGGTGCAGATGTCTTTCCACAGGGTGGCGTCGGCCAAAGTGGCGGCCTTCGGGGTGGGGAAGAAATATTCGTATTCGTGCAAGGCGGCTACGGCGCGGCCGGGCGTCGTGCGCATCGTGGTGAAGCCGATATCGCCCCAGAAGCCCGTGGAGGGCAGGCAGAGCGTGCGCAGCGTGTGCGAGGAGGTCCAGCTCTTCAGCGGGTAGGTCTTGTACCAGCGGTGGTCGTGGCCATGGATGTAGCCCGCAACGGCGGGGCAGTCGTGGAGGAGCTGCGCGAGCGGCTTCCCGCCCACGGTGAGTTCCTTCACGGGGAAGTGCGAGCACACGAAGACGGGCTTCTTCCACTTCGGGAGGGCGGCGGCAAGCCAGTCCTGCTGGTCTTTGCAGAGGAGGCCGGCAACGGGGCCCATCGCATCCGCCGGGCGGTCGTCCGTACCTTGCAGGCCGTCGAGCATCAGGAAGTCGACCGCGCCCGCGTCGCACACGTTCACGATGCGGCCGGGGATTTTCGTCGTAGTCGCGTGTTCGGGATAGACCTCGAGGAAGGCCGAGCGGCGGTCGTGGTTGCCCATGCCGATCGTCACGGCGATGCCGGCGTCGCGTAGAAGCTTGATTTCGGGGGCGGAGCGCAGGTAGTCCGCCTTCTGGCCGTGGAGCCAGGCGAGGTCGCCGAAAATGACGGCGCGCGCCGGGAGGGGATCCATGCGGAGGATATCCGCCACCACGCGGGCGAATTTCGCATGCGAGTAGAGATCGTCCTTCAATTCGCCGGGAACGTGGATGTCGCTCAGGAGAACTGTCAAGTCGGGGTCATGCGCCAAACGTGCGGCGGCGAAGAGCCCCGGAACGGCTGCTGCGGCGGAAAAGCCGCTCAAAAACGTGCGTCGAGAAAGTTGCATGTAAGAAGTTCCTTTTCTTGTTAAGGGCCCCCCACAAACCCGTGGCATAAATTATAGCAAATTTCATACCGCATTGCACGGGAAAATATGATATACTACACGGCCTTATGAGCAGAGAAGAATTCAGTCGTCGTCCTGGTGGTAAGGATTTCCGTAGCGATAAGCCCGCGTTTTTCAATCGGCACAAGAGGCGCCATCATGGTGGCGCGAAGGGGGGGCGTGCGCATCCGCACTTCGGGCTCGCCGAGCGCGACCCGGCGCCGAAAATTCCGCCGCTTCCCGAAACGCCGCCGCCGGCCGCCTACGAGGCGAATGTGTTCGGTCTCCTTGACCCGCGCCTCCAGTACGCAATCGGCGAGGCGGGGTATGCGGTTCCCACGCCCATCCAGGAAAAGGCGATTCCGTTCCTCTTGGAAGGGCGCGACCTGATCGGCTGCGCGCAAACGGGCACGGGCAAGACGGCGGCGTTCATGCTGCCGATTCTCCATCGCCTTCTTTCCTCGCCCCGTCCGGAAGGCGCGAAGGGGGCATCTGGTCATCCGCGCGCGCTCGTTCTTTCGCCCACGCGCGAGCTCGCGGCGCAAACGGCCGAGAACGTGGCGCAGTATTCGAAGTATACGGGGCTCTCGTTTGCCGTCGTCTTCGGCGGCGTGTCGCAATTCCCGCAGGTGAAGGCGATTCAGAGGGGGGCCGAGACGGTGATTGCTACGCCGGGGCGGCTCATGGACCTCATGACGCAGGGGGCCGTCTATCTCGACCAGGTTGAACTTTTCGTTCTCGATGAGGCCGACCGCATGCTCGACATGGGTTTCCTCCCCGATATCAAGCGCATCATTTCGAAACTTCCGCCGAACAGGGTGGCGCCGGGTGCAACGGCGAACGGCGTTGCGGGGAAGCTCCGCCAGTCGCTCTTCTTCTCGGCTACGCTCTCGCCGGAGATCCTGCGCCTCGCGGGCGAGCTCGTGCATGATCCGATGCAGATCATGATCAATCCCGAGGCTCCGACGGTCGACAAGATCAACCAGAAGTGCATGCTCGTGGAAAAGGGCAGCAAGGATAACCTCCTCATCCATTTGCTGCAGACGCATCCCGAATGGTACCGCGTGATCGTCTTCGCGCGCACGCGCCATGGTGCGGACCGCGTGGAGCGCAAGCTCTCGAAGGAAAAGATCACGGTTGCCGCGATTCATTCCGATAAATCGCAGAACCAGCGCACGCACGCCTTGCAGGATTTCAAGAGCGGAAAGACGCGCGTTCTCGTGGCGACCGATATCGCCAGCCGCGGCATCGACGTGCCGGATATCGATCTTGTCGTCAATATGGAGCTGCCGGTCGAGACGGAAAGCTACGTGCATCGCATCGGCCGCACCGCGCGCGCCGGCGAAAGCGGCGCGGCGATTTCGTTTGTCGCGCCGGAGGAGCGCGGCCTTCTGAAGGCCGTCGAGCGTTTCATCCGCAAGACGATTCCCGTCGACCGCGACCAGCCGTTCCATTCCCTTCAGGCCGAAGCGAAGACGGGCAAGACGGGCGAAGGGCTGCCGCAGGCGCCGTGGATTCGCGGCGGCGCGCGTAATCGGAAGGGCAATGCCCGCCATCCCGGCGCGCACTTCTTCGGCGGTCCGCAGAAGGAGAAGAAATTCGTCCATCCGGCGAATGCGAAGCGCCACAAGCATCAGCGCAAGAACTTCGAAGGTCGCCGCGAGCCCGATTTCGGTCAGAACTGACCCTCGGGAATGGCGGTGAATGCAAATGGCCCGTGGAGCCTGGCCCTTCGCGGCAGTATAAAGGTAGACTGAAATGAAAAAGATTGTATTCGTATTGCTTTCTGTTTCGTTTGCGGCATTGGGCGCTTGGGGCGCGAACGAGGCGAAGCCGTTCTCGCTAGCGCTGCCCGGGAAGGCGACGCGGCCGGTTTTGTATTTTGCGGACCATGATCTGCAGACGTGCGACACGAATACGCAGTATGCGGTCATCGTCATTCACGGGGTCACGAGCGGCACGCACGATTACGCGCGAACGATTCGGCCGAACCTCGAGACCAACTACCCGGCATTGCCTAAACCCTACATCATCGCGCCGTGCTTCCCGTTTGAAAAGCTGCTCGCGAAGTCCGACTTCAAGGGCTACGCCTGTTGGAAGCAGGGCGGTTGGGCCGCAGGCGGCGATTCGGTGAATGCGGGGCCGGTCTGCGCCTACGACGTGGTGGACGAGGTTTTCGCGAAGCTGATGGATGCGAAGGTGTTTCCGCGGCTCAAGAACGTGCTGTTGATGGGCTACTCGGCGGGCGGGCAGTTCGTGAACCGCTACGTGGCCGTGGGCAAGGCGCCGTGGCGGCCGGGGGTGAAGGTCGACTTCGCCGTCGGGGCGCCGTCGTCATGGCTCTATCTCGACGATCGCCGCCCCCAAAAGGACGGAACATTCGAGCCGCTTTCCGGAGACGAATGGGCGAACTACAACACGTGGCATTACGGTCTCGACGGCAAGAACGACTGCCGTTACGTGAAAAACGTGTCCAAGGAGACGATGTGGGGGAATGTCACGTCGCGTTCAGTGCTCTGCTTTTGCGGGCTTGAGGACAACGATCCGTCGGGGCGCTACGTGGCGTCGTCCTGCGCGGCGCGTGCGGAAGGCGAAAGCCGGCTCGCCCGTTTTCGGAACTTCCGCCGTTATGTGGCGATCTTCCCAGCCTGGGCGAAACAGGTCGACTTTGTGGAAATTCCGGGCGTCGGCCACGCCTCGTGGACTTGCTTTGCCGCGCCCGCAGTCGTTCGGCGCATGTTCGGGCAGCGAAACAAGACGTACTATGTGGATGCGAAGGCGGGAAACGATGCGGCGGATGGATTGGCCCCCGCCACGGCGATTCGCACGCTCAAACGCGTGAACGAGCTGCCGTTGCAGCCGGGCGACCGCGTGTTGTTCAAGTGCGGTGGAATCTGGCGCGGGCAGTTGCGCCCGAAAAGCGGCAAGCCGAAGGATGCGATCGTCTACGGCGCCTATGGCGATGCGGAAAAGCCCATCTTGCAGGGATCGCTGGACCGAAGCCGCCCCGAGGATTGGACAAAGGTCGGCGAGCGCGTGTGGGCGACTCAGCCCGGGATCCCGCGCGATGTTGGCATCTTCATCTGCAACCACGGGGTGCAGTGGGGGGTGAAGAAGTGGGATAATCCTGAATGGTCCGTGACGCCGTCGTCGCCCTGGTGGCGCCAGGTGGCGAAGAACGACGATCTCGACTTCTGGTACAATCCGGCCGAACAGCGCGTTTACGTGCGCTATCCGCGGAATCCGGGCGAGGCGTTCGACTCGATCGAACTCGCGCTCACGCAGCATATCGTCGATGAAAGCGGGTGCCACGACGTGACCTACGAAGGGTTGCATCTGCGCTATGGTGCGGCGCATGGCATCGGGGGCGCCAATACGAGCAACATCACGATTCGCGGCTGTGACATCTGCTGGATTGGAGGCGGCCTCCAATACTGGCACAAGGATGCGGCGGGCCGCCCGACGAGTCCCGTGCGCTACGGCAACGGCATCGAATTCTGGGGCGGCTGCCACAATAACCTCGTTGAAGGCAACCGCGTGTGGCAGATCTACGATGCCGCGCTGACGAACCAGACGAAGGACAGCCCGCAGGCGCAGACGGACATCATCTGGCGCGACAACCTGGTCTGGAAGGCCGAGTACAGTTTCGAGTATTGGAACCACGATCCGGGGAGCAAGACGGCGAACATCCTTTTCGAGCGCAACACGTGCATCGATGCAGGATATGGTTGGGGACACGCGCAGCGTCCGGATCGGAACGGCGCGCATCTGATGTTCTACGACAATGCGGCGCCCACCACGAACTTCATCGTGCGCAACAACCGCTTCATCCGCACGACGGATCGGGGGGCGCGCTTCTTCAATGACTGGCGGGGAGGCCTCGTGATGACGAACAACGTCTATTGGATCCCCGAAGGCAAGATCGCCGAGTACCATTTCAATGCGCGCGAAAAGAATTCGGGCTGCGTCTTTCCGGCCTCTCGTGCCTGGGAGGCGGGCCCCGAGGGCTTCAAGCGCTACCAGCGCGAATTCGGCCTTGATGCCGACAGCACCTTTGTGCGCCCCGCCGAAATTCCGCCGTGTCCTTCGCCGAAAGTGCTACGGGGAGGACTTTTCGGCGCACCCCTGCGTTCCGAACCCACGAAACCGCAAATCGAACGCGTGGCATCGGTCGCCACAGGCGCTGAGAAAATCGAGACGCGCCGGTTCGTCTTGGCGGACGAATCCCGTGCCCGCCTCCACTACTATGATACTTCCGATCCTGCCCGGTGCTTCTCGATCCCTGCCGTGAAACCGGTGTGGGATCTCAAGCCGGTGGGCGCTAATCGATATCGCACGGTTGGCGGCGGCGGATTCCAGATTTTCGATCTGGAGCAGCGCAAGGTCGTCGATACCTTCAAGCATCCGCTCCTGAACGGCATTTCGGCGATGTGCGACCTGCCCGATGGCGGGTTCATTGCGAGCGTCAACCACGGGAGATATCCGGGGAATTGCGCCGATTTCGTCCGTTTCAGCGCCAAACGCGAACATGTTGCGACGTACCATACCGACAAGGTCTTCAACGTTCGAACGGTCAATTGGGATCGCGATGGCAAGACGTTGCTCGTCTCATGGAACCTGGGCCAGGCGCGCATGCGGCTCAACGACCGCGAGAAGACTCTGGACCTGGTGGCGGATTGGCGCCAGACCAAGGGCATGAACTCTTTCGACTATATCCCTGCGCGAGATGGTAAGACCTATATCTGTTCCTGCGGCTACCATGGCGACGTGCTGCGCATCACCCCCGAGGGGAAGGTGCTGTGGCGCGCGGCGATGCCGCAGAACAATGCCCAGCGCAAGGAACGATTCTATGCGCAGGTCCAGGAAATGCCCGATGGCAGCATGTACGTGGCGCATTGGACCGGGCACGGCAGCAAGGATTCCTACACGGGCTGGCAGGTGATCGAGCTCGCGCCGGACGGCAGTCTGCGTTGGGGACTTTACGATCCCAAGCGGCTGGGGTCGTGTAGCGGCGTCATCGTTCTCGAAGCGCCTGAACTGGATGCGAAGAACGCGCGCCCCTGAACCATGTTTTGCCGGCGGTGCGCGCGTTCTGAGGCCGTTATTGACGAAACGACTGCCCAGCCGCAGGGGGCGTCGACCGGTTTCTCGCTTGATAAAAACCGAACCGTCAATGGTAAATGGATCAGATGTCCAGAAATCGAAGAGGCTTGGGGCTCGATGGTGTGGACTTCGTTTCCTTTGCGGGATGATGGGGGCGATCACGTGTTGTTATGCGTGCGTGTTTCTTCCTTTTTCGATTTTTGCGCTGTTTTTTTTCTTTGCATCATTTGTATTCCTCATCGGCTTCTTGGGGCTTCTTCCATGTTTGCCCTTCTTGGCGTGTTTGGCCTTTGATTGTTACCGATATCATTTGAAAAATCTCGCATTGGCGAAGGGTGAAACGAGGCCCGTTGGAGGATTTGCCTGGGGGTTCTGGCTGGTATTTGTTGTGAACATTTGCGCGTTTGTGTTCTGGTTTCCCTTTGATAAATGGGCGGGAATATTAACGGGTCATGTGAGAGGTGGCCCTTTTAGTTGGTAAGTGCGCGGTGGGGTGGATTCTAAAGTATATATATACGTTAGAATCGATCTTGTGGTAAGTCTTGGATAAAACTCGGTACTGCCGCCTACGGTGTTTTGATAGGTTCAATCGTCGAGCGCTTGTCCTGGGGCTGGTTGACATTGGTGTATGATCGGCCGAAGATTTCGGTGCGGAACGGTCCCGATCCGAAATCCTCATCCCAAAAGAAAGTATTGAAAAAACCTCATTGGAATTCTGGTAAAGATCTTTGGATTCGCGCTACGAGTGGACGGGTCTTCAACTTGTCTTTTTGTTGGAGGGATTGGAGCGAGCGGAGTGA
Organism: Kiritimatiellia bacterium; assembly: GCA_045617985.1. Taxonomy (GTDB): domain Bacteria; phylum Verrucomicrobiota; class Kiritimatiellia; order RFP12; family UBA1067; genus RUG572. Next base: position 10,371 of record JAZLJP010000048.1, read on the forward strand.
TGGGAGTGAATTTTTGTTGGATGGTTCTGGGGGACAGTCCCCAATGTGTTTTGGGGGACAGTCCCCAATGTGTTTGGGGGACAGTCCCCAATGTGTTTCAGAGGGCATCATGGATCATTTGGCTGCCCACAGATTACTCACCCGAACAGGTTTCCCTGTGGGATTGACCCAATTTGTCCACTTTCTCACGTCCTTTAACAATTTTGCCGATCTATCTCTGTCTATCAATCGACCAAGCAGTGTCGTAGGACATGAAACCGGTATCTCCAGCATCTCATCGGCGGCATTCAACAACCGGTTCCATTCCGCCATCTCAAATATGCAATCCCCGCTGCCGCGGTAGCCAATCGCATAGGCAGCCAAAGCCAGAATCACCGAATGCGTTCTCATGATAGAGGCACTCGCTTTCATCGTTTTCCATGTTGGTACGCGCTCATCATTAAAATACAACAGGCACCTTCCGTTGCCAGACCAGTAATCACCTTTACGCCCCAAACCGAGCATCAAGCTTTCCGAAACATAACCAGTGGCCTGGTCGACAAAAACATCCGCATCATTGTACAAAGTACGTTTGATAGTCTTCCAGGGCAGTTTACACGTCATCCGTTTTGAGTCAATCATGTCGACAAGGAGATTGGTACTCTCCGTCCTGAATCGCAGTCCATGGCCATCGTCAAGCCAGAACACAATTTCGTCAGCAAGTTCTACCGGGGTTTCATACGGTCGTCCGTAGTACGGGTCGCGGTCATGAAACGACGAAACGACCTCGACACTTGCAATCGCTCGTCCACAGACATTGGCAAAATACTCCCCCATGTCAACATTGCAAGTCATTTCGGGGGCCACTCCGAAACCAATTTGATTCATTGCCAAATAAAAATCGGGAGCGATTTCCCCGTCGATTTCAAAGGTTCCTCCCCGTTTGAAATCGATTTGTACGACGTACCTTGCTGAAATCGATTGGTCGAACATCGTACCATCTTCGATTTCAAGATAGGGTTTCCAACAGTCCCCATATCCATCATCGTCGAAATCTTTTCCTGATTCCTCCAAGAAGTGGCGTTCGTCGACTTCTGCACAGCTGCCAAATGTTCTCAATTTGAAAATCTCACGGCCAACGAACGGCACGTCGGATAGAAACTCCCGCACGTCCTTGGCCGTGCGGCACCTTACCGAAGGCCATATCGAGGTCTGAAACTGGTTGTCCGGGAATTTTATTTCGGAATGGGGCATTCTCCGTTCTGGATATCCTGGATTCTCGGGTACTGGATACGAATAATCGCTGGATCGAAAGTATTTTTTTCGGGGTTTGATCGTCGTGTAAATCGGCTGGCCGAGAGCCCATCCTAAATTCGTTTCTTTCTGTCCATTAACGGTGCCGCCCGGCGATATTTTTCTGATGGTACTCATGGGAATGAGGCCTTCACATCTACCGGAACCCGAGGTCGTATCGGAATTCGGTGGAAGCACCCATTCTTCACGGTTCAGTTCCCGGATCGCGATTCCCCGGTCCATCAGGGCCCGCGTGGCCAATATCAAGGCAACAGCATGCTTGCAACGATGGTGGACGGGACACGAGCAGACCGATTCCAGTCCTCCTCCCTCAGACAAATAGACATTGGTTATGTATTCACTGGTTCCATTGACTTTTGCTGTCAAAACCCCATGTGTGAACCCCAACTCGCCGACCCGATCGCAATATTCCCGTCCGCGAGCGAAGGTTCTGGCGCTCGTCCATCCCTCCAGCACTCTGTCATCAATCGTTTTCAAGACCTCATACAGTTCCGTCATGTTCATCTCCTTCCTGTTCCCAAGGGGCGTAGTGTAAAGTATATATATAATCTACAATCTACCGTAGAGCGTCACGTTTTTGTTTTTACTTTCCGCTTTCGTCCTGCTGACTTGCTCTCATCTCCACGTAATTCCCGCTTGGCCGATTCAGTACGGGCGATCTTGTGAAGTATGTATCGGGTCGTCTGGTCATTGTCATCCCCGATTGGCTCATTCCGATATCCCTGGAAACTGGCCTGGCGTTGCAAAGTGATTTCAAGCAAAGTCCGCGCAAGCGGATGGGTAGGAGGCACGAGCTGGAATATCGAAGGACGGTGAAATGTATGGTCGACGGAGATCAACCCCGCCGCATTGAGAAATTCAAGATGATGGTAGATGGATTTGACGCAACCGCCGATGGCGTGTCGCAAATCGTCGATTGTCGCCGGACCTTCCGCCAAACGGGTGATCATCGCCAATCGGTTGAAATGCGAGAACGCCTTCATGACCGTCATCAGTTTTCCTTCCCACCCCGGTGCAGAATCGGCAACCATGCATGACTTGAGCGCTCGTTGAATCTTGAGGGAATCTGGCAACGAACGATCTTGTTCGGAATTGTAGAAAACTTTAATCTTTCCGCGAGTGACTCCCAAAAGCCCCCGGGCGTTCAGCTGCCGCAGATAATTGGTGGCGATCGGCTGGTCGATTCCGAATTTTCGCGCAAGGTCGCTCACCGTGTACTCTCTTCCGCTCGAGAACAGCACCGCACGAAGCAGGTTCAGCCGCTTCGCATTCATCGCTGCCCGAATGGTCCGCCAAATGGTCGGTGTCAATTCCTTGATTTCATTTTTCATATTTTCGATTGTACCACGTCCCGAGTCGATTGTAAAGTATATATATAATCTACATTCCTTGTTGGCTTTGGACTATGGCGCACAACAAAGCCTGCGGGGACTGTCCCCGCTCCAATATCGTGCCTCGCAGTGACGACGTGTTTTCCCTCATGCCTGTCATGACAGTTTCTCCCTGGAAAACACCGTAGGCGGAGATGGGCCGTTGGTAAATATTTCAGTGAAGGGCAGTTGTAAGTTGGTGGGGTGATGCGGCGTATTGGGGGTTGGCACAATAGGTAGTACTGTCGCGTAACGTGCCAATGACCTCATGCGGACCGCAGTGTATCCAAGTGCCAAACGCGAAGACCCAGGCACCAATGGTCCAGAGGGGACAGTCCCCAAAGGGAACCCACAGGGGGGAAAATCGGAAAAATTTTATATGGGTTGTAGATTCGCCGGAGTTTTCGCCTACTCTCATTTGGACGAAGCCAACCAACTGTCCGTTACCGCTCCAGGTCCTCCCCATACCCTGGAGCGGGATTTTTTTTGCCACCACAGCTGGGACCATGTGGGGACAGTCCCCATGGTTGCCCGTGAAGATTTCAGATGGGGACTATCCCCGCTTTAATGCGCGCATTCGTGTTCTGGTTCCCTTTTGGCAAATTGGCCGGGATGTTTACAGAGCATGTGAGAGGTGCCCCTTGGGGGTGGTAGATGGGCGACAGGGTGGATTCTAAAGTATATATATACGTTAGAATCGACTTTGCGGGCACGTAAGAGGCCTCGGAAAAAACTGCGAATAATGCGAATGCGCTCCAAGCGCGTTCCTCCCGAAAGGTTGAAATTTGCGCGCATGTCGGCAACTTGGGAAGGCTGCGCTTCTGTGCGGCCGCAGGTTTGCAATTTTCTTATAGGAATTGAAAGACGGGCGATTTGAAAGAAAGATGACCACTCCGAACTGAAGCAATGCCGGCGTAACCGCAACGTACCAATGACCTCTTACGAGCCCACGGCGTGCGCGGTGCGCCCGCCCTACCAAGTGGCTGACGGGACACCAAGCACCAGGCATGAGCTAGACGTCGATTTTGATGATTTTTCGAATGAAGAACCAGCCGATGATGACGAGGGTGAGGGAAATGCCGACGCAGATCATGCCTTTGACCGAGAGGAGGAACGGTTTCATGACGTCGGGCTTCAGTACCGTCATTGCGATGCCGAGAACGAGCGGCATGCAGGAGACGATGATGCCTTGCATGCGGCCCTGGGCCGTGAGGGTGCGAACGCGGCGTTCGATGCGCATGCGGCCGCGGATCGTCTCGGAAATGCGGTCGAAGATTTCGGTGAGGTTGCCGCCTGTCTTACGGGCGATGTCGATCGAGGTGCAGACGAGGGTGAGGTCGTCGGACTGGACGCGCTTATCGAGCGAGGCGAGCGCATCTTCAAAGCTGAGCCCCACGCGCATCTGCTGCAGGAGCACGCTGAATTCCTGCGAAATCGGTTTTTCGCCGTTTTCGACTACGCTCTCAAAGGCCTGGTTGATGGAGAAACCGGCGCGGAGCGCATTCGACATCGTGCCGAGCGCATCCACGAGCTGTTCGTTGAATTTGAGGCGCCGACGTTCGCGCAAGATACGCACGTAACGGCCGGGGAGCGTGAAGACGAAGGCCCCTGCGGCAAGCCCGAGAACGATCCCTGCGAGCATCGAGATCGCGTTCGTGAAGCTGAAGAGCGGAATGAAGAAGATGAAGAACGCAATCAATGCCGAGATACGGCCGATTTTTGCGATCTTCGCCGGCGAAACGAACATGAAAACGTCTTCGAACTGCTGGCTCGTTTCCTTGCCCATTGCGGAGGCGTAGCTATCCGTGCCCTCGTGGAGCGCGGCCACGAAGAGATACGCGAAGGCGCCCACGGCCGCCGTGACGGCCGCGACAGTCCCCCAGAAGACCATTGTTTCGTTGATCACCATAACCGCTCTTCTTTAGTTGCCGACCTTCTGGAGACGAACTTCCACGTTTTTGTTCGGGTCGAAGATCGCGGTGTCGAGATGGAGGCCGCGGCTCTTGAGATGTTCGTAGAAAGTGGGGATGGCGCCTGTGGGCCGGAACTGGCCAAGCACCTTGCCGTGTTCGTCGATACCCGTTTGGCGGAACTGGAAGATGTCCTGCATCACGATCTGCTGGCCTTCCATGCCGGTTACTTCGGAGATGGCCACCACCTTGCGCGAACCGTCGGAAAGGCGCGACTCGTGGATGATGATGTCGACAGCCGAAGAGATCTGCTCGCGGATGGCGCGCGAGGGCAGTTCCATGCCGCTCATGAGTACCATCGTCTCAAGACGTGAAATCACGTCGCGCGGCGAGTTCGCGTGCACGGTCGTGAGCGAGCCGTCATGGCCCGTGTTCATGGCCTGGAGCATGTCGAGCGCCTCGCCGCCGCGGCATTCGCCCACGATGATGCGGTCAGGCCGCATACGCAGGCAGTTCTTCACGAGGTCGCGAATCGTCACGGCGCCGCGGCCTTCGATGTTCGGCGGCCGCGCCTCGAGGCGTACGACGTGCGGCTGCACGAGGCGCAATTCGGCTGCGTCTTCCACGGTGACGATACGTTCGGTTTTCGGAATGAAGCCGGAGAGGAGGTTGAGAAGGGTGGTTTTGCCGGAACCCGTACCGCCGGCGACGATGATGTTCTTGCGCATCACGACGCAGGCCTTCATGAATTCGGCGGCGTTGTAGGTCCAGGTGCCGAAGTCCACGAAATCGCTCACGGTGAGCGTCTTCTTCGCGAACTTGCGAATCGTGATCGTGGGGCCGGAAAGGGCGAGCGGCGGAATGATCGCGTTTACGCGCGAACCGTCCGCAAGACGCGCGTCCACATAGGGCTGCGATTCGTCGATACGGCGGCCGATCGGGGAGACGATCCGTTCGATGACGGCCATCACGCTCGCGTCGTCAAGGAACTGGAGGCCGGAGAGCTGGAGCTTGCCGTGGCGTTCCACATAGACGCGATGGGGCCCATTCACCATGATTTCCGTGACGGAGTTATCGGCAAGGAGTTCCTCGAGCGGCCCGAGGCGAAGGGCTTCGTTGAAGACTTCCTGTTCGAGGCCTGCGGCGTCGATGCCCTGCGGCAGCTTGCCGTTCGCGCGCACCTGTTCCACGATTTCGTGGATCTTCGCCGTGGCCTGTTTTTCGAGCCCGGCACGATCGACGCCCGCAACGGTGAGGCGCTTGAGGTCGAGGCGGGTGATGAGTTCCTGCTGGATCTGTTCCTTCACCTGGCGGCGGATTTCCGCCATTGGATCGGCTTCCGGCTCGTCGTCCTCTTCTTCTTCAGGAGGTTCCGGCTCGGGCGCGGGGGCCGGGGGCTCTTCGGCTGCGTCGGACTGCTGCTGCATGTCGGCCGCCTCTTCGGCGGACACCGGAAACACGCGCAGGGCGGTTTCTCCCACTTGCACCACGGCCTCGGGCGAGAGCTGCACGAGATCGTTGATCGGCGAGCCGTTCACGTAGGTGCCGTTGGCGCTGTTCATGTCCTTGATCGTGGCGGTTTCGCCGTCGAGGATGAGAAGCGCGTGGCGTTCGGAGACGAGCGCATCGTTGAGATTGATGTGGCAGGCGCTGCCGCGGCCGAGGATGTAGGAGCCGTCGTCGAACAGGTAACGGCTCGCGGCGCCCTCGCCGGGCAGGACGATGTCAAGAGCGAACGACATTAGCGGACTCCTCCCAATTGATTCTGACGCTTCTGGTTGAGGTCTTCGATTTCGGCGCGGATCTTCTCAAAATTGACCTGCGGCAGTTCCGTTTCGTAGGACGTGTCGTTTCGGTTGCGCAAGGTGAGCGCGAGGCGGCCCTTGATCTGTTCGCAGAAGACGAGCATCTCGGCTTCGCGCGGCGTCACTTCGAGGGTGACCGTGGAATAGTTGCTGCCGCCGAAGTTGAAGGTGGCGGCGGTTTTGGCCGTATCTTTGCCCGTCGCCAAAACGAGCACGTTCTGGAGCATCGTGCAGGTGACGAGTTCTTCGATTATCTTTCCGTCTTCACCGGTCTTCGGGAAGGAGAAGGTGCCGATGACGTCCACATGGTCGTTCGGCTTCACCATGCCGCTCACGGCGGCGGATCCGGAGGCGTTGATGGAAACGGCGCGCATCTTCTTGTGGATGTCGTTGGCAAGTCCGTTCCCGATGGGATTGCCGCCTTCGATGTCGCTCCAGAACACGAGCTCGCCTTTCCGATGGCCGCTGACGAGCTTGCGGCCTACGATCTCGTCCACCTGCTGCTCGGTGAGGGCTTGGCCGCGCAGGCCCGAGGCGGGAACGACGCGTACGCCGAAGTCGCTCTTCTGGAGGCTCGTGCCCCCGGGAACGTCCTTGTTGTAGCAAAGGGCTTCCATCGTTTTATGCGTGTCGAGGAATTTCTGCCGGAGGGCGGTATATTCGCTGTCTTTGGACGCAAGATAGGTGCGTGTGAGAATGGCGGCCAAAAGGCCGGCGACGATGGCGATGATCAATACGATTTGCTGTTTCATAAATGGCTCCGTGTCTTTTTTAGTCCCACTTGTTTCCCTTGCGGATCAATTCCGTAACGCGCGCGCCGGCGGGGACGTCTTCCGCGAGGAAGGCGGCGGTGCGCGTACCCTTGGCAAAGAGCTTGAAGGTGGCGGTGGAGACGGGGAGTTCCGACCAACCGGCCGCGCGGTAATCGCGCGCGACCTTTTCCGCGGCGTCGAGCGCCGTGCCGTTTTCGAACCACACGCCCACTTCGTCGTTGCCGTTGAACGTGCCGCGGTACTCGGCCGCCGGCGGAATGGTGCGCGTATGGAAGATCCAGCCGCCGGCGAGAACGGCGACGGCGGCCAGGGCGGCGAGGGCGATCAAGGCGCGTTTCATAGGAGCCCCTCCTCTTGGGTGATGCCCGTCGCGGGCGTGAATTCGGGAAGGCCCATCGCGGGCATGTAGGACGACTCGCCGATCTTCAATTCGTTCTTGCCGTCGGCGCCGAACATGTAGGTGGCGGCGAGTTCGTCGAGGTCCACCGTGAAATCGAGGTCTTCGCGCACGAGGTCGACGGCCGGCACGGCGCGAAGGGCGAGGGGGAGGTTGTCGAGCGTCCGTTCGGGAAGGGTGCCTTCGGCGGCACCGCTCCCGGACTCGGCATTGCGCCCCGCCATCGCACGCACCATGCTCTGGATGCGGGTCGATTCGGGAATGATGGCGGCGAAGGTGAAGATCGCGCTCAAGAGGAGCGCGAAGGCGAACACGCACACCGCAAATTCGATGGCGGCCTGGCCGCGTCTAACGTGCATGGCGCGTTCCTCCTGTGGGCGCACCGCCGCCGCCCGTGTGGACAATGCATTGTTCGCTGTTCTTCTCAAGCCAGATCACGCCTTTCAAACGGAAGGAGGGCTTGTTCCATTTGTCGAGAATCGTGCAGTAGCGGCAGCCGGAAACGCCTTTCCCTTCGGCGCAACTCTGGATGTGGTCGCGCGTGTGGATCACCCAGTCGTCTTCCGCCATGTTGAGGCGCTCTTCCGAAGCGCCGGCCAGCATGATGAGGCGCACGGCGGTGAAGGCGGGGGTGACGAGCGGGAACTCGCCGTCGAGCGTGACGGAGCGGCCGTCGATTTCGCCGAAGGGCTTCGCGGCGGCGGTCCACAGGTTTTCGCGCTCGCCCGTACCGGGCGTAAGCGGCGTCATGGAGGCGACGACGCGCGTCACCGCCGAGCAGCCGAAGAGGTCGTAGCGCGGCTGCACGTCGCTGCGGAGGGGCAGATGGTCGGGGCCGTCGCGGTGCATTTCGGTCCAGGGCCGCCAATCGCCGTTGTAGACGCACCAGGCGTAGGTGAAGTCGTTCGTGAGAAGGCCCGCCTGGTCGAACGTCTGTTCGTTCACGTTTTCGCAACCGGCGCGGCGCGCGAGGTCGATCATGTTGCGGCGCATGCGCGCGCCGTTGCGGTCGGGGTCGAGATCGCGCAGGGCGCCGATGACGCGGTTCACCGCAACGGCGTAGAATTCCGGGTTCGCGGGCGACGCGGTGGAGCCGGGCTGCACGTCGCCCCAGCCGTTGAAATTCTTCAAGAGCGCATACATGTTGTCGCGCAGGAAGAACCAGCACCAGTCCTCGCCGTCGACGGCCTGATAGAAGCCGCGGTTGTAAAGGGGGTGCGAGCCATCGGCCGCGTAGTTGAAGAACTGCGCGTTGTCGCACCCGGCGTAGACGCCGTCCGCCACGGCGCCGCGGAGCATGAGCGCGTAGTCTTCGCTCTTCGTGGGCCAGGAGGGGGTGGGCGGCACGTATTTCGCAGCTCCCATGATCGCATCGGTCACGAGGCGCGTCATGCCGTTATCGACGAGCATGCCGTTCTTCGCGGCGATGCACTGCGAGGCGTAGAGCCCGGCGCAGGGGCCGGCGAAGAGGAGGCGCTCCTGCAGATGCTGCACGCCCGCAACGAGGTTTGTGACCTGGTCGGGCGACTGCGCGTATTTGCAGGCGAGGTCGACCTGCGCGAGATTCAGGGCGCCGATGCCGTTCAAGGTAATGCCCTGCCAACGGGCGGCGGCGAGCGCGGCGGCATCGCCGGCGTTCTGGAGGCGGCCCTTGCCGCGGATGGCGAGAAAGACGTCGGCATTCACGAGCATCAGGAAGAGAAGCCCGAGCATCATGAAGAGCACGACCAGGATGATCTGGCCGGCGGCATCTGTTCGCCTGGCGGTCATTGGAGATAGAAGGGGTAGTGGCCCTCGATGCGGGCTTCGCCCGTCAACTTGTAGAGGCGGCCGTCGATGGCGGCATCTTCAGTCGCTTCGCCGTCGCCGTAGAGGGGGCGGCTTTGCCACACGCGCATGATGAGCTCGTTCACGTCGCCGCCCGGCTCGCTGCAGTCCCAGCCGAGCTTCGAACCTTCCCAAAAGGGGAAGTCGAGAATGCCGCGCGTTTCCGCGTCGTTCTCGGCTTGGAGGTAGGAACCCATGCGGCTGATGAGCGCGCCCGTGGAGAGGTCTTTCCCTTCGTCGTCTTGCGTGAGGCAGCGCCCGGCCGTTGCCATGGTGGCGATGCGAACCGTTTTCGTGATCATGAAATCGTTGAACCCCACGGCGCGTGCGCGCGCGGCGCGCGCGGCGGCGTAGTCGAGAACCGTGTGGTTCGTGAGGATGGCCGTATACTCGTACACCCAGAAGAAGACCATGCACAGAAAGAACAAAACGACGATCGTTTCGATCATCGCCTGCCCGGCACGATCTCTTCTGGGGCGGATGCGCGCCATGCCTCGCACCTTGGAGAAGGAACGACTATTCGCCCAACCGCTTGATCGTGTTTTCGTCGAGCGATTCGACGGCCTGCTGCGCCTTGGAGCCTTCCGATTCCGAAATCGCGGAAGTCGCGCCGGCAACCTTCTTGCCCACGCCACGGCCGAAATAGGTGAACACGGCGATCAGGGAAATCGCGATGAGCGCGACGATGATGATGTATTCGACCATCGTCTGACCTTTTTTGAACTTGCGGCTCTTCATGTCTAATGTCCTTTCTGTTAATGGGGAAATCGTTACGGATATTCGCACGTCACGAGCTGGGTCGTGCGCTCGGCGGACGAATGGGCGGCGGATACGAAAAGATGTATCGCCTCCAATACGCCCAGCAGCACCACGAACACGATGACGTATTCCAGCATGGTCTGCCCGGACTTGACCTTATACCGCAATGATTTCATGTCAAATAGTATAGCAAAAATTACAAATGAGAGGAAATGGAATTTTCCTCATTTTCCCCATTGACTTTGCTCTGAGAATATGTCATACTATCTCCCCGTTCGCACCCGTGGTGAAATTGGCATACACGCAAGATTCAGGTTCTTGTGCCGCAAGGTGTGTGGGTTCGACTCCCACCGGGTGCACCAGAACAAACGGCCCCTTCGTCTATCGGCTAGGACACGAGGTTCTCATCCTTGTAAGAGCGGTTCGACTCCGCTAGGGGCTGCCAATTTAGTCGTGAACTGGAAAAGAAAAGAGCGTCCCCGATGAAAGTTTCGATTAAAGACTTTTGGCGCCTTTTGAAGTATCTTTCCGCTACCGTTCTTCTGTGCCTCCTTGTCGCCCTCGTGGCATTGGTTTTCTTCGAGCAGCCCGTTCCCCGTCCGCTTCTGGCGCGCCTCACGCGGGAGTTGTCGCGTGGGGGGGTGCTTGTGACGGCGGAGTCGGCCTCGTTCCGTTTTTCGCGTGGCGTGAAGATCCGCAATGTGCGCGTGTTCGACAAGAAACGCCATCCGATGCGGGCGCTCGAGCCCGTGCGGCCGTTTCTTTCGGCGTTGATCGTCGATTTGGAGCTGAACCTCCGGCGCATTCCCTGGGCGTGGGAGCACATCCTCGAAGGGGTCACGATCACCGAGCTCAAGTATCCGCGCCTGCCGGAGGGATATTATGTGCCGGACTCCGTCGAATTCCCCGGCTCGCCCGACTTCAAGGAGAAGGATGAGCCCGTGGAGATGGAGATGCCGGAGATCAAGCCGTTTCGCGTGACGCTGATTCGGCCGGACATCCTCAGCGTGACGCCCAAGTATTTGGAGTTGCCCTCTGTCGCCTTCACGCGCGGTTCGATGCGCATTCCCGCGCTCCATCTTCAATGGGCGGATGGCGATGCCCTTATGACGCTTGACGGAAACGTGGAACTCGATCTCGAGGATCAGCTCGTGCGGGGCCAGGTGAAGGGACAGGCCCGCCAGCACAACATCCGCCCGATGCTCGTTGCGCTCGACATTTTCAACGCCCTGCCGTTCATGGACGCCTTTACGAAGGTGGAACCGCCCGTTGGCTCTCTCTGTGCCTTTGACGTCAATTTGCGGAATAACGATCTCCATCTCTTCCTTGACCTTCATCCCGTGGGCGGCTTCCATCACGGCGTGCCTTTGAAGAAGGTGGATGGCACGGTGGATGTGCGCGTGTTCGTGCGCGACACCTACCAGAACGCGCGCATCGCCGTGGGAACGCCGGAGCAGCCGCTCGTGGCGGATCTTGCCGACGGCACGCAGATGAAGGGCTCGATCGTCTACGAGAACACGAACGATGTGGGCTACGTGAATTTCGATGTCGAGAGCCGCACTTCGCTCAGCAACGCCCTTGCGATTGCCGATGTGCTCACGGATGGTTCGCTCGATTGCCTCGTGCCCGAAACGACGCCCACGATGACGCTCAACGGACGGCTCGCGGTGAATCCGCGGTTTGCGAAGGCGAACGATCTCAAGGGCACGGTGGCCTTCGCGCGCGGAACGCTCTTTTCCGTGCCGCTCCGCGAGGCATCCGGCGCCTTCCATCTCAAGGGAACGGATATCACCTTCACGAATATCGTTGCGAAGGCGCCGCGCGGGGGTACGGTGAAGGGGAACGCGCTTCTTTCCATTCCCGAGTTCAAGCAGGACCATGCCTCTTTTTGCGTGAACATCGCCTGCCGCGACGTGCTCTTAAAGGATGTCGCCGAGACGTTTCGCGTTGATCCGGGCGATCGCCAAGGCGTGATCGATGCCGATCTCACGCTCACGGGGCCGCTTGTGACGAATGTCGTTCCCCGCCTTGGCGGCTGCGGCCGCATCGTCTGCCGCGAAGGCCATCTCGCGCAGATGAAACTCTTCGCGGGGTTGACCGACTACCTGGCGCGCAATGTGCCGGGGGTTTCGGGCGTGGTCAACTTCTCGCGCGGGACGATGGACTATACGCTCACGAACGGCGTCGTCTACGCCTCGAACGTGAAGGTGGAGGGCGAGCTCTTTTCGATTCAGGCGCGCGGGCTCTACGACATTCCGCACGACAAGCTTGATTTCACGGCGCGCGTCACGCTCACGCGGAACGAATCGGTGCTCGGCAAACTCGCAACGCCCATCAACTGGCCGGTCGGGCTTCTCTCCAAAATGCTCTTCGACTTCCGCATCCAAGGTTCCCTCGACAAGCCCGCCTGGACCTATAACAAGAACCTCATGGATCGGTTGAAGTAGCGCCCACATTCTCCTTGGTGATGGGCCGGGAAAATGATATAATACCCCATCTTTTACGAACAAGGAGAGAGTGATGGAAGTACGCTATACGATCGGCCGGAACGAATACAAGCGCATGACCACGGAGGAATTGCGCGCGGCGTTCATGAATACGGCACTTTGTGAAAAGGGCAAGGTCAACCTCATGTATTGCGAGGTCGAGCGGGCCATTGCGGGTTTTGCCGTGCCGACGACGAAGGCCCTCGCGATGCCGGCGGGGAAGGAGATCGCGAGCGATTACTTCTGCGAGCGGCGCGAGCTTGGCGTCCTGAACGTGGGCGGCGAAGGTACCGTTGCGTGCGACGGCACGAAGTACGTCCTCAAGCCGCGCGAGGTCCTCTACGTGGGCCGCGGCACGAAGAAGATTCTCTTCTCCTCGAAGAGCGCGAAAACGCCCGCCCAGTTCTATCTCGTGAGCTATCCCGCCCACAAGGAATTTCCCACGAAGCTCATCCGCTTCGAAGATGCGAACCACCGTCACTGCGGCTCGAAGGAGGATTGCAACCTCCGCACGATCCACCAGTTCATCCTCCCCGGCCGCTGCGACAGCTGCCAGCTCGTGATGGGCTACACGGAACTCGAGCCCGGCAGCAACTGGAACACGATGCCCGCGCATACGCACGAGCGCCGTACGGAAATCTACATGTACTTCGGCATCGAGCCCGACCAGTGCGTGTTCCATTTCATGGGGCCGGGCGATGAAACGCGCCATCTCGCGATGCACGACCACGACGTCGTCATCTCCCCGATGTGGTCCATCCACGCCGGCGTGGGCACGAAGGCCTACACGTTCTGCTGGGCGATGGGCGGCGAAAACCAGGTGTTCGACGATATGGACGGCATCGCGATCAGCGCGTTGCGCTGATCGCAAATTGAGAATTGAAATTGAGAACGTAGAATGTTCTGAGCATGCTGAGAGAGGTGTACGGAATATGATCACATACGATCTGAATGGAAAGACGGCGCTGGTGACCGGTTCGAACCGGGGCATCGGCAAGGCAATGGCTGACGCCCTTGAGGCGGCGGGGGCGCGTGTCGTGCGCACGTCGTCGAAGGACTGCGATCTTTCGGACCGCGCAGCCGTCTACGCCTTCATCGAACGTGTGAAGAAGGAGCACCGGATCGACATCCTCGTCAATAACGCGGGTACGATCCTCCGCAAGCCCGCGGCCGAGCATCCCGACGAGTGGTGGGACAAGGTGATGGACGTGAACATCAATTCGCAGTTCATCCTCGCCCGCGAATTCGGGAAGGACATGGTTGCGCGCGGCTATGGGAAGATCGTCTTCACCGCCTCGCTCCTCACGTTCCAGGGCGGCATCACGGTGCCGGGCTATGCGGCGTCGAAGGGCGCGGTGGGGCAGCTGACGAAGGCCCTCGCAAACGAATGGGCCCCCAAGGGCGTGAACGTGAATGCGATCGCCCCCGGCTATATCGCGACGGACAACACGGCCGCCCTCAGGGCCGATCCCGTGCGGAGCCGCCAGATTCTCGAGCGCATCCCCGCCGGGCGCTGGGGGCTTGCCCAAGACATCGCAGGCGCCTGCGTGTTCCTCTGTTCGCCCGCTTCCGATTACATCAACGGCATCGTCCTTCCCGTCGACGGCGGGTGGCTCGCGCGATAGCGCCCCTTATCCCAACACATGAAAATCCTCACTCGCTACGTCTTTCGCGAATTCTGCGTGCCCCTGTTCTACTGCCTGACGGGTTTTCTCTCCATCTACCTGCTCTTCGAGCTCTTCGGCTCGTTCAGCCGGTTGGTGGAAGCGAAGCCCGGCTTTCTGAAGGCGGGCACGTATCTCGCGGGGTATCTGGCCCCCTATTTCGAATGGATGGCGCCCGCCTGCCTCATGCTCGCGACGCTCTACACGATGTGGAACTTCTGCCGCCATTCGGAATTGATCGCGATGCGGGCGAGCGGGATCGGATTTTTCACCATCGTCAAGCCGCTCCTCGTGGCGGCCACGCTGATGGCGATTTTCGTGGCGTGGGTGAACGAGTGCTATGTGCCGCGTTACGGCCAATGGGCGAAACAGTACAAGGCGGCGCGTTTCAAAGAATCCGAAATGGAGCGCACGGGCGAACTCGTGTACCACAACGCCCCCGCGAACCGCACCTGGCGCATCGGCATGACGGTGACGGAAGATGCGCGGATTCTGGAAGACGTGTCGATTTCCGTCAATTCGTCTCTTGGTGTGCGGCAGATGACGGTGAAGAGCGCACGTGCCGAATATCTGGACGGCATGTGGTATCTGATGTACCCGGAGGTGGCCTATTTCAACGAGCTGGGCGAGGAAACGGCCTCACCCACGCCGGAGCTTGAAAAGCTCACCTTGCGCCCGTTTCCGCAATTTGACGAGCGTCCTGAAGACTTCATTCTCCAGAACCGTGATTTCCGTTACTGTTCGACGCGTGAACGATTGCGCTATCTCAAGGTGCATCCCTCGCTGACGCCTGAGGCGCGGCGCGACCGCACGTACGATCTCCTGGCGCAGATCGCCGCGCCACTGGCGTGCATCGTCATTACGCTCTTTGCGATTCCGGCCGGGATCGCGACGGGGCGGCAAAGCGTGTTCAAGGGCATCCTCGGCGCACTCGGGCTTTTCTTCTCGTTCTACGGCTTCACGATCGCCTGCATGGCGTTCTCGCGCTGGGGCGTGCTGCCGCCGCTTGTCGCCGCCATTTTGCCGGATGTCGTCTTCTTGGCCGTCGGTTGCCGTCTCTTCTGGAAGCAGCGGTAGGCGGCGGAGCGTTTGGTTCGGGGAGAGTCGCCATGGGCAGAAGAGGAGAGGATTGGGATGGCTGAAGATTTGAAAACGCTGCCGCACAGCGCGGAGGCTGAACGCGGCATCATCGGTTCCATTTTGCTGGATACGCAGTTCGGCGACGAAGCGCGCGTGTTGGACCTTTGCCAGGCGCGCGGGCTCACGCCCGAGTCGTTCTACGATCCGCGCCTCCGCACGCTTTACGAAACCTTCCGCGAGATGAGCGGCGCTTCGGCGCCGATCGACGCCGTCACGCTCACCGATCGCCTGCGGGCGACGGGGCGGCTCGACCAGGTGGGCGGTATCACGGCCATCCAATCGCTCGTCGACAACACGCCCACAACGGCCCATGCCGAATACTACATCGACATCGTACGCCAGAAGCACACGCTGCGCACGCTCATCCAGCGCGCGCGCGAAACCGAGGCGAAGTGCTTCGACGAGACGCAGAGCGCGAATGCGGATATCCTCCTCGGCGAGGTCGAAAAGAGCTTCCTCGAAATCGGCGGCGGCGCCACCGTGCAGCTCGAGTGGAAGAAGGCCGTTGAAAATACGCTTGCGGCGATGGATAGCCTTTTCGACGGCGGCGCCCACTTCGAAGGGTTGCCGACGGGGTTCAAGTATCTCGATGAAAAGCTGATGGGCCTCAAGCCGGGCGACATGATCGTGATCGCGGCGCGGCCGTCTGTAGGTAAGACGTCGTTTGCGATGAATATCGCCGAATGCGTGGCGCTCGGGCAGGACATCAACGGCATGCCGATGCCGGGCGGTCACGACCGGCCGCATGGCGTGTTGATGTTCTCCCTCGAAATGAGCACGGAGTCCCTCGCCAAGCGCATGCTCGCGGGCCGCGCGGCCGTGAACACCTGGCGCCTCCAGCGCAACCTCCTCACGAAGGAGCAGCGCATCGAGGCGAGCGACCGCCTCATGAAGGCGGCTGGCGTCTTGCGCGCGGCGCCCATCTACATCGACGACACGAGCGCCATCGACGTTTCCGACATGCGTGCGCGCGCACGCCGCATGAAGCGCATCCATAACATCGAGCTCATCGTGATCGACTATCTGCAGCTTGCCAACTGCCGTGAATTCGCGAAGCAGGGCCGTCAGCTCGAAACGAGCCGCATCTCGGGCCAGATCAAGGCGATGGCGAAGGAACTCAAGGTGCCGGTGATCGTATTGTCGCAGCTTTCGCGCGCGAACGAGAAGGATGGCGACAAGGACGAAATTCCGAAACTCTCGCATCTGCGCGACTCGGGCGCCATCGAACAGGATGCCGACATGGTGTTCCTCTTGCGGCGCCCGTGCCGCTCGAAGACGGCGCAATGGCATGACGACGAATTGCTCGCCATCGTGGACGTTGCGAAAAACCGCAACGGCGAAACGGGCGAAGTGGATCTCAACTTCTTCCGCGAAGGGACGCGCTTCGGCGACCGCGAGCAAGGTAAGCGCGGTGCGAAGGCGCAGCAGGAAGCGACCGCCGAGGCGAATCTTGCGACGTCCGAGGAAGTGGCGGAGGCGCCGTTCGATGTACCTAGCGCACCGGGCGGCGGCCTTGGCGGGCCGGTTGTCCTCCAACAGGAAGTGCTCCTGTGAGGTGCCGTACGGGAGAGGGGCGCGCGGCGGGCGTCGTGCGCGTGGCCGCGCTCGTTCTGGGCGTGGCGCTCGCGGCGGGGGCGGAGTTGTTCAATCCGGCGCTTCATCCCGTCAAGCCGTTGCCGCTGCCGCTGCATGGGCCGGTGACGCTCGTCAGGGATGGCCGGCCGGCCTTCGTTATCGTGTGGGACGCCCATGCCGAAACGAATGCCCCCTATGGGCTCGTGAATCGGCCGATTCGCGATGCCGTGCGCACGCTTCGCCGCGCCTTTTTCTTCTGTACGGGCGCGGATGTGCCGGTGGCCGATGTGGCCGAACGGGAGAAGTACGCGAATCGCCCGGTGATCCTGGTGGGGAAAAGCGCGCTCACGGATCGGCTCGGGCTGAAGCCGAGGGCTTTACCGCCGGAAGGATTCGTGGTGACGACGTTTTCCAACGGCGTGGCCATCGTGGGGAACGATTCTTCGGTCGATCCCGCCTTCCCGCGGGCGACGCCGCTCTTGAAGTTGGGTGCGCGCCGCCCCACGCTCTGGGGCGCCTACGATTTCATCGAGCGCTTCCTCGGTTGCCGCTACTATTTCCCCGGGCCGGATGGATGCGTGCGCCCGCCTTGCCGAACGCTCGTTCTACCGCCTGTTGCCTACACGGATCGGCCGCGGTTCCGCAATCGCGGCGGGGAGGTGCGCGGAATGGGCGCCATCGAGCGCACGCTTGGGCAATCGCTCGTGGAGACGCATCTGACGGATTTCGCCGCGGCCTCCCGCCTGGCGCAGACCGAGCCGTACGCGTCGATCCATTCGCCCTTGCCGGAGGTGTGGGCCGCCGCCCATTCGAACCTCATTCAAGAGGCCTTCATGAAGAATTGCAGCGGCAAGGTCTATTTCAACCCGACGAACCATTACGAAAACTATTTCAACGTGACGTCGCTCGCGTTTGCGGACGAACTCGCGAAATCCTATCAGCGGGTCATGACGTCCGGGGGGAAGACGCGGGAAGGGCTCGTGTACGACAACGCGCGTTACTGCGTATTCGGCCAATGCGATTCGTTCTGCCCGCGCGAGGTGATGGATGCGAACGACGTGGTGAAGTACGGGGGGCTCATCACCCCGGCCCATGACGCGCTCGGGCCCACGGCGTGGTATGCCGACGTGTACGGCCGCTTCTACCATCATCTCGCCGCGCGGCTCAACGAGCGCGTGCCGGGGAAACGGCTTGTGGTTCTGGCCTATGGCGGGTGCGTGTACCCGCCGTTGCTGCCGCAGTACCAACGCCTTCCCGACAATCTTGAAGCGGGCGTGTGCCTCGGGAAGATGCCGCGTTTCATCCGCAATCCGGAAGCACGGGCGGTGAGCGTGGATATCCTCAGGCGGTGGCGCGCGGCCCTCGGGGGGCGCCCCGTGCGGCTCATCTGGACCTATAACGCGGGCAACACCTGTTTCGAGCACGCCGTTGCGAACGAGTTCCTGCCGGAGATGATCGCCGCCTTCGGCGACGATCTCGGCGATGTGGGCATCAATGTGGAAACAAGCATCTTCCCCTCGCCCGCACCGGATTTTGCCGTGCCGCTCCATTTCTACTACGAAACCTATTGCGCCTTGCGTGCGCAATGGGCGGGCGCGGCGTTCGATCCCGATGCGGCGCTTGACGAGCACTGGCGCCTCTTCTACGGCGAAGAGGGGGGCGAGCTCTTGCGGCGTCTCCATGCGACGCTCAAGGCGGCCTTTCTCGCCGTTTCCGTTCGCGCGGCGCGCGCGGGCTCCCTCTATCCGCCGGCGATCCTGGACCGTATCGAGTATGAGCTTGCCGCCGCGCGAGCGTATTTCGAAAAGGACAAAACGTCCGTCTGGTGGCGGCGCTTCCGCCTGATGTCCTATCCCCTCGAATTCGAACTCGATCGCCAGCGCGCCATCCTCGCGGGGCAGCTCCCCCGCCCGATCCGCCTCCGTTACATCCAGGGCGACGAGTGAGCGCTCACTCGTGGCGAAGGGCTTCGATGGGGTCGAGGGAGGCGGCGCTGAGCGCGGGGTAGAGGCCGAACACGATGCCCACGCCCACGGAGATGCCGAAGGCGAGCACCATCGAATAGGGTTGGATGACCGTGGGCATGTTCGTGAAGAGCGTGATCAGAAGCGGAATCGTAACGCCCACGACGAGCCCGGCGAGACCGCCGCCGATCGAGAGCACGCACGTGTTGATGAGGAACTGGATGACGATGTGGCTCTTCCGGGCGCCGATGGCGCGCCGGATGCCGATTTCCTTCGTGCGTTCCGTCACCGAGGCGAGCATGATGTTCATGATGCCGATGCCGCCAACGAGAAGCGAGATGCCGGCGATGGCGCCCAATACGATGTTGTAGGTGCGCTTCGTGCGTTCCGCTTCGCGGAGGAGCGAGAGGGGCACGTCGATCTTGAAATCGTTCTTCTTGTGGAAGCGGCGGAGCATCGCCTCGATGGCGGCGGCGCCGGCTTCGACGACGGATGTATCGCGCATCTTCACGATGATCTGCGAGAGCTCCACGCGTTCGCCTTCCATGCCGCCGGAGGAATAGCGGATGTTGGCGATGCCGAAGAGACGCGCGGCGGTGGAAAGGGGGATGTAGGCGTCGGCATCGGAATCGGGCGCGCGCACGTTGCCGCCCGCGTCGTTGCGCACGATGCCCACCACCTCGAAGACGCCGTTGCCAAGGCGCACGTGCTGGCCGATCATGTTCTCGGCCGCGAGAAGGCGGCGCACGCCGAACTCGGTGAGCACGCACACGTTGGCGCGTTCCTCTTCGTCGGCCGGGGTGAGAACGCGCCCGGCGAGGATGGGGCGCGGCACCACCTCGAACCAGGAGGGGATCGTCTCGACAACGCGCAGCTCGAGCTGGCGCTCGTTGAAGCGGGCGTTGCGGCGCACCATGCGCGCGGGCACGGTGCAGGCGACGCCGGGAATCGTTTCGCGGATGCGCGATTCGTCGTCCGCAAGGAGGCCGTAGATGGCGAGCTTCGCACTTTGCGAGGCGGTGCTCGCGCTTTCCTCGGAAGTCGGCTTCACGGAATTCACCATGATGTTCTGGCTGCCGAGGCGGCGGATGGATTCGAGGGCCTGGTGGCTGGCGCCTTCGCCAACGGCGAGCATGGCGATGACGGACCCCACGCCGAAGACCATGCCGAGCATGGTGAGGGCCGAACGCGTCTTGTGGCGCCACACGTCCGTGACGCCGAGCTTGAAGAAGGGGGCGTAGAAACTCAGCGTTTGCATGTGAGGATCTTTCCGTCTTTCACAAAGATGTGGGAATGGGCGTAGGCGTCGATATCCGGCTCGTGGGTGACGACGATCACCGTTTTGCCTTGTTCGTAGAGCTCCTGGAAAAGGGCCATGATCTGCACGGAGGTCTTCGAGTCGAGGTTGCCGGTGGGTTCGTCAGCCAGCAAGACGGCCGGATCGTTCGCGAGGGCGCGCGCCACGGCCACGCGCTGGCGCTGGCCGCCGGAGAGTTCCGAGGGGAGGTGCTGGAGACGGTGGCTCATCTCCACGCGGTCGGCAAGCTCGCGCGCCCGCGCAAGGCGCTCGGCGGGCGGAATGCCGAGGTAGAACATCGGCATTTCGATGTTCTCCAAAACGGTCAATTCGGGAATGAGATGGAAGCTCTGGAAAACGAAACCGAGGTTCTTGAGCCGATGGTCGGAGAGTTCGTTGTCTTCCATGTGGGCGACGTTCACGCCATTGAGCCAGTACCCGCCGCCGGTCGGCCGGTCAAGGCAGCCGAGGATGTTGAGAAGGGTGCTCTTGCCGGAGCCGGAAGGCCCCATGATCGCCCAATATTCGCCGCGGCGAATGGTGAAGGATACGCCATCCAAAGCGCGCACGGTTTCACCGCCCACGGTGTAGTGGCGGTAGACGTCTTCGAGACGCACCACCTCGTCGTTGTTCTCGTTGCTCAAATGTGTCCTATTCTCCCCATGGCCAACCGGTCCGCCCGAGGCACGTTGGCGCACCCGTTTGGAAAGCCCATTATACCATATTGCGCGCACGGAGGAAACGCTGTTTTGCGGAATAAAAATTCTTGAATTTCCTCCTTGCTTCTCGTGAAGAGATGTGCTACAATATACGCCGTTTTCCACCGCGGGGAAGTAGCTCAGTTGGTAGAGCATCACGTTCGCAACGTGGGGGTCGAGAGTTCGAATCTCTTCTTCTCCACCATTCGATGGAAACGGCGAGATGCGGCATTCGTCCTTCGTGAAAGGAGATGTCGCGTTTTTTGTTTTAAGGCAAAACACTACGTGAAATTCTGGCGTTGACCCGTTTGGGGCGTGTGGAGATGAGGGGGACTTGCCGAAGGAGAGGGGAATTTGCTATAATCTCTTCCATGAAAAATACTTCTTTTACGAAATGGACGGGTCTTGCGGCGCTTTCTTTTGCGGCGAGCCTGTGGGCGGCGCCTCAGGGGCGCGTGGCACTCCACACCTGGTGGACGGCGGCGGAGTTCAAGGACCTCGTGGTGACGGGGGCCGACGGCAAGGTGCTGTGGCAGGGCGTACCGGATCCTGCCACGTACGAGCATGAGGCCGACGGCAAGTGGACGCTTGTCGATGGCGTACTCCGGCAGTCCGATCCCGCCGTGACGAATGCCGTCATCCGCTTTGGCGACAAGACGTGGGGCGACTACACGCTGCGCGTGAAGGCGCGCAAGATCGCGGGCAAGGAGGGCTTCATTCTCCACGTGCGCGAGAAGGCTCCGGGCCAGTGCATCTACGCGAACTACGGCGGGTGGCTCAACGCGGGCCACGGCCTTGAAACGAGGGGCGCCTACGATTTCGTGACACCCCACAAGAAGAATGCCGCGAAGATCGAGAACGGCCGCTGGTACGACCTCGCGGTGACATGCCGCGGCGAGCGTGTGACGATGTCGCTTGACGGGCGGGTGCTCTTCGGGGATGTCGCGATGCCCGAGATCGATCCCGCCGCGCCGAACGCGGTGACGGTGAATGCCGACAAGGTACGCTTCCCCGTGGCGGAAGACCAGTGGGGCATCTTCTTCGAAGACATCTCGCTCTCGCTCGATGGCGGCGTGTATGCGGAACTCGTCCGTAACCGCAGCTTCGAGGATGGCGGGCGCTATGACCACAAGCACCATCCGTGGTCCTGGCGCAATCGTTCGACTTCGCTTGAATATTGGAATCCGGTTGGTTCGGCCACGATGACGCCTGACTTCTCAAAGCCGCTCTCGCCGCAGAACACGCAGTGCGTGCGCGTGTTGGCGCTGCCGGGCGGTGGCATTGCGAATGACGGCTACTTCGGTATCGCCGTGAAGAAGGATGCGAAGTACCGTCTTTCGGTGGCGGTGCGCGGCGCGGTGAAGGGGCCGATCGCCGTGTCGCTCGAAGCGCTCGGAAAGCCCGCGTTCGCGCTCGGCGAAATCACCGGCGTGGGGGCCGAGTGGCAGACGAAGAAGCTCGAGCTCACGGCGAACGCCACCGATCCTTCGGCGAAGCTCGTCTTCCGTGCGCCCCAGGGCGGCACGTTCTATCTCGACTGCGTTTCGCTCTTCCCGGCCGATACGTACGGCACGAGCGGCCTCTTCCGCAAGGACCTCATGGAACGCCTCGCGGCGCTGCGGCCGAGCTTCGTGCGCTTCCCCGGCGGCTGCTGGGTGGAGGGCGATACGATGGCCGAGGCCTATCGTTGGAAGAAGACGATCGGATCCGTGTGGGATCGCCGCACGCAGTGGAACATCTGGAACTACTGGAGCGCGAATGGCGTCGGGTTCCACGAATATCTCGTTCTCTGCGAGGAACTCGGCGCGAAGGCGCTCTTCTGCATCAACTGCGGCATGAGCCACAAGGAGAACGTGCCGATGTCGAAGATGGGCGAGTTCGTGCAGGACGCGCTCGACTGCATCGAGTACGCGAACGGGCCCGTGACCTCGAAGTGGGGCGCCGTGCGCGCCGCGAACGGCCATCCGAAGCCGTTCAACCTCAGGTACCTCGAAATCGGCAACGAGAACGGCGGCAAGGCCTATCACGAGCGCTATGCGCTCATCCACGACGCCGTTGTGAAGGCGCATCCGGAAATCAAGATCATTTCCGACGTGTGGGGCGGCCCGGTGCAGGGGCGGCCGCAGCACATCCGCGACGAGCACTACTACAACTCGCCCGACTTCTTCATGACGACGGGCTCGAAGATGTACGACTCGCGTCCGCGCGGAGAATACGAAGTGTTCGTGGGCGAATACGCCGTGACGAGCGACGTGGGCCGCTGGGGCGACCTCCGCGGCGCCATCGGCGAGGCGGCTTTCATGTGCGCCCTCGAACGCAATGCCGACCTTGTGAAGCTCGCCGCGTACGCGCCGCTCTTCGCGAACGCGAACCACACGGCGTGGGCGCCGGACCTCATCTTCCCGATGACGGATGGCAACTTCGTGAATCCGAGCTGGAACGTGCAGAAGCTCTTCGGCGAAAACCGCGGCAAGGAGGTGCTCGACTTCCTGCAGACCTCGGGCTGGATGAAGGCGAAGAACGGCCAGAGCTGCCGCGTGATTTCCGCCTCCGCAATCCGCGACGCCGACGGCTCGCTCATCGTGAAGCTCGTGAACTGCTCCGAAGCGCCGCAGCAGAACGTGGTGCGCGCGAAGGGCGGCACCTTCGCCCGGGCGACGAAGACGGTGTTCACAGGCCCGAATGCGCGCGCGAGCAACTCGCCGGACAACCGCGAGGCGCTCAAGGAAGTGACCTCCGCAGCGCCGTTCGCAAACGGCGAAATCGCGGAAACGCTGCCGCCGCTCTCGCTCACGGTCTACCGGATCATCCGCTAATACCATTGGTGCTTGGTGCCTGGTACTTGGTGCCTGGTGCTTGGTGCGCCGCTACGCCGGTAGGGCGGGCGCACCGCGCCCGCCGCAGTCAAGGAGGGGGGCGGCGCGTACGAGATGCGTCCGCCGGGAACCAAGCACCCACCTAAAAAAATTCAAATTTCCCCTTGCGTGAGAAGTCGGGATTTGATATACTATGCGGCGTTTTCAACACCACGTTCGGGCGTGGCGCAGTGGTAGCGCAGTTGACTGTTAATCAATTGGTCGCTGGTTCGAATCCAGCCGCCCGAGCCAATTCGGATGCGACAATTTGCCAGATGGCAGGTTGCCGCGTTTTTGTTTTTTTCTCCCCCATCTGAACGTAACCGGGATTTTGCAAGAAATCTTTGTAGGGACAGTCCCCCTGGCATCCCGCTGACTTCGTGACGATGTGACGCTGGACCGTTTTCCCCTCAGGTCGCACAGTCACGGCGTCACTAAAGTCACAACGTCCGTGGAGACGGTCCCCCGCCATGAGAAAACAGGTCTGACCTGTTTTCTCAAGTCATAGGCAATGGGGTGGGGCTCAATTTTACTTTGGGTATTGTCGCATGCTTGGTGATGGCGAAACTGGGACAACGGGCATCTTGCCCGTTGGGAACCCACTCCTCAACGGGCGGAACGCCCGTTGTCCCAGTTTTTCCGAACCTTGCGCCAACGGGCGGGACGCCCGTTTGGCCAGTTGTTTGCGACATGTCATCCCCCCAGTTTGTCAAATGGAAAGTGTACCGCGAGGTGTGTGGCACGCTCGCCGTAATTCATTGACGGTTCGGCGGATTTATGGTAAGATTGGTTGTGCATGGGGAGAGGACTGGGAAACTTTACCAAAAGAATGACGAGGAGATGGTCATGAGGAAGTTGTCTTACGGCGCGTGTGCGGCCGTTCTTTTTGGGGCGTGGAGCGGTTTTGCCGCTGCGCCGGCGAAGCCTGTTGCCGTAAAGCCGGCATCGGTACCGGCGAAGCCTGTCGCTGCGAAGCCTGCGCCTGCGCAGGTGAAGACGCCTGCCCCGGCGAAGCCCGCACCCGCAGCCGTGAAGCTCAAGCCGCCGGCCCCCAAACCGTTCCTCGTCGATCGGTTTGTCGCGAAGGATGCGGGGGACTGTTCGGAGATCGTCTTTGCCACCCGTACCTTCATGCCGGACGGCCACTGGTATGCGAACTTCTCCTACTATTGCCTTACGGAAAACGATCCCGCGTACGGGAAGGGCGGGCGGCTCTGCGCCTACAATTTCCGCACGAAGAAGTTACGCGTCATCTTCGAGGATCTCGGGGGCAGCATGCGCGACCCGTGCGTGCACTACGACGGGAAGACGATTCTCTTCTCGTACCGTCCGCACGATACCGCCTCCTACCATCTCTACACCATCAATGCCGACGGTACCAACCTCAAGCAGCTCACGTCGGGCGCGTATGACGACATCGAGCCGTGCTGGCTGCCGGACGGCAACATCACCTTCATTTCCTCGCGTTGCCGCCGCTGGGTGAACTGCTGGCACGTGCAGGTGGGCACCATCTTCCGCATGAAGGCGGATGGTACGGACATCCGCATGCTCTCGGCGAACAGCGAACAGGACAACACGCCCTGGGTGCTGCCCGATGGCCGCATCCTCTACATGCGCTGGGAATATGTGGACCGCTGCCAGGTCACCTACCATCACCTGTGGACGATGAATCCGGATGGTACCCAGCACCAGATCTACCAGGGCAACACCTATCCCGGAAGCGTCTATATCGACGCAAAGCCGATTCCCGGCACCGACATGGCGGTTCTCATCGATTCGCCCGGCCACGGCCGCCGCGACCATGGCGGCAGCGTGAGCGTTGTTTCAACGAAGGACGGCCCCGACATCCGCGCGAACGTGAAGACGGTATGTAAGGGCACGTTCTACGACCCCTGGGCGTTCTCGGCGGATTCCTTCATGTTCACAGACGGCACGTCGATTCACCTTGCGAACCGTGCGGGCGTACGTGAAGTGCTCTTCTCGCTGCCGCCGGAATTCCGCAAGCTCCATCCGAAGCTGATGCTCTTCGAGCCGCGCCCGCTCATGCCGCATGCGCGCGAGCGCATCCTTGCGGACCGCACGGACCCCAAGAAGAAGACGGGCGAGTTCTATCTCGAGAACGTCCTCGAAAGCCGCAGCATGGCGGGTGTGAAGCCGGGCGTCGTCAAGAAGCTGCGCATCTACGAGCTTCTGCCCAAACCGATCAACTTCTCGGGCGGCATGGAGCCGCTGACGTTTGGCGGATCCTTCTCGCTGCCGCGCCAGCTCGGCACGGTGCCCGTGGAAGAGGATGGGAGCGCCTACTTCACGGCGCCCGCCTTGCGCTCGCTCTTCTTCGTGGCGCTCGATGCCGAAGGGCGCGCCGTCAAGCGCATGCAGAGCTTCACGCAGGTGATGCCGGGCGAGCGGCAGGGGTGCGTGGGGTGCCATGAGCAGAAGACGCACAACACCGTGCGGCGCGTGAAGAACGTCTCGAAGGCGCTCGCCCGCGGCCCCTCCCGCATCGATCCTTCGGGGTTGATGTTCGACGTTGCGGATTTCCCGCGCCACATGCAGCCGGTTCTCGATCGCAACTGCGTGAAGTGCCATAACCCCGATAAGCGTGCGGCGCATCTCGATTTGTGCGGTGATGCGGGGCCGATGTATTCGATGGGCTACCTGGGGCTCATCCTGTGGAATCAGGTCTTTGACGGGCGCAACCTCAACGTGAGCGACTGGCCGCCCTATGCGCGCGGAAGCGGCGGCAGCCCGCTTATGAAGAAGATCGACGGGTCGCACCACGGGGTGAAGCTCGATGAAAAGGACCGGCAAACGGTCATGCAGTGGCTTGACGGTTCGGCTCCCTACGCGGGTACATACGCGGCGCTCGGCTGCGGCTTCCTCGACGGCATCAAGGGCTTCAACAACGTGACCGTCCGTTCGCCGGGGTACAACGGCACGGCCCGTCGCCCGGCCGCGCAGGCGGCCGTACCCGTTGTCAGGAGGCGCTGCACGGCGTGCCATTCAACGCCGTGTTCGCTCGCGGATGGTACGCGCATCGCCTTCCCGAACAAGAAGGATCCGCGGAACGGACGGCTCGCGCGGATGCAGCGCCACTACATCTTCAACCTGAGCCGCCCGGAGAAGTCGCTCTTCCTGAAGGCGCCTCTTGCCAAGGAGGCGGGCGGCCTTGGCCTGTGCACGAACGGCCTCGGGAAAGCCGTTTTCGCGACGACGACCGATCCCGACTACATCGCGATGTTCAAGGCGATTCACGACGGTAAGGAGCTGCTCGACAAGGAATCGCGCTTCGATCGGCCGGACTTCCAGCCGAACGCCGAGTACCTCCGCGAAATGAAGCGCTACGGCATTCTCCCGAAGGAGTTCGACCAGAGGCGCGACCGCGTTGACCCCTACGAACTCGATCGTAAATACTGGGCCATCGACTGGACGACCATCAAGTAAGGCCGGCGGCCGGGATGCGCCCCCGCCGCAACTCCTGAAAAAGAAACAATGGCACCGCAGCCGTTGTTATGCTATAATACGGTGACTCGTTTCATTTTAGAATCTGAAAGAAAGCATAACGATGACTACTGTTCTCTGTGGGGGGGCGACGATCCTTTCGGCCGCCGCCGCCGTCTTCTGGGGGATTGGTTCGCTCTGCCGGGGCGAGATTCCATTCTCGCGGAAGGCCAAGGAAAACAAGGCGGCGAAAGCCGTCTTGGGGGCGGCGCGTACCTTCATCCTCTCTTATGAGGACCTGCCTGCGTACCGGGAAGGGGGTGCCTTTGGCGTACGGATGCAGAATCTGCGCGAAGCGTGGGCGGCGAAGGACGTAAAGGCCTGCCAGGAGCTTCTGGAGTTTCTCGATCCGCCGAAGAGCTGTGCGGTGGGGCGCGAGTGGCTGGATATCTTTGTTGTTTCGATCTCCGTGGCGATGGCGTTCCGGGCCTATTTCTACGAACCGTTCCACATTCCCACGGGGTCGATGCAGCCCACGCTCTACGGCAACCACTCGGAAACGTGCAGCCCGGCCGAGGCGACGTTCTGGGATAAGGCGCCGGGCCTTCGCTGGTACAAGTGGCTCCTCACGGGCAAGATGTACGAATGCTTCCAGGCGCCGTTCGAAGGCACGCTCATGTTCAAGCCCACGAATACGGGGCACTACGACATGCGCGTTGTGAATGGCGCGCAGGGCATCACGAGCCGGCAGATGCTTGTGCCGACGGACGTGCTACACCCCACCGAGACGGGCGACGGCCCCTATCGCCAGACGACGGTGCAGCTTCCGAACGGCCTTGTGCCGGGTAGCTACGTGCGTGCGGGCCAGGTGCTCTGGAGCGGCTACGTGGAATCGGGCGACTTCCTCTTCGTGAACCGGTGGCTCTGGAATTTCCGCCGGCCGCGGCGCGGCGACGTGATGATCTTCTCGACGACGGGCATCGGCGGCCTTCAGCAGGGCACGCACTACATCAAGCGCATGACGGGCGAACCGGGCGAGAAGCTCTCGATCGTGGCGACGGGCGGAAGCGAGGAGAAGGGGGATGCCACCTACGAATTGCGCGTGAACGGCGAAAAGCCGATGACGCCGCGCCGGATCGCCCAGATCCAGAACCGGGAGAAGTGGCACGAAAAGGCCTATCCGTATGCCGGCTACCGCCCGAGCGGCCGCGGCGACTACGTGCAGCCGGGGCGCACGCTGGCGCGGCCGGGCGATGAAGTGACCTTGGCGGCGGATGAGTTCTACGCCTGTGGCGACAACTCGCCCTCCAGCTACGACAGCCGTTATTGGGGGCCGGTGCCGGCGAAGAACCTCTGCGGGATTGCCGGCGGCGTCTTCTGGCCGTTCCTCACCCATCGGTGGGGGCCGATTGAATAGGTGAGAAAGGGTGGACGAATCCGCCGATTCATGCTATAATTTCCACTGGCTTTGTTAAGGGGAACTTTACCATGAGCGAAAACGAACAAGATCAGATGCTTCCTACGCCGTCGGACTTCGGGCATTTCCTTCTCGAAAAGGAGCTCGGGCACGGCGGCATGGGGGGCGTGTACCTCGCGCGCGATAAGATGCTGGATCGGAAAGTCGGCATCAAGGTGATGTTGAAGGCGTTGGGCGACGACCCGGCCTTCGTCGAGCGTTTCCAGCGCGAGGCCCAGGCGGCTGCGCGGCTCAACCATCCGAACATCGCGCAGATCTATTCCTTTGGTACCGAGCAGGGCATGCCCTACATCGCGATGGAGCTCGTGAGCGGCGGTTCGCTTGATAAGGACATGGCGCAGAGCCCCGGCACGCTCGACCCGGTGCGGGTGATGAAGATCGGCCAGCAGATCGCCGAGGCGTTGGCGCTCGCGGCCGAGCAGGGGCTTGTGCATGGCGACGTGAAGCCGGAGAACGTGCTTTTCGATGCGGATGGCAATGCGAAGCTCGTGGATTTCGGCCTTGCGGCGATGCAGGGCGATTCCGATGAGATCTGGGGTACGCCCTACTACATTTCCCCGGAAAAGGTGCGGCGGCAGAAGATCGACTTCCGGGCGGATATCTATTCCCTTGGCGGCACGCTCTACCACGCGCTCACGGGGGTTGCGCCGTTCGAAGGCGAGGATGCGACGCTCGTTGTGAAGGCGCGTTTCGACGGGCCGCCGAAACTGCCGAGCGAGGTGCGGCCGGATCTGCCGAAGGAACTCGACGGCATCATCATGCGCATGCTCGAAATGGAACCTTCGATGCGCTATCCCACCTATCCTTCGCTGATCGGCGACATCAAGCGCTATCTTGCGAAGGCGGGACCGGTGCGGACGTCGCGTTTGGCGAGCGGCAAGTTGAAAATCAAAGGGACGAAGATGAAGTTGAAAACGGCCGCCGCCAATACCGAAGGCGAAGACGGCGGGGAGGATGTGCCGCAGATGCGCATCAAGCCGCTCATTGCAGAAGCGCCGAAGAGGCAGACGAACGTGGGCGCGATGGTGGGCCTTGCCGTGGCGGGCGTGATTCTCGCCGTCTTGGGCACGGTGGGCGGCCTGATCTGGTACGTGAAGCACGATAAGGATACGAAGCGCAAGGCGGACATGGCGCAGACGATCAGCAAGATCGACGAAGCCAGGAGCGCGATCGCCACGAACGTGAAGGCGGCAGTCGATTATGCGAATAAATTCCACGAGAGCGTGGAAGCCTGCGACAAGGTGATTTCGGAGAACTCCCGCAAGATGAAGCAGCAGTTGTTCCGGGAGTCGCTTCTGAGCGGTTTGCGTCCGGCGGCCGAGGCGATCCTCTCGCCCGCGCCGACGAAGGACATCGCCGAGGCGATCGCCTACACGAATAAGCTCCTCTCGGCGGCGGTGCCGGCAACGGCCGAGGCGAAGAAGCCGGACGAGAAGAAGCCCGCGGCGAAGCCGGACGGGAAGAAGGCCGACGCCAAGGAGGGCGAAGTGGCGGCGAAGGCGCCTGAAAAGAAGAAGGCCGCCGCGGCGCTGACGGGTGAAGATGCGGAGGAAGCGGCGGCGGCGCGGGCGATGGCCGAGCAGGAGGCGCGCGTGTCGGGGAAGCCGCTGCCGAAACCCGAGGCGAAGGCCGAGCCTGCGGAGAAGCCGGAAGAAAAGCCGGCGGCAGAAGAGAAGCCGGCGGCCCAGCAGGCCGCTGCGGCGGCTTCGGTGAAAATGCCGCCTGCCGTGACGAAGTTCGGCGAGTTGTGGGGGAGCCTCTACCTCTGCCGCGCGGCCGATATCCGCGTGCAGGGCCATGTGGAGAAGATCAAAAAACTCGCGGCGAAGGCCGATGATTACAAGGCCGAAACCTGGGAAACCGTGCAGGCGCTTGCCGCGCTCTCGCAGGAAACCCTGGATGCCTGCGAAAGCATGAAGGCTTTGAAGATCATCGACCAGGCTCGTCGGAATATCGCCAAGATCAACAGTTCGGGCAAGCTCGTGAGCGAGGCGGATATCCAGATTCAGAATTTCGTGGCGGAAGAGACGCGAAAGATCGAAGAGGAAAAGGCGCGGCGCACCCGCGATGAAGAGGAGCGGCAGAAGCGCGAGCGGCTTGAAAAGGCGAAGAAGGAGGAACCCGAGGCGGCTGCGGCCAAGTTTGACGAGCTCGTGAAAACGCGCCTGAAGTTGCTGGACTGGGACCAGGCCATCAAGCAGCTTGAGCCGATGATCGAGACCTGCATTTCGCAGGAAGGCAAGGAGGCATACGCCTCGCAGGTCAAGAAGGTGCAATGCATGAAGGGCTTGCAGGAGCATTTCATCAAGTTCGGCAAGGACTTCAAGTTCAAGAACGGCAGCGTCGTCAAAGCCGTCGATGCGAAGAACCTGACGATCCAGACGCTCAAGAGCGTGCGGGGCCGCATGGAGCCGGATAAGATCGTGAAGGTCGAGTGGACGCGTTTCTACGGCAAGACCGAGTATGCGCCGAGCATGAACGACCTCATCAATGCGCTCGTTCTGAAGGGCCGCGACACGACGAAGATCGGCCCGAAGCCGTGGTCCGAGTACATGCTCGGCGCGGCGCTTACGCTCAAGCACCTCTATTCGGAAGTGCCGGGCGCGGAGAAGATGGCGCCGATTCTGGTGAAGAAGGCGGTCAAGGGATTCGACGACTGCGCCAAGTGGGCGAAGCAGTGGTTCCCGGATGTCGAAATCGAAGCCGAATGATCGGGTTTGAAACCGAAGGTATAAGGAGAAAGAAAGAATGGACGACAAAGTCAAAAGTTATGCACGTTTCCTGCTTATCATGGCGGGATTGGGCGGCCTTCTCTATGGCGTGGACGTGGGCGTGATCGCCGCGGCCCTCCCGTATATCGAGCGGACGTCGACGTTCAATCAGGACCAGATCGGCTGGATCGTGGGCATGGCGCTCTGGGGGTCGCTCCCCTCCTCGCTCGTCGCGGGCCTCCTCGCGGAGTGGTTCGGCCGCAAGAAGATGATCGTCGTCTCCGCGCTCCTCTTCCTCATTTCGATTCCGATCATCTGCGCCTCGGGCTTCTTCGAGGGCGGCAACTTCTGGATGATGGTGGGCGGGCGCGCGCTACAGGGCGCGGCGGCCGGTCTCTTCGGCGTGATCGTGCCGATGTACCTCGCGGAATGCCTTGACGCGAATTCCCGCGGCAAGGGTACGGGCATGTTCCAGCTCCTCCTCACGATCGGCCTCGTGTTCGTGGCGGTGATCGGCTTTGCGGTGACCTGCCACTTCGGCGACGCGAAGGCGGTGGTCGATCCGAAGGCCGTTGAGAACAACCTCGTCATGTTCGAGCAGAAGGTCGACGAGAAGGGCGAAGCCGTGTGGAAGCTGGATGCGAAGGGCGAGCCCGCGCTCGATGAGAACAAGAAGCGGATTCCCGTATTCGTGTTGGACGAGAAGGGCCAGCCCAAGCCGAAACTCGACAAGGCCGGCAAGAAGATCCCCGACATGAACAAGGTCTCCTTCAAGATGATCCAGGGATGGGTGGGCAAGGACAAGGTGGCGAACTGGGTGCATGCCTGGCAGATGATCTTCCTCCTCTCGTGCATTCCGGGTTTCGTGCTCTTCTTCGGCGCGTTCCGCCTGAAGGAGTCTTCGCGTTGGCTCTATCGGCGCGGCCGTAAGGAAGAGGCGCTCGCCTCGCTCGCGGCGAACAATGGCGCGGAGAAGGCGCAGGAGATTCTGAACGAGATGATCGCGGCTGACGAAGCGGCGGCGGCCGAGAAGGCGAAGAATGCGGCGGCCACGGATTCGCTCTTCCAGCGCAAGTACATCATTCCGTTCATCCTCGCGGTGGTGATCCTCGGCTGCAACCAGACGACGGGCATCAACTCGGTGTTGAACTACACGGTGACGATCTTCCAGAAGACGGGCATGGAGGGTGCGTTCGCGAACATGTCCGACGTCGCCATCAAGATCGTGAACTGCGTGATGACGGTCGTTGCCTGCGCGCTTGTGGATAAGAAGGGCCGCAAGTTCCTCCTGAAGCTCGGCACGAGCGGCATCATCGTGGGCCTCTGCGGCGTGGGGACGATCTTCCTTGCGATCTCCAAGCAGTGGGTCGCCGCGTCGATGACCACGGGCATTCTCGCCACGATCTTCTTCTTCATGTTCATCGCGTTCTACGCGGTGGGCCCGGGCGTGTGCGTGTGGCTCGCGCTCACGGAGCTCATGCCCACGCGCATCCGCGCGAACGGCATGGCGATTGCGATGATCATCAACCAGGGCATTTCCGCCGGTATCGCGACGGTGTTCCCGCGGTGGTGCGCCGCGACGAACGACAACGGCAGCGTCTTCTTCGTTCTCGCGGGCTTCACGGTGATCTACTTCGTCACGGCGGCGTTCTTCCTTCCGGAAACGAAGGGCCGCACGCTCGAAGAGGTCGAACAGTACTTCACGACGGGCAAGATGCCCGAGAAGAAGGATTAAGTGCGTTTTACGGATACAAGAAAGGGAAATTCAAAATGAACAGACGTGAATTTATCTCTGCGGGCGCGGGTGCGGCTGCGGTGGCCATGTCGGCCGGTATGATGTCGGGCTGCACGACGGGTGCGGCTTGTGCGTGTAAGAAAGGAAAGATCATGAGTGTTTGCAATAAGGATTTCTACGAAGGCGGCACGTTCGACGAGAACGGTGTCAACAGGGGCGGCAAGTTCCTTGCCGACAAGGCGCGGCAGGCTTATTTCGACCTGATGAAGAGCTTCAACTATCCCGTGTTCAAGGCGTTCACGGACGAGGACTACATGCTCAAGGGCACGAAGCAGACGAAGAACACGCAGTATCTCGGCTTCTGGGGCCTCGACTTCGGCAAGGGCGACTTCGCGAAGTACGGCATGGGCGGCGTCATTTGGGTGGACGAGCCGAACGAAGAATACTTCGGCCATGACATCTACCTTCTCCCGCTCCAGTCCATCCCCGAGCACAGCCACGTGGCGCAGAAGATCGACGCGAGCGTGCAGCAGGACCGCTGGACGGGCAAGATGTACACCAAGGACCTGCCGCCCAAGATGGAAAGCTGGCTCGTGCGCAACGGTTGGGTGTATTCCTTCTCCGAAGTGGGCGAGCCCAACCTCGACCAGTTCCCGGAAGCGAAGGCGAACCTCTCGGCGCTGCTCTTCGACAAGAAGGCCAACAAGCCGACGAACCTGAAGTCCCTCCACGTCGAAAAGTGGGAGGCGGACGGTGTTGCCCACAAGCTCCCGAAGGCCTGCACGTGGCACTTCATGATGGGCGGCACGGAAGGCGCGATCATCACCGAATTCGCGAACTTCCACGACAGCAAGTGCAACCGTTTCTCGGTTCCCGGCGTCGTTTTCTAAGTGCGACGGGGTGTTGAACCCTCGCGAAAACGCCGTCCCGTTCGCTTCGGGGCGGCGTTTCTTGGCGAAGCGTTCTTCCTTCCGTTAACAGTTTGCTAACAGATTTTTGTTACATTATACCCTGTCTTCATTGTGGAAGACATGATGATTCTTAATTAGACAGATACACAAAAAGGCTAAGAAACATGCTCAAGGTAGAGAACCTGAAGAAGAACTTCGGTTCCTTCCAGGCGGTGAAGGGGATTTCCTTCAGCGTCCAGAAGGGCGAAGTGCTGGGCTTCCTGGGGCCGAACGGCGCCGGGAAATCGACGACCATGCGGATGATTACGGGCTTCATCCCGCCCTCATCCGGAACGGCGGAAATCTGCGGGCACGACATCCAGAAGGAACCCGTGGCAGCGAAGGGGGCGCTTGGGTATCTCCCTGAAGCGGCGCCGAGCTATCGCGCGATGACGGTGCAGGACTTCCTCATGTTCGCGGCGAAGGTGCGCGGCCTTCCGGATGCGAAGGCGAAGGTGGATGAAGTGATCGAGAAGGCCGGCCTCGGCAAGGTGCGCCGCCAGACGATCGAAACGCTCTCGAAGGGCTACCGCCAGCGCACGTGTTTCGCGCAGGCGATCATCCATCAGCCCACCGTGCTGATCATGGACGAACCGACGGACGGTCTCGACCCGAACCAGAAGTTCGTGGTGCGCGACATGATCAAGAAGATGAGCGCCGAGATGGCGATCATCATTTCCACCCACATTCTCGAAGAGGTCGACGCGGTGTGCACGCATGCCGTGGTGATTGCGGACGGCGAAGCGAAGACGGGCACCGCCTCCGATGCGAAGATCACCGTTGGCGACCTCCGCAAGCTCGATCCCTCGGGCAAGCTGGATGTCATCTTCCGCAAGCTCACGATGAAGGAGGAGAAGTAAGATGAGCGCGTGCTGCAAGTCTTCCGGGCACAGCCCCTGCCGGGCCGTGCGTACGGTTTTCGGGCGTGAATTCAAGGCGTATTTCGATTCGCCGGTCGCCTATGTGTTTCTCGTGGCGTTCCTCGTGCTCGCCGGATTTCTGACCTTTGGCGTGGCGATGTTCTACGAGCGCCGCCAGGCCGACCTCACGCCGTTCTTCTTCTGGCACCCGTGGATGTACCTCCTCCTCGTGCCGGCGGCGACGATGGGCACCTGGGCGGAAGAGCGCCGGAACGGCACGATCGAGCTTCTGCTCACGATGCCGATTACGCTCGGCGAAGCGCTGGTGGGCAAGTTCCTCGCGGCCTGGAGCTTCATCGGCATCGGCCTTGCGCTCACGTTCCCCGTCGTCTGCACGGCGGCGTGGCTCGGCTCGCCCGACTTCGGCGCCATCATCTGCGGTTACCTCGGGAGCTTCCTCCTCGCGGGCGCGGCGACGGCGATCGGCGTTTTCGCGAGCTCGCTCTCGCGCAGCCAGGTGATCGGCTTCGTGATTGCGCTTGCCATTACCTTCCTCCTCCTGATCATCGGTTTCGATCCGGTGGTGAATGCCGTCGCGAACTGGGGCGTGCCCTCGGCCATCGTCAACGGCGTTGCCTCCTGCTCGCTTCTGCAGCATTTCGATGCGATGCGCCGCGGCATGATCGATTTCGCCGATATCGGCTACTATGTGGGCGTGATGGTGTTCATGCTCGTGGCCGCGCAGGTCGTCACCGACAGCCGCAAGGCGAATTGATTCTAGAAGGACTAGCCAACCTAGAAAATCTAGAAAGGATTTAGAGAACATGAACAAGAAACTCAATGGAATCATTGGACTCGTCGTGGTGGCCGCCATCATCGGCGCCGCGAACCTGATCCTCTCGAACCTGCCGCTGCGCGTGGATATGACGGGCGAAAAGCTCTACACGCTCTCGAAGGGCTCGAGGGCCGTTCTCGGCAAGCTCGAGAAGGACGTGACGCTGAAATTCTACTTCAGCTCCTCTTCCACCGAAATGCCGATGCAGCTCAAGACCTACGCCCAGCAGGTGCAGAACCTCCTGAAGGAGTACGAGCGCGCCGCAGGCGGCCACCTCTCGCTCGAAGCGTACGACCCCAAGCCCGATAGCGACGCCGAAGAATGGGCGCAGCGCTACGGCGTGGAGCCGCAGAACGTGAATCCCTTCGGCCAGCCCGTGTACTTCGGCCTCGTGGCCGTGTGCGCCGACCGTGAGGAAACGCTCGCGCGTTTCAGCCCGCGCACCGAGTCCACGCTCGAGTACGACGTGACGCGCCTCGTGACGCGCGTCGCCTGGCCCGAGCGG
Organism: Kiritimatiellia bacterium; assembly: GCA_045617985.1. Lineage (GTDB taxonomy): Bacteria > Verrucomicrobiota > Kiritimatiellia > RFP12 > UBA1067 > RUG572. Next base: position 46,698 of record JAZLJP010000048.1, read on the forward strand.
CCGGTCGTTGGCCTCCTCACGTCCCTCCCGGGCGTTTTGGTCGCGCAGCCGAACCCGATGATGATGCAGCGCCGCCAGCAGCCGCAGGGCTGGGCCGCGTTCACGGAGCTCAAGAAGGACTACGACGTGCGTGAAATCGCGCCGGACGCCGATAAGATCGACGACGACGTGAAGGCGCTCGTCGTGCTCCATGCCAAGGAGCTGAACGAGAAGACGCTCTTCGCGATCGACCAGTTCGTTCTCCGCGGCGGCCGCCTCATCGCGTGCGTGGACCCGTGCTCGATCATGGACATGATGACCTCCCAGCAGCAGCAGAACCCGATGATGCAGCAGATGGGCGGCCAGGATGGCCCCTCCACCCTCGGCAAGCTCTTCGATGCGTGGGGCATCACCTTCGATACGTCGAAGATGGTGGCCGACCTCGCCTCGGCAACGAAGCTCAACGCCGGCAACGGCCGCGCCGAGGAGAATCCGGCGTTCCTCTCGCTCAATGCGAAGAACGTCGACAAGAAGGACCTCCTCGTTTCCAGCCTCACGCAGGTGATGCTCCCGTTCGCGGGTTCGTTCTCCTTCGCGAAGAAGGACGGCCTCACGTTCGAGCCGCTTCTCGTCACCTCCACCTCCGACGCCTGCCTCGTGGATCGCTCGAGCGCCCGCTTCGGCATCGGCGCGATGCGTAAGGACCTGAAGCCCGACGGGGTGCAGCGTACGCTCGCGGCGCGCCTCTCCGGCACGTTCAAGACGGCCTTCCCGAAGGGGCCCGATTATGTTGAAGGCTCCACGAATGCCGTTCCGAAGGTGACCGCCGAGGGCAAGGGAAGCGTGGTCCTCTTCGGCGATTCGGACTTCCTTGCCGACGACTTCTGCGTGCAGGTGATGAACACGATCTTCGGGCCGATCGCCCAGCCGGTGAACGACAACCTCGTGCTCTTCTCGAACGTGATCGAACAGTACGCCGGGCGCGAAGAGCTCATCGGCGTTCGCTCGCGCGGGCCGTCGAACCGTCCGTTCGCGAAGGTCGACGCGCTTGAGGCGAAGGCGATGGCGAAGTGGCAGGCGAAGCAGGAGGCGTTTGAAAAGGAACTGCAGGATACCCAGCAGCGCCTGATGGCCCTCCAGAAGCAGAAGAGCGGCAGCGAGCGCCTCATCCTCTCGAAGGAACAGCAGGAGGAGATCGTGAAGCTCCGCAAGGCGCAGGCCGATACGCGCAAGCAGCTCAAGACCGTGCGCAAGGAACTGACGGGCGATATCGACCGCCTGGGTCTCACGCTCAAGGTGCTCAACATCTGCCTCGTTCCGCTCCTCGTCATCCTCTTCGGCATCCTGCGCGGTCTGTTCCGTCGCAAGCACTAATCGTTTGAAAGGCAAGTGAAATGACAACGAAGAATTTGGTCGTTTTGACGGCTACGGCCGCGATCCTGGGCGGCGCTGCGTATTACACTTCGACCGGGAAGAAGATGAAGTCGCCGAGCGCCGTGGGGAAGAAGATCGTTCCCGCGTTCGAAGTGGCCGATGTGGCCCGCGTCGAAATCGGCGGCGAGAAGAAGGTGGCCCTTGCGGCGACGGATAAGGGGTGGGCCGTGGAGTCGCTCTACGGCTATCCCGCCGACGTCACGAAGATCCGCGAGAACCTCCTGAAACTGCAGGATCTCACGGTGGGCCAGGTGGCGACGGGCACGAAGATCGAAAAGCCCGTTCCGGTCGAGCTCAAGAACGTGGCGGGCAAGGCCGTTGCCTCCCTGCAGCTCGGCGGCACGCACAACGCCAAGCCCAAAGGCCAGATGGCGCAGTTCGGCGGCGGCGGCTATCCCGATGGGCGCTACGTGCTCTTCGAAGGGAAGCCCGTTCTCGTGAAGGACGCGCTCGACGCGTTCGACGGCGATCCGAAGAAGTGGGTCGATACGCGTATCTGCAAGGTGACGGCTTCGGACGTCGTGGCGGTCACCTACGCGAAGGGCGGCAACACGGTGAAGCTCGCGCGTGCGAACGGCACCTGGACGCTCGAGGGGCTCGGCCCGAAGGAGGAGCTCGACACCTCCAAGACCTACTCGCTCGACTCCGCGCTCAGCTACCTCGACCTCACGGGCGTGGCCGATCCCAAGCTCACGGAAGCCGAACTCGGCTTCGCGACGGGTGCGGTCTACACGGCGACGCTCAAGGACGGCACCGTCTACACGGCGAAGACCGGCAAGGCGGCGGGTGCCGACCGCTGGTTCAAGGTGAGCGCGGCCTTCACGCCGAAGGGCACGAACACGACGGAAAATGCGAAGCTCGAGAAGGCCGCGAAGGACTTCAATGCGACGGTGGGCAAGTGGACGTATTCGATTTCGTCCTACAATGCCGACAACTTCGCGCGCGAGCGCAAAGACCTCGTGAAGGCGAAGGAAGAGCCGAAGAAGGAAGAGGCGAAGCCGGCCGCTGCGCCCGCTCCTGCAAAGCCCGTTCCGGCTAAACCCGCTCCCGCTAAACCTGCCCCTGCGCCCGCCAAGAAGTAGCTCTTCCCGGCGTAAAGGCAGAAGCGACCAACGCCCGTCTCCCGTGAATGGGGACGGGCGTTGTTTTTTAGTTCGCGCGCCTGATTACTTCTTCTGCCAGTTGTCGCGATTGACGGGGGCTTGTTTTTTACCGAGGAGTTTGGCGCATACGCCGAGGCCGTAGACGAGGGCGGTGATCCAGCAGACGGGGAGGTGGTGGAGCCAGGCGGCGTCGCGTTTACGGCAGAAGCCGCAGGCGGCTTGGACGAGGAGGGGAAGAACGGTTGCCGTTGCGAGGCAGAAGAGGACGATACCCGTGCGGCGCTGGCGATCCCACGGGTAGGAACGCTGCTTTTCCTGCGCGAAAAAGAGGAAGTCGCGGATGCGGCGGCGCTGCTTGCGCGCGAAATCGCCGAGGCGCGCGCAGTAGAGATGCACGATGCCCGTTTTGACTTTGGCCACGCACACCGTGCCGTCGCGGCGGATGCGGTCGTAGAGAACGTCGATGTCGAAGAGATAGGGGTCCCAGTTCGCCCCCTCGAGCAACGCGCGGCGGAACACGAAACCGTTCGCGCCGATCGTGGGAAGGGCCGTACCGGAGAGGCGGAGCTTGAGCCAGTCGCCGCGGTCCTCCGTATCGAGCGCAAGCCCCGTCCAACGGCCCGTCACGGCCGAGATGCGGTCGTAGTTCCCCGTGAAGAGGCAGATCGGATCGTTCATGCCGAGATACGCGAAATAGCGCGTGAGGGCGGGGTCAGAGGGACGCGCCGTGTATTCGATCGGTTCCGAAGCGATCACCTCGGGGTCGGCGAAAGGCGCGAGAAGGCGTTTGATCCAGGTGGCGTCGGGGAGGATGTTGTCCGAATCGACGAGCGCGATGACCTCGCCCGTGGCGGCCTTGATGCCGGCCGTTTTCCCGGCCTCGCCCGTCTTGAGGGGATTGGGAACGATCGCATCGACGCCGGCGGCGCGGGCGATTTCGAGCGTACGGTCGGAAGAGCCCGCATCGGCGATCACGATTTCATAATCGGCGCGCGGATAGTCCTGGGCGAGGATGGCGTTCAGGCATGCGCCGAGCGTACGTTCCGAGTTGAGGACGGGAATGACGAACGAAAGTTTCATACAGGTTTCGCCTTCAAGGTGAAGCGCCAGCTGGGCGCGGTGGAAGATTCGACGGCAACGGCGGCGGCCACGCGGTAGCCGGGCACCCAGAGCACCTCGCCGGTCCTTTGATCGGCAAGAATCGGCAGCGTTGCGCGCACCGACGGCGGCACTTTGGCCGTGACGAAAACGTCTTGAAGTTTGCGGCTCTTCCCGCCAAGGCCCGTGGGGGCGATGCGGTCGCCCGGCAGCCAATGCCGAAGGGCGAGCGCGCGGCCCGCGAGCGCGGCGCGCGAGAGTTCGCAGGTGGCGGGCACAACGCCGATCGCCTGTGCCGTACGCGTGAAGCCCGCAGCCTCTTCGATTGCGAGCTCGTAGGCGGGCGTGGGCGCGGCGGGCTTCGACGGGGTGATCGGCCCCTCCACGGGCTTCGTGAGGTCGCCGCGGAGAATCGCCGCCGATTTGCAAATGTGTTCCATGATGTGCGGATCGAGGTGCTCCCTCAGAAACGGTAGCACGACATGGCGCACCTGGTTGCGCGGAATCGAGCAATCGCCGTTCGTGACGTCTTCACGCCAGGCAAGATCGCGCGCACGAAGGAAGGCGCGCAAGGTTTCGCTTGGAAGGTCGAGGAGCGGACGGATGAAGGTGATGCCGCCCACCTGGGAGATGCGCTTCAGCCCGGCAAGGCCGTCTGCACCGGAACCGCGCGCGAGGCGCAGGAGGAAGGTTTCCGCCACATCGTTCGCCTGGTGCCCCGTGGCAATCGCATCGAGCTTGAGCGAGCGCATCATCTTCGCGAAGAAGGCGAGGCGTACGCGGCGCGCGGCCATTTCCATTGATTCGTGCGCGCGGCGCACGATGCGCGCAGCGAGGGCATGAAAGGGAAGCTGATAGGTGGCGGCAAGGGTTTTCACGAACGCGGCGTCATCCGCCGAATCCGGGCGCAAACCGTGGTCGACATGGAGAACGACGGCTTCGAAATTCAATTGCTCCTGAAGCTCCGCCATCAAGACGAGGAGTGCCGTCGAATCGGCACCGCCGGAAACGGCGAGGCCGATTCGGCGATGGCGAAGAGCAGGAACTGGATGAAAAAGAGACATGAAGAAATTGTACCTTTTTTAGCGCGGAGGGTCAACACGAAGACGCATGAATTTGATATAATTCTGACATGAGCGAAAAATTGATTTCAGAGATTGTGGATCTTGCCAGCGCCTTCTACGGGAGCGCGGTGTTGTTTGCGGCCTTGGACCTTGGCGTTTTCAAGGCGATTGCCGAAGCCGGCGGTGCGGCCGAACTCTTTCCGCTTGCCGAGGAGATGGGCGTCTCGCCGCGCGGGCTGCGCCTCTTGCTCGATGCCTGCGTTGCCGAGGGGCTTCTCGGGAAAGAGGAGCAGACGTATTTCAATACGGAGGCCGGCAAGGCGGCGCTCGTGCCGGGCGGCCCGGCCGACCTTTCGCGGGCGATTCGGTATAATCAGGACGTCTATCCGCTTTGGGGGCGCCTCGCCGCGCTGGCGCGAACGGGCGAACCCGTGGAACCCCCGCAGCTCCATCTCGGCGACGACCCGGAGCGGACGCGCCGGTTCGCGCTTTCGATGCGTGGCCGCGCGCTTGCAATCGGCCGCGGCGTCGTGCCGATGCTCGACTTCTCGGGCTGCACGCGCCTTCTCGATCTCGCAGGCGGCCCCGGCACCTACGCCGAACTGATCGCCCAGGCGAATCCCGGCCTTTCCGTGGTGACGGTGGACGTGCCGGCCGTGAGCGCCGTGGCCGCCGAGTGCGTGGCCGCCGCCGGGCTGGCTGACCGTATCGAATGCCGTGCGGGCGACTATCATACCGACGAATACGAGCCGGCCGCCTACGATGCGGTGACGATTTTCGGCGCGCTCCATCAGGAGTCGCCTGACCAGGTCCGCGACATCCTTTCGCGGGCGAACCGCGCGCTCAAGCCGGGCGGGCGCATCTTCATTCTCGACATGATGACCGACCGCACGCACACAGCGCCCGCGTTCAGCGCGCTCTTCGCCGTCAACATGGCGCTCACCACCCAGAACGGCTGGGTGTTCTCCGACGAGGAACTCAAGAGCTGGCTTGCCGAGACGGGATTCGATCCTGCGGATGCGCATCCGGCCCCGCCGCCGATGCCGCACTGGGTGTTGAGCGCGGTCAAGGTGTAAGGATCGGTTGGTCAGATGAAATTTTTCGTCCATACTTATGGTTGCCAGATGAACGTGCGCGATAGCGAGGCCGTGGGGGCCTTGCTGGAGGCGGCGGGGCACACGCGCGTGGCGACGGAAGCCGAGGCGGAGCTCGTGATCGTGAACTCCTGTACGGTGCGCGAAATGGCCGAACGCAAGGCTGTAGGAAAGTGCGGCAATCTCATCGCCGTCAAGGAAGGGCGCGGCAAGGTGCGCGTGGATGGCGCGGTGAAGATGGTCGGCCTCATGGGATGCGCAGTGAAGCGGCTTGGGGCGGACGTTTTCAAGGCGCTGCCCGGGCTCGATTTCGCCGTGGGGCCGCGCCGTTTCGGCGTTATTCCGCACGTGGTGGCGGATCTTCTCGCACGGCGCTCGCGGGGCGAGAAGCGTATCAACGTGCTTGAACTCCCGGGCGACAACGAGGTGCCCACCGGGCTCGACGCCCACCCCGCTATCGCGCGCGGCGCAACGCCTTTTGCGCGCTACCAGAGCTATGTGACGATTCTCCTTGGGTGCGACAACCGCTGCAGCTACTGCATCGTTCCCGACGTGCGCGGGCACGAGTATTCGCGGCCGGCGCGCGAGGTGGTGGCGGAAGTCCGGTGCCTCGCCGAACGCGGCGTGAAGGAAGTGTGCCTTCTCGGGCAGAGCGTGCTCCGCTACGGGCGGCGCAATCCGGCCTGGACGGCCGACGATCCGCCGTCTCCCGGCGGCTACACGGAGCCGTTCCCGCGTCTTCTCGAAGCCCTGCAGGCGATTCCGGGGCTTGCGCGCATCCGCTTTACGAGCGCGCATCCGAAAGGGTGTACGGACGAACTCGTACGCGCCTATCGCGAATTCTCGAAGGTCTGCCGCCATCTCCATCTGCCCGTGCAGAGCGGCAGCGACCGCGTGCTGGCCGAGATGGGGCGGCACTACACGCGCGCGGAGTATCTTGCGGCCGTCGCGAAGCTCCATGCGTTCGACCCTGCGTTTGCCGTGACGACGGATGTGATCGTGGGCTATCCGGGCGAGACGGAAGAGGACTTCGAGGCGACGCGCGCGCTGATGGAGGAGGCGGGCTTCGACAATGCGTTCGTCTTCAAGTATTCGCCGCGGCCGGGCACGCGTTCGGCGGCGCTCGAAGACGATGTGCCCACCGAAGAGAAGGAACGACGCGACCAGGTGCTGCTTGCCGACCAGCAAACGCGGGGCCTCGCGCGCAATGCGCGCCTTGTGGGCACCACGCGCACGGTCTTGGTGGAAGGGCCGTCGCTCCGCAATGCGGCGCGCTGGAGCGGACGCGACTCGGGCAATCGCATCGTCGTTTTCGAGCCCACGCGTCCACTCGCGGTGGGCGATCTCGTGGACGTGAAAATCACCGCCGCGCATCCGCAGATTCTCATCGGCGAGCTGCCGGCGTAGGCGCGGGAGCGGTTTCATCATGGCCGAACGTCTCTTCAAACTCGTCTCCGACTATAAACCCACCGGCGACCAGCCGGAGGCCATCGACGCGCTTGCCTCGGCGCTGGAGCGCGGCGAAAAACGGATCATCCTCCAGGGCGTGACGGGGAGCGGCAAAACCTTCACGATGGCGAATCTCATCGCGCGCTGGAATCGGCCCACGCTCATCCTGAGCCACAATAAGACGCTGGCCGCGCAGCTCTTCGCCGAATTGAAGGGGTTCTTCCCCGAGAACGCGGTTGAATACTTCATCTCCTACTACGACTACTACCAGCCGGAAGCGTACATCCCGCAAACGGATACCTACATCGAGAAGGACGCCGCCATCAACGAGGAGATCGAACGCTACCGCCTCGCGGCCACGAACGCGCTCATCGCGCGGCGCGACGTGGTGGTGGTGGCGTCCGTCAGCTGCATCTACGGTTTGGGCGAATCGACGGAATACCGAGATCTCGCGGTGAAATTCGCGGTGGGCGATGCCTGCGGCCGCGGCAACCTGGTGGAGCGGCTCATCGCGGCGCAGTATACGCGCAATGACATGGACTATTCCCCCGGCAATTTCCGCGTGCGCGGCGATACGGTGGATATCTTCCCCGCCTACGCGACGGACGGCATCCGCGTGGATTTCTTCGGGGATGAAATCGATTCCATCCATGCGCTTTCGGTGCCCGACTTCCACATGGGCGTTTCGATGCCGGCGGCGGTGGTGACCCCGGCGAAGCAGTTCGTGATGCCGAAGGACAAGATGGAGGCCGCCTACGAGCGCATCCGCCACGAACTCGCCGAACGGCTGAAGGATTTCGACGGGGCGAAGAAGTACCTTGAGGCGCAGCGCCTCCGCGAACGGACCGAATACGACATCGAGATGATGCGCCAGCTCGGCTACTGCAACGGCATCGAGAACTATTCGCGCCCGCTCACGGGCCGCGCGGCGGGCGAACCGCCCGAATGCCTGCTCGACTATTTCCCCGACGACTTCCTCACGATCATCGACGAAAGCCATGTGGCGGTGCCGCAGCTGCGGGCGATGTTCAACGGCGATCAGGCGCGCAAGCAGAAGCTCATCGACTACGGTTTCCGTCTGCCGAGCGCGAAAGACAACCGTCCGCTCCGCTTCCCCGAATTCGAGGAGAAGGTGCACCAGATCGTCTTCACAAGCGCGACGCCGGGCGATTACGAATACGAAGTCTCGAAGACCGTGGCGGAGCAGGTGATTCGCCCCACGGGCCTCCTCGATCCCGAAATCGAGCTGCGTCCGCTCGCCGGCCAGATCGACGACCTCATGGCCGAAATCCGCAAAGTGGCGGCGGGGGGCGACCGCGTGCTTGTCACCACGCTCACGAAGCGAAGCGCGGAAGACCTCACGGCCTACTTGCATGAGACGGGGCTGCGCGTGGAATATCTCCATAGCGGCATCGATGCGCTCGAGCGCGTGGCGATTCTCGGGCGGCTCAGGAAGGGCGAGTTCGATTGTCTCATCGGCATCAACCTCCTGCGCGAAGGGCTTGACTTCCCGGAGGTGGCGCTCGTTGCGATCCTCGACGCGGATAAGGAAGGGTTCCTTCGCTCCACGACCTCGCTCGTCCAAACGGCGGGGCGGTGTGCGCGCCATGTGAAAGGGCGCGTGATCCTCTATTGCGACCATCAGACGGACGCGATCAAGGACCTCCTGCGCATCACGAAACGCCATCGCGACAAACAGATCGCCTTCAACAAGGAACACCACATCACGCCGAAGAGCGTGAAGCGCGCCATCAACGAAGCCGTGTACGTGTATTCCGAGGCGAAGAAGACGGAATATGCCGCCGCAGCCGAAACGCCCGAAACGCACGATCTTCATGAGACGATCGCCGCATTGCAGGAGGAAATGATGCAGGCGGCGGACGCGCTCGAGTTCGAACGCGCGGCCTATCTCCGCGACCAAATCAAAGCGCTCGAGAAAATCGGAAAAACTGGAAAATGAGGGCTTGCATTTGAAGGGGGAATTTGCTATACTACTCGCCTGTTCACACCGAACGGTCCCATCGTCTATCGGCTAGGACACGGGCTTTTCATGCCTGTAAGATGAGTTCGACTCTCATTGGGACTGCCATTCAAAAGGAAACGCCAGCTGTCAAGCTGGCGTGTTTTCGTTTGAGGCAGCCAGGCACCAGGCACCAATCAGAGCTTCTTGATCTTGATGTTACGGAAGCTCACCGTGGAATCCGTGTGATCCTGCAGCTTGATCTTGCCGTCGGGATTCTCGCCCCAGGGGCCGGGGCGCTTCTTTTCGTTGCGCTCGTTGCTCTTGTACTTCGAGGCGGCCACGATCTTGCGGAACGTTTCGGACCCGCGCTCGTATTCGAGCACCTTCTTGCCGTTGAGCCAGTGTTCGACGTGGTTGCCCTTGGCGACGATGCGGGCGGTGTTCCACTCGCCGGCGGGTTTCACGATCTGATCGGCGTTCGCGGGAATCATGTCGTAGAGCGAGGCGACGCGACGGTTGCCGTTCTTGCCGTGGCGGGAGTCGGGGTGGCCGGGATCGAGGATCTGGTATTCCTCGCACGTGCCGCCGAAGCGGGTGCGGTCGTAGAAATACTTGATGCCGCTATTGGCCGAAGGGGTGAGGCGGAAGTCCACGGAAAGGTCGAAATCCTTGAAGGACTCCTTTGTCACGAGGTCGCCGCCGCCCCCGAGCGCGGCCTGTTCGGGCGGGAGCTTCTTCCACTTGCCGTTCACGATCTGGCTCGTGGGCAGCACGGTGAGAATGCCGTTTTCGATCTTCCAGCCCTTGGTGGGCGGTGCCTTGCAGCCGCCTTTTTCGGAGACCCAGCCGTTGAAGGTCTGGCCGTCCCAGAGGAGTTTCCAGCCTGCGGCCTTTTCGGCTTCGGTGAGCGTGTTGGGTTCAACGGCGGCCGCGGCGAGTGCGAAAAGGGCGGCCATCATCGGAATCATTTTTTTCATTGTCTTTTCCTTTCGAGTTGAAGTGTCGAGATTGGTTTTAAAGATTCGTCAAGATCGAACGGTTCACTAATTTACCATAATTCCCCCAAAAAACCAAGCAGAGAAAATCAGGATGGGTCCCCCGGCCGTGTGTAAGAACTTTGTAAGAACTTTTTGTCGGAAGTGTGGTTTAATATTTGCGTGGCCCTTGGTCGCGGATGCCGGAAGGTGTCCCCCGGGGGGCTTTTAGACAGGAAAGGAGTTGATTATGGCTGAAAACACAGAAACGG
>JAZLJP010000049.1:0-6651 GCA_045617985.1 Kiritimatiellia bacterium
CCGCTCCTGCGGCCCCTGCAAAGCCGGCGGCGAAACCGGCGACCCCTGCTCCGGCGGCTCCGGCGGCGGCGAAGCCCGCAGCTCCCGCTCCTGCCCCTGCGGCTCCGGCGAAGCCGGCGGCTCCTGCTCCTGCGCCGGCCAAGAAGTAAGGTGTCAAATTCAATCGTGCGGCCTTAAGGTCGCAATTGGTCGAAGGATGGGATTCGTTCGGATTCAATCCTTCGGCTTGTTTTTAGGATTCTAAGGAAAGGAATTGACGATGATGATGAAGGCGATGATGGCGTTTGCCGCCTCTCTCGCGTGTGCGGCTGTTGGTGCGGCGGAGATTCAGGTGAAGGCTTCGCAGTGCTGGGCGAGCGATACGCTCACGGCGCTCTTCGATCGGCGGATGCCGGCGAGTTCGGACGATGGCTCCGTGCCGCGGCACACGTTCTGGCCGAATCTCGGGAGCGAGGAATGGTTTGAAATCGTCTTGCCGACCGCGCGTACGTTTGACGGGTTCGAGGTCTATTGGTTTGACGATGCGTTCGTGGGCGTGGGCCATTGCGGGCTTCCGGCCGCGTGGGCGGTGCAGACCTGCGATGCGGCGGGAAACTGGCGCGACGTGCCGGGCACGTATCCGATTGTGCGCGACGGGTTCTCGGCGGCGAAGTTCAAGAGCGGTATCACGGCGGATCGTTTCCGCGTGCGGGTGAGGCTCGTCGACCATCAGTCCGCTGGTGCCCTTGAAATGTGTTTTCCGGGGGAGCGCCCGCCGGCGCCGAAGGGGACGGCCTGGACGCCCTATCCTACTGTGACGAAGAAGGTCTCGCTCAGGAAGAACGCGCTCGAACCGCTGCCGCTCGGGAGCGTGATGCCGGAAGGGTGGCTCAAGCATCAGCTCGATCTGATGACCGAAGGCCTGGTGGGGCGGCTCTACGAATCGAGCGAATTCCTCACGCCGTCCAACGGCTGGATCAGGGCTGAGGGACGCGGCTGGGAAGAACAGCCGTACTGGCTGCGGAGCTTCGTCAAGGTGGCCGTTCTCACGCAGAACGCGCGGTGCCTTGCGGTGGCGAAGGACTGGGTGGAGAAGGTGATGGCCACGCAGGATGAAACGGGCTGGTTCGGGCCGCGCAGCCTGCGGCCGCGCCGCTTCCCGAACGGCGTAATCGCGAGCGACGTGTGGGGCCACATGGTGATGTGCGAGGCGTTGCAGAGCTGGTACGAGTACACGCACGACGCGCGCGTGAAGGAGACGCTCTACAAGTTCTTCAAGCTCTGTGCGGCGATGGACGAGCGCTCGTTCATTCGGCCGTCCCGTCATCCGAAGGGGTGGTCTTGGCATGGGAATATCCAGTATGATCGCGCGGGCGACATGCTGCCCTGCATCTTCTGGATGTACCAGCAGACGGGCGATCTTGCGCTCATCGACCTTGCCGATAAGCTCCATCGGAAACTCAAGCCGGCGGGCCGCCTGTGGATGGATGCCCACAACGTCAACTTCGCGCAGCGCTTCCCCTACGAGGCGATCTATTCGCGCCGGAGCGGCGATGCCGCGCAGCGCGCGAGCGCCGACTATTGGTACGATCTCCACATGGCCGAGTGGGGTGACATGCCGCGTGGCGCGTTTGCGTCGGACGAAAACTGCCGCCTTGGATGCGTCGATCCGCGTTACGGCACGGAAACCTGCACGTGGGGCGAGCTCACGCGTTCGTTCCAGCTCCTTTCGGATCTCGATGCCGAGCGCCGCTGGGCGGATCGAAATGAAGACGTGGTCTTCAACCATGCGCCGGCCGCCTACACGCCGGACTGGAAGGAACTCCACTACCTCACCGCGCCGAATCAGGTGAACCTCGATGCGCGCACCGACCACAACTATTCGAATCGTGGCCCGATGGTGGCCTACTCGGCGGTGATCTATCGCTGCTGCCGCCACAATGCGGCGATGACGTTCCCGATCTTCACGGAAAACCTTGTGAAAAAGGGGAGCGACGGGGCGCTTGTCTTCTGGATGTATGCGCCGAACTCGGGCAAGACCGTGTTGGACGGCAACGAGGTTTCGTGGAAGCTTGAGACGCTCTATCCCTTCCGTGAAACGGCGAAGCTCACGCTCACGGCCGCGAAGCCGCTCTATGTGCGCTTCCGCGTGCCGGGCTGGGCGAAGGGCTTCACGGCGGGCGGTGTGACGGCGGCGGCCGGCGCGGAGTCGCTCGTCGTGGCGGTGAAGGCCGGTACGACCACGCTCGACGTCGCGATGACGGCGGAATGCAAGTACACGTTCTGGCCGCGCTCGGGCGGCGTGACGATCGATCGCGGGCCGCTCTCCTACTCGCTCGCGCTTCCTGAGAAGTACGGCCGCGTGAAGCGCCCGCGCATGGTGGGCGGGTCGGCCGTGTGGGCCGAAAAGCCGGAAGACGCGGCGAAATTCCCGAAGGACGAAATGACCGAGGTGACGGTGGCGACCGACAAGTGGAACTACGCGCTTGACGTTTCCGCGCCGCTTACGTTCCGCGAAGCCGCGTGGCATGACGACTGTTTCGTTGCGACGAACGCGCCGTGTGAAATCTTCGCGACGGGCCGCCGGCTCGCGGCCTGGACGCTCCAGGACAACCAGCCGGCCGCGCTTCAGCCTTCGCCTGCCTTCACGGATGCGCCGGCGGAACGCCTCCGCTTCGTCCCGCTTGGGTGCCAGCGCTGCCGTTTGAGCGTGTTGCCGCAGGCAACGGACGACCCCACGATCGGCCGTCGCTGGACGGTGCCGCCGGCCACGACGCCGCGTTCCGCGCGTGCCCCGATCACCGTGAATTGATCCACGAGAACAGCTCAACTATTCGCGCCTTCGCGGTTTGTCTCAACAGAGGCTTGCCAGCGGGGGCGCGAAAGTGTATAATACAGGCCTGTTTCACGGAGGGTTGGCGGAGCGGTCGATCGCGGCGGTCTTGAAAACCGTTGACCATTAACGTGGTTCGGGGGTTCGAATCCCTCACCCTCCGCCAATTGGAACGTCCTTTGCGTTCCGAACCCGTCGGTCTCAAAACATGACAGATGAGCCGCTGTTTATCGGCGCGTTCAACCACTCTTGAAATTGGACTGACGGATCGGTTTCTGCGAAAATCGGGAAAATGGCGTTGAAAACGCAGTCGCTCGAACCCGTCAGTCCAACTTGATGTTATTTCTTCGTGTAGCTATCCTCCTCCGCCAGATATTCGGAGAGGATTTGCGCCCTCTCCTCCTTTGTTCTTCTTTGGCTCATACTTTTCCTTTTGATTGTGCCATTTCCCGTTTCAGCCACCTGGCCGAAGCCGCGTAGTTTATCAGAAGACGCTTGCGTCGTGTATCGTAATTATGATAAAATACTAATCATCAAAAGACAGGAGAAGCGAAAATGGCGGTAACGAGAGCAATTGATCCAGACATTCGCCCGATTTCTGACTTGCGCAACAAGTTTGCGGAAATTGCGGACTATGTGCAGAGTGGACGACCGGTGATCTTTACCCGCAATGGCTATGGTTGCATGGTCACGATGAGCTTTGAGGCCTACAAGCATCTCAATGACCCGATTATATCTGAACTCAACCGTGCCGATGCGCTGTGTGAGAATGACCCGCGCCATTATACACGCGCACAATCGTTGAAGATTCTCAAGGAGCGTCGCGATGCTCGGAGAAAAGTTCACGCTTGATATCCGTCCGACGTTCGTCGACGAACTTGACCGAGCGGCTGCCTACATCGAATTGCATCTGCTCAACCCAGAAGCGGCAGACAAGTTGGTCTCTGATGTTTATGATGCGATAGACAGAACGCTTGCGCATCCGCTTGTCACCGCACCGAAATATCGTCCGCCGGACGTCAGGCAACCTTATTACACGATACAAGTCAGGAACTATACGATCTATTATATCGTTCACGATCATGTGATGGAAGTCCGCTGGTTTCGCTACTCGCCAAGTACAAGAGGACTGGTTGAGAATCCTGAATATGAAACTTCGGATCCCGTTAGTGATGTTTAAATCATGCTGAAGGATTGATGTTGAAATGAATAATGCTTCGTTTAAGCGACAGTTGCGCCAGTTTCGTGTTCTAGCCATTGTCGGGTACACTTTGGTTTTGCTCATTCTTATCGGTATGCCTGTGGTTGCGGCGAGGATTGGGCAATCTATCTTGCCTTTCCCTGCTGTGATGCCTGTGGCGTTAGTCGGCATTATCCTTATGCTTGCCGTGGCCTGCCCTTTTATTTGGGCAGCTTTCGACAAGACGACTTGTCCACATTGCGGAAAACGGATTGAGGAAGGGTATTGGTTTTGGCATGGTATTCGATTCAATGGTCCGACTCGGCGATATTGGCAATTGTTCTTTGGTCGGCCATTGCGATGTCCACATTGTCATACAGATGTAATTTCAGGTTTGGAACAGTCGGCTAAATCAATGGAAGTGTGAGGACATGGATGTATCTTGATGATGTATCGCAGTCTGTCATGCGTGAGTTGGTTCGCATCCATAAGCGCAAGATGGCACCGTTTAAAAAGGCACTTGAGTCGGCCATTGTGCGGGCGGCCAAGACGGATTGCTGGTATGATCCGTGGAATCGGAAAGGCGTACGTGCGGATTATGGCATTCTTTACGATCCAGTCGCTGCTTTCATAGGGGAAGCCGAAGTATCGGATATCTTGCCGGTGGTCGAGTTTCTGCTTGAAAAGGCAAAACGGCAGATTGAACACTCAAATGACGAGGGTGATTGTGCCGGGCAGACACGTTATTGGGCGCAGAAGCTGGTGAAGGCCGCAGTTAAAAAGAATGACCATCATATTGAGTTAATCGATTGGGCACTTGGTATCGTCCCCAAAGACATCTACTTTCTGACTGATGCGGAAGAACTTGTCCTTGAAAAGAACAAGACGGCAACGCCAGAGGTTTGGGAAAAGATCGCAGAACACTACAAGAAGTCAAATCGCCGCGTCTACCTTTTGGCCCTGAAGAAGTCCGGGAGGGTTGAAGAACGTCAGGGAACGCTGCGCGTCGAGGCAAAGAGGAAGAAAGATCATGCCTGTTTGATCGAGGATGCGCTTGCGCGCGGAGCCTGTACAGAAGCCCGAGAGATATATGAACGAGCCTTAGGGGAAGCCGGGATAGACAAGGCGAAGGTTGAAGTGCTGAAAAGCGGGCTTGCAAATCTGGATGTGGCGCAGGGGCGGTATGAGCGAGAGTTTGATTTGAGATGGAGCGCCTTTGTTCGTAATCAAACCATGTCGAGCTATGTGTCGCTTATGGAAGCGGCGGTGGCCATGAGCAATGCAGATCAAGTTCGGGCAGATGCCATACGGAAGCTTGAGTCGAAAGGGGAATGGCGTTTGCTTTCGCAAATTGCGTTGAGCGAATGCAGACTTGCTGATGCCGCGAAATACTATTTGAAGAACTCAGAAGAACCATTCGGCAGGCGATGGGGCTACGAACCGTATAAGTTTGACCTTGAGCTGTCGGATCGTTTGTCACGCATCTATCCATGTGAAGCTGCGAAAATTCTGCGCCGTCTTATTGATGAAAGCATTTGCGGAGGGATTCCCAATTATGAATGTGCACAGCATGCTCTCTCATTGCTTAAACGGTGCTTGTTTGTATTGGGTCAGGCATCTGAGTGGACGGCTCTATTGGAATCGCTAAGGCTACAATATCCCAAGAAGCGTAATCTCATGGCCATTCTTGACGAACTGGATTGAATCGCGATAGTCAGTCTGTACGTTCAAAGGTGTGATTTATTGCACGTCACTTCGCCATTAAAGACCGCCGCAGTATTGAAGCAAAGCCCGAGCGGAATCGGCTGATTTCCCAATGTGAGTGTTTTGCGCGCTTCGTTGTGGTTCGTCGCCACCTTGCACGGGATTATGATATACTACCGCATAGCAAAGCATAGGTACGAAATCGTGATTGGAGAAAAAGGGTTAGCGGTATTGAAAACCGGTTGTCTCGGAACCAATCAGGGAGTTGGACTTATCGCTTGCTCGGCCATAATAGATACGAACCTTCGGGGGCTTGCACGTGTAGAGAATGTGGAGAGAAATGGAGAATTTTGAGAATACGATGAATTACCGAGAGAAAGGACAATCTCTTTAATATTTCGGTTTTCAATACCGCTCTCCACAGGAAGATACATAACGCTGCAAACAATCACGATATTTCGTATCTGCAATGAGCCGCCACAAATTTTTGAAGATGAAGAGAGCCGGTTGTCCGGCTCTTTTTCATATCGGAAGTTCCGAATTGTTTGGGGGGTCTTTCGTATAGTTTCGCGTGGGGGTTGTTCTCTCGGAGAGTGTGCGGCGGGAAGATCGGCGCGTTCGTTGCGGTAAATCGTGGCACTCTCTCCGATTCTCTGCTCTGATTGGAGAGAGAACAGAGAACCCTTGATTCTATTGGTCGGGACGCATTTTCGACTGGAAGGTTTTCAAAAGATTGTGCGCGATAAGTTGCGCATGGGAGCGCAGTTGCCGATTGGCGGTTGAAAGGAACCGCGTTCGTTTTCAATCGCGGATGTCGCTCGTCGCCGCAAATTAGTCTCTCGGTCGCGGCGGTTCGCCGTGAATAACAACGGTGTCGAAAGATTAACTTCGAGCGACTATTGTAAGAGTGTTTACGGT
Organism: Kiritimatiellia bacterium; assembly: GCA_045617985.1. GTDB lineage: Bacteria > Verrucomicrobiota > Kiritimatiellia > RFP12 > UBA1067 > RUG572. The sequence goes on from JAZLJP010000049.1 coordinate 6,615, forward strand.
ACTATAGTCGCCGACATCACGGAACCCCGATGGAGAA
>JAZLJP010000050.1:0-29709 GCA_045617985.1 Kiritimatiellia bacterium
AGACCCCGTGCTGGGGATCAAGATTTCGGTTTAACACCGTTCCGCTCCGAAATCTTCGCTTTGTCGGGCGGTTGAACGGACGATGGGATGGGGGAACGGAATTTCCCCATCGCCTTTCCGCGTCCGATGGAGCCGGATTCCGTGAGATCAGTGGTTTGATTCCCCGGTGACAGGTGGTGTCGATTGTTCGGATTTGGGGATTGTTCGATTGTGCTTATTGGTGTGAAACGGGGGACAAGGTCGAAACTCAAACGATTTTTCCATTTCCAATCCCCCCGTTGAAATGTTACAATACAGAGGTCATCCGTCTGTAGGTGAATGGTATTCTTTTGTGAAAGGAGAAAGGTTATGCCGACAGTTTCAATGTTTTATGGCGTGGTTATACGGTTGAATCCGCGCGAACATAATCCACCACATTTTCATGCCATCTATCAAGAGTCGGAAGCGGTGTTTGACATACGCACCGGAGAATTGAAAGAGGGTGATTTGCCGTTGAAGCAGAAACGTTTGGTTTGGGCCTGGTGGGAGCTCCATAAGGATGAGCTGTTGGCGGATTGGACGCTTATTCAGGGAGGAGAGGAGTTTTTTAGAATTCCTCCATTGTGCCTTTAAGGAGGGAAGGGCATGTCTGACAATAAATTTCCAAAGTGGTTTGTCACATCGGTAGATCCTCGACGGGATTATACCTTGCTTCTTACGTTTATTACCGGAGAACGGAAAGTCTATGATTGCCGGCCTTTGCTTGCAGATCGATTTTTCCAGCCATTGAGGAACATGGAATTGTTTATGCAAGCACATGTGCAGGGACGTTCAGTTGTCTGGAATGACGAAGTGGATATAGCTCCCGAAGAGTTGTATGAGAATGCCGTTGCCCAAACTTGAGACACGGTAAAATCGGGAGGACGCGGAGGCGCTGGCAAATGTGAAATGGAAAACGTAAAATGAGTTATCTTTGAGTTTTTTACCACTGAAAACACTCAAAGCCCGCTTCGCGGGATGCGTGGAATTTGTTTCGAATTTCCAAGTGGCAAACGCGGGATGATTTTGCTACAATGATATCGGTTCGCCCTTTGTTGGGAGAAGGAAAGAGAGTAAACTCGAAAATGAAGCAAGTCAAGCAATCGGTTTTGATGTGCCTGGCATTGGCAGCTGCGATGGGATTGGCCGAAACGGGACCGTTCGGAGGCGAGAACATCGTTGCCAACGGCAGTTTTGAGGCGGGGGTGTCGTTTCAGTCCGGCAACGCCGGCTATGGCGGTAAGGCCTCGGTGGCAAATTGGACCCTGGGCACCAGCGGCGGACTGACCACGCAGGGCAACGGAAGCTGGTCGCCGTCTTGGCTAGCGTTCCCCAATGGGACGCATTGCGCCTTCATCCAGGGAGATTCTGCGGCTGCTGTCATCACCCAAACCGTCAATGCGCCAGTTGCCGGGCTCTATCGGCTTTCGTTCTATCATGCCGCGCGCGTGGTGAATGACATCACCAAGTCGGGACTGCGTGTTCGAGTGCTGATGGACGGCCAGTACATCGGCTATGTGACCGACTGGTCGATGGCATTTGAAATTTCCACTTTCGACATCCCGCTGACGAAGGGCGAACATGTGCTCCAGTTCAAAGGCGACCGCAACGGGCAGACCACCGATCAGACGGCGCTCATCGATGCCGTCGCCCTGGAAATTCCCGTCGATCCTGCTCGCGACCTGAGCAACATCGACAACTACGGTTTCCGCTTCGACTTCAGCAGCGGCACCAAGGCGGTCAGCGGCGCGCGATATTTGGACGATAGCGGCCACCCCATGAACTTCACGGTGGTGGATGGCCCCAATGGCCCCACGACGGCGATGAAATATTCGAATGGCTGGGGTACGGTTGTGGACGGCGACCGCTCGCTGAACGGCGACTGGACGCTGGCGATGTCGTGTGTCTCGTTGAATGAATCGAAGAAATGCATGATTTCGTTGGGCGGCAACGGCACGAAGGAGCGCAAGCAGCTGCTCGTCTGCACCGAGACCGATGGCCGCATCTACTTCGCAATCGGACAGAACTATTCTTCGGGCAAGAACGTGCCCAGTTCGGTCACCTGCGGCGGTCTCGTGGAGCCGGATACGCGCTTCCACACGCTCTGCTGTGTCCATCGTAAGGAAACGAACATCATTGCCTGCTTCATCGACGGCATGCTGGTGGGCCGAATGGACGCTTCGTACCAGAGCGGCGGCCGGCCATTCGTCACCGGTTTGCAGTTCGGCGGCATGCATGGCGGAGCTGTCTCGGGCATTGGCGGCAATGCGGTGGTGGCATTCGAGGATGTCCGTTTCTTCGAGCGCGCGCTGGGCGATGCCGAAGTGGCCCTCTACGCGAAGACCTTCCCGGCGCGGCGCCCGTCGCAGAGCCCGGTGGCGACGGACGTGAACCCGACGGCGGATACAACGTACACGACCGATCCGACGGCGAACGGCACGCTGCTCGTGCCGCCCGGGGTCACCGTCACGGCGCCTGCGCTCGCGGGCAACTACTTCAACTATGGCAAGATCATCCTCACCGGCGACACTTTCTCGGGTGCCCCGCGCGGACCTGGCGTGATGCGCTTTACCGGCACCCAGACGCTCAACTACACGTCGCTCGGCAATAGCCCGGTTGAACTCGCGGGCAATGTCACGATTGCCGCTTCGTCGGCGATTGCGGCCTACCGTTCGTCGCCGTTGACCATCGAAAGCGGCACGGTGACCCTCGCGGGCCAGGTGAACCTCGGCGATGTCGCCGATTCCGATTACTACGATCCCTACGGCGCCGTCGTCAACTTCCTTGGCGGACAGTTCGCCGGTTCGGGTTTCTTCTACACGGGCGGACGCAAGACGCAGGTCGACATCAACATCCCCTCGGGCACGTTCACGGCGCGGGTTGGACCATGGGGTGCGACGGATTCGCAGGGTTCCAATCGTCGCGTCAATGTGAGCGGCACCGGTGTGTTCGCGCCGTCCTCCTTGGACTACAATGGTGGCTCCGCGCCCGGCGCGTTCGAGCGTACGACGATTCGCCTTCGCGATGGCGGCACTTTCACGCCGCCGTCGACCTGGCCGGAATATGCGTGGCTTGATGTGCAATGCGGTGCCGCCACGATGGCATTGAACGCGAATGCGGTGCCGAAGGGCGGGGTGAAGCTGGATGTCGGCAGCGCGCTCACGGTGACGGGCGGCCATATACTGGATTTGACGGGAGCCTCCGCCTCGTTGAAGGGTTCGTTGGCGATTGCAGCCGGCACAACGGTCAAGGTACGGGCACGCGAGGCCCTGGAGGGGGCGCTTTCGGTGGCGTCCACGGGTAAGCTCGTGATCGACTGTATCGGGCATGACGGCAGTCTGGTTGTGATGTCGGCGGCGGGCGGCATTACTCTCGATGGGGAGGTCGATGCGCTCGTCGAACTGGTCAACGTGCCGCCTGCGATGCATGCTGGACTGGGCGCTGACGGCAAGACGATTTACCTGACGGTGGACGACCCCACAATTCCGGTCGTGGCCGACTGGAAGGGCGCCGGCGTTGCGGGCAAGCTCGATGATCCGAACAACTGGACGTGTTACAATGCGAATGGCGAGGTGCTGGAAGGGAAGCTTCCGGGTGCCCAGACCTTCGCGCGCGTGTCGGGTGCGACGAACTTCCAGCTGCCCTATGATCCGGCGGCGACGCTCGCGGCGATGGACGGGGCGACGTCCGAAAACCGCATGACGACGATCTGTGCGCACATCCAGTATCCGCAGCGTCCGGAGATGGCCGACTTCAGTTATATGGATGTGCCGTATGCCGCCTATGACCCGATGGGCGAGGTGCCGCTCATCAAGCTGCGCGATGAAGCGTGGAAGCAGCAGTATCTCGGCTGGGGGCAGATCCGTTTCGACGGCTGGTTCAAGGTCACGCCGGAGCAGGCGGGCACGTGGACGCTCAACCAGCGGTTCGACGACTACTATGCGATGTTCTTCGACGGCACGTGCGTGCTCAAGAACAAGACCTACACGTACAACGAATCCGCGACTTGCACGATGACGGCGGGCTGGCACCGCTTCACGCTCGTCGTGGGCGATACCTACGGCGGGTTCGGGCTCACCAAGTCGGTGGGGGGCGAGCCGACAGTGCTGGGCGTGAGCATCAACGGCGGTGCGGAAGTCGCGTTCGAATCGGCGTTCGAGCAGGGTTCGGGGCCGTCGCGGCTGTGGAACCGGCTTGCCGTCAACAGCTGCCAGCTCACGGCCGACGCCGATTGGCGGGGAGTAGCGTCGTTTGTCGATGGTGCCGTCATCGACCTGGCCGGACACGCGCTGACGGTTTCCGTCTTGGAGGGGGCGGCTGAAATCACCGACTCCGTCGGCGGCGGCGAATTGCACGGCGACTTCAACGGCAGCAAGAATACGTCGGTGGCCCTCACGGGCAAGCTCCGCTTCGTGAAGGAAGGTACGGGTGTCTTCTATGCCCAGAAGGCCGGGCAGTCCTACACGGGCGGCACCGAGATCCGCAGCGGCACGGTCTACTTTGGCACCGGGACGTCGCCGCTGGGGCCGAAGAATTCCGAGATCAAGATCGCGGCGGGTGCAATGCTTGACATGAACGGCATCGTTTCCATCTACAACTACGATACCGCCGGTACGATTCGGATGGCAACGAGTACGTCCTCCTATGGCTACAACACGGCCTGGAGGTGCTTCGGGCCCGAGTTCAAGCTCTCCGGCGATGCAAAGGTCACCGGCAAGTGGTTCTACTTCGGCTGTCCCGATCAGAACCCCATGTACTTCACGATGAACGGCCACACGCTCACCTTCGACATGGAAAACTATGTCGGCATCGGCACGTGGCGTGCGCGCGACAAGGGTATGATGAAGTTCGTGAACGGGAGCTTCGAATGGTTGGCGGGCTATGGTCCCATTGGGGTTGACATCGAGGTGCATCGTCCGGCCACCTTCAAGCTGGGCGGCAACTTCGACATGGGCGGCTTCTGGTACGATTCGAATTCTTGGAGCAAGAACGCCAATGTCCAGGCCCATCTGCTCGTGACGGGCGTGTGGAAGGCGACGGCGTTCCGTCCGCCGGTGGACCTCAGACCCGGTGCCTCGATCGATCTCAATCTGCTCGACGAACCGTTGGACATCGCGGGCGGCGACCGTGCGTGCGCCTCGGGCGTGAACGGCTATGTGAACTTCGACATGGGCGAAAACGCCACCTGCTACATCGATGTTTCCAAACGCTCGATCTTCGGCAACGGCACCAAGGTGATTGCCTGGGAGAACGGCAAGTCCCCGGCCAACACGACTTTTGCCTTGAACGAGGCCAGTGTGAAGAACCATTTTTGGATGAGAGTGCGGTCCGACGGTGTCTACATCGGCCGCAACGGCATTACGATCCTGGTACGCTGAAGTCCGGTAGAGGGGTGCCCTGCATTGGGCAGGGCATACGCATGCCGAGGTCGTTCCGATGACAGGGCACTGATTCGGAAAAGGGGCCGATGGGCGTGCGCGAAGCGAAAACGTTCAATCGCCTTCCGTGTCCGGCGGAGCCGGTTTCCGTGAGATCCGTGGTTTTGATTTCCCGTTGCGCGTGGGCGGTGCCACGGGCTTGGTGGAGGGGGGCATTGATTGTTCGATTGTGCTTGCTGATACATAGATGGGCCCCCAAAAAAGTTTCTTGGAAATAAGGAGGAGAAATGTGCTATAATGGAGTCATGCAAATTTTAAACAATGACTATCGCGACATGATTGTTTGCCTTCAAAGGGAAGGTGTGGAATTCATGTTGGTTGGGGGCTATGCCGTGGCACTCCATGGATGGCCGCGTATGACGATGGACATAGATTTCTGGATTCTTGCTAACCCCGATAATGCAAAGGCGGTCATGCGGGCGATTATTGCATTTGGTGCGCCGCTGATGGATTTGACGGAGGAGGATTTTCATAAGCCAGGCATGGTGTTTCAAATCGGCAACGAGCCGCAGCGGATTGACATCGTTTCGGCGATAGATGGCGTAGACTATGTCGAAGCGGTAAAACATGCAGAACAGATGATGGTTGACGGGCTTGAACTCAAGGTGATTTCTCTAGACGATTTAATCGTGAATAAGCGAGCGTCGGGGCGTCCGAAGGATGTGGCCGATGCTATTTCGCTTGAAAGAATCCGGGAGCAGAAACATGGATAGGACGGTGGTCAGATTCGTTCCGATGAAGGAACAGAAGGAGGCGTTCTGCCTCACGATGCCCGTTGAAGAACGGTTGCGCGTTCTTGAACAACTGAACCAGATTGGACGTTCGCTCGCCGGTTACCCCGAATCACGGCTCAACAGAATGGCGGTTTGTTATAAGTGAATTGCCACGTGGAACTTCAGTTTAGAGTCTGGTTGCTTTTTCAAGGGCGGGAATTATGAAGCCCATCGGCACCGGCATCTTCGACTTCCCCGAACTCATCAGGCGGGGAGCGGTCTATAAAGAGAGGAGTTCGAAATGAAGAAAGCTCTAACAGGAATGATGGCCCTCTTCTGCTGCGCCGGAACGGCGTTTGCGGAGCTCGCTTTCGTTCAGGCGCCCGTGCAGGCGACGGAGTATGATTTCGTGATTGCAAACGGCAATCTGGTCGTGACGGTGCCGGCCGGATTTGCGACGGGCAAGGCCCTGATCGTAACATGGGGCGAGGCCGATTGCGGCAAGCTGCTCAAGGATTGGACTTGCCGCCAGGTGCTCGCCTCTTCGATTCCGGCAGAGGGCATTTGTTTCTCGTGCCCGCTCGAAGAGGCCGTCGCAGAAGGCGCCAAGGCGTTTCGCGCGTTCACGGCGGATGAAGTCGTGGTGCTCGAACGTCTCCAGATGACGAACAACAAATGCTACATCAATACGGGCGTGATCGACAGCACCTGTTCGCGCATCGCGTTCTCGTTCTACCAAACGGGGCAGACCGGCGCCTGGGCGGGCATCATCGGCACCTCGGGCGAAGATTCCTTCGCGGTGGGCATGAACAACAATGCGGCGACCTCCTGGTGCTGGTGGTATGGAACGGCTGGCAAGCACGGGAATCGCCCTAACGTCTATACCGACCGGCCCAACGTCGTCGATTTCAACGAGGGCGTGTTCAATCTCAACGGCGCGGCGTTCGACTCGAATCTCGGCGTGCCGGTGGGGCGGAAGGGCCGCGCGATCCATGTGGGCACAAGTACGATCATTCCCGATCGCATGGCGTTCGGCTGGTGGTATTATGTGCGGATGTGGGATATGGCCGGCGAGCCGCTCATCGACTATGTGCCCGCGCAGCGCAAGCTGGACGGCGCGGTGGGGTTCTTCGACCGCGTTTCGGGGAACCTCATCCTGAGTTCCGCGGGCGGCGTCTTTACGGCCGGCGCGGAAACGGAAGGGCGTGAATATTCGACGGATGCGGAGTCTTCGCCCGTCTTCCTCGATGCGAACCTGATTCGGTTGGCCGTTTGGACGGGTGCGGGCGATCGGGCGGATCTCACCGACGCCGCGAACTGGACGTGCACGAACTTCTACGGCGAAGAGATGCCGAATGCGGTGCCCCAGAGCGGCATCACGTCCGTTGCGATCGCGGGCACGGTGGCGTTTTCGTGCCCTACGGGATCGGTCCTTCCGTGGAAGACGGCCTCCTTCGGCCCGTGCACGCTTGCGGGGAACGCCGATTGGTCGGGTCTTGGCGCCTATCCCGCCTGGCTCGCGGCGGGGACCACGATCGACCTTGCGGGCCACGCCCTAACTGTTGTGGCGCCGAGCGAACGCGAGGCGCCTGCGGCCACCTTTACGAGCAGCGCCGCAACGCCGGCCGAACTCCACCTCATGGTTGCCGAAGGCTATGCGGCGCTTCCGGAGCTTGCACTCACCGGGAATCTCAAGCTCGTCAAAGAGGGGGCGGGCGCGTTCTACCTCTCGCGCACGATGTTCACGGGCGGAACGGCGGTGACGGCGGGCGTCTTGGGCGCGTCGTCGTTGAACGTCGTCACAGGTACAGCACCCACGTTCGAGCAGGTGCCGGAAACGGGCATGGTGCGGATGAGCGTGCCGCCGGGCTGGCGCACGGGCGAAGCGCTCTTCCTTGTTTCCGATACGTCGATGAAGGGAGGGGATCCCTTCGCGTGGGCCGTCAGGCAGCTCGTCGTTTCGGCCCTGCCCTCCACGGGTGCGATCTTCGAGTTCGAGCCCGCCTCGTTGGGGCTCACGGCGGAGCGCCCGCTCTATCTTCTCACCGCGAGCGAATTGGGGATGACGGACCGCCTCAAAATGACCAATACGGGCACGTGGATCGATACGGGCATCCAGGATAAACAATGCACGCGCGTCGAATTCGCGTTCTATCAGGACGGCGGATATTCAACCGAATCGTCGGGGTGGGGCGGCGGCCACATCGGTTCGCTCGACGAAGAATCGTTTGCGATGTCGATGAGCAATGGCCGAGCGGATATTTGGTGCTGGTGGTACAAAGGTGCGAAAAAGGGGAACCGTCCGACGGTGAGCGTGACCTCGCCCAACGTGGTCGACTTCAACAACGGGACGTTCTTCTGCAATGGCACGCAGGTTGAAGCGAATCTCGGTACGCCGGTCGGTACGACGGGGGCTCGTCTCTATGTGGGCCGAGGCTCCAGCGGCGCACGCTACAGCTTTGGCTGGTGGTATTACGTGCGTCTTTGGAACGGCGGTACCAGGCTGGTCGACTACCTGCCGATTCGGCGCGAGAGCGACGGCCGCGCGTGTTTCTACGACCGCGTTTCGCAAAAGCAGATTTTCAGTTCGGGCGGCGGCGAGTTCACGGCGGGCTCCACGGTGACGAACCGCTTCTACGTGAGCGGCCAGGTGTTCGACGTGCCGTACGCGCTTGAGGCGACGACGGTGCAGACGGCGCTTTGGACCGGCGCGGGCGATGCGGCCGATTTTCTGGATTCTCGAAACTGGGAGTGCCGGAATCTCTACGGCGCCGTGCTTGCGGGGGCGGTGCCGAATCGCGCCTACACGCAGGCGACGATTCAGAACGAGACGAACTTCGAGTGCGGACCCGATGCAACGGAACAGTGGCTTGCCCTTCATGTCAATGCGTGTGCGCTCACGCGCGACCACGACTGGCGCGGCGCGAAGGCGCTGAAGATCGACGGCACCGTGGATTTGAGCGGCAAGACGCTCGCCGTTTCCGCATTGGCCGGTACGGGCAAAGTGGCGGGCGCGGGCACGCTGCGGGTGGACGTGCCGAAGGGCGTGACGGCCGTCAATTCGTCGCTGGAGGTGGGCGGCGCGGTGCAGCTCGTCAAGGAGGGCGAAGGCACCTATCAGCCGAAGGTGGCGCAAACGTATACGGGCGGCACGCGCATCGCGGCCGGAACGCTGGCCCTGCCGATTTCGGGAGGAACGCAGGCCACCTATTCGCCCCAGAGCGGCCTTGCGCTCCTCGGGCCGATGGGCTCGACGATCGTCGTTGACGCCGGGGCGACGTTCGACGGCGCCGGCAACTACGACCTCTACCGCTACAACACGATTCTCAATGGCGGCACCTACGCGAGCTACGGGGTCAATCAGGATAACTACGCCAGCTGGGGCTGCAATGGCAACATCACGCTTACGACGAATTCGTTCCTGCGCCTCACGGGCGATATGGCGCTGACCTCCGGCGTGGTCGATCTGGGCGGTTGGACCCTGACCGTGGATATCGCGGCGACCTGCCATTTCCATTTGATCGGCGGCGAAGTCAAAAACGGGAAAATGGTCGCGACCTCGAGTTCGCAAACGGGCATGTTCTGCGTGTACAAGAACGAGATCCTGATGCCGACGGTCGATCTTGACGTCAACTGCCGCACGGAAATCAAACAGCCCTTTGCGGTGCACGACTACACGATGCGGCGCGACAGCTCGTGGGGGTGGTCGGCATCTTTTACGCGCATCACCGGCCGTTTCCTGCCCCTCACGGACCACTTCCCCAACGTGGAATTGCAAACGGGCGCCACCCTCGACCTGACCACGAAAACCGGCGTGTGGTCGAATCGCAGCCTCGACATAAACAACACCGGCAACACGGGCGGCGCCTTCGCATACGGTTGCGTCTTCGCCGACGAGGCGGCGATCGTCGTCGATGTTTCGGGCCGGCGTTTCGCGAATGGCGAGCAGGTGGTCAAATTTGAAACGGAAGTAGCCAATCTCGAGACGCTGAAATTCAAGATCGACAGGAAGTCGCGTGAACGATACTCCATCCGCGCGACAGAAGAAGGCCTCTTCGTCGTCCACGCCAACACGATCGTCTACATCCGTTAGAGGGGGTTGGAAGGCGAGGCGTTAGAAGAGCGAAAAAACGAGCATAGACCATGAAGACTGATTTTCAATTCGGTGTGAGCCGGCGCAACGCGATTGGCGGGGCGCTGGCGGCGGGCGTGTGTTTGGGTGCGGACGGGCTTTTTGCCGGGGAGGCGGCGCCAAACGTAAAGCCCATCGCCCATCCCTACAAGAACGACGGCAAATTGTCGATTCCGCTTCTCGGCATCGGCACGGCCGAGCGCTTTCCCCTGCGCACGCGCGCGGGCGGCATTGGAGCTGCGGCGGATCAGGCGCGGGCCGAGGAACTTCTCGACTACGCGCTCACGCACGGCGTGACGTGGGTCGATTCCGGCTATCCCTACCATCGCGGCCTCAGCGAGCCGTTCCTCGGGCGCGTCCTTGCGAAGTATCCGCGCTCGAGCTACATTCTTTCCACGAAGATGCCCACGTGGCACGTGAAGAAGGAAGGGGATGGAAAGCGGATTTTCGAAGAACAGCTGGCGCGGTGCAAGGTGGACTATTTCGACTTCTACCTCCTCCACTCCGTGAGCAAGAAGTCCACCTTCGAGCACGTCTATCTCAAACTCGGCACGCTCGACTATCTGATCGAGCAGAAAAAGAAAGGCCGCATCCGCCATCTCGGCCTTTCGTATCACGGGAAGTCGGATTTCCTCGATGAACTGTTCCGCACGTATCCGGGCGTGTTCGAAGTGTGCATGATCATGCAGAACGCGATGGAGTTCACGTGGAACAAGGACGCGCCGAAACTTTCCGAGACGTGTGCCAAACACAACGTGGGCGTGCTCGTGATGGAACCGCTCGCAGGGGGGCGCGCCGCCGGGATGAAGGGCGCGTCGCTCGAGATGCTTAGGCGCGTTCACCCGAACGATTCGGCCGCGCGCTGGGGTTTCCGTTTTGCGGCGTCGCTCCCCGGCGTCATCTGCGTTTTCAGCGGCATGAACAAGCTCGCGTATCTGAAAGAGAACATCGAGACGTTTTCCGAATCCTTCAAGCCGCTCACGGCGGAGGAACGCAAAACCTACGAGGCGGCGATCGCCGAATACATGAAGCATCCCACGATCCCCTGTACGGGGTGCGCGTACTGCGTACCGTGCCCGTACGGCGTGAGGATTCCCGAACTCTTCGCCTGGTACAACGCATGGGCGCAGAGTGGGCGCCTGCCCGCCGACGGGGGCGAGAACGACAACCAGGATCTTCGCCGGCGCTTCCTTGCCTCCTATTACAACACCTTCCGGCCGAAAGAACGGGCCGATCGCTGCCTTGCCTGCAGGAAGTGCCTGGTGGCGTGCCCGCAATGGACGTTCCGCATCCCCACGGAGATGGAGAAGGTGGCGGATGTCGTTGCGCGCACGGAAGAGGCCTACGTGAAGAAAGGCGGGGTGATTCGATGAAAGCGCTTAAATTTGTGCGTGTCGGCGTGGCGCTCGGCGTCTTTTCGCTCGTCACGCTGTTCTTCCTCGGGCTCGGCGGCGGGTGCGGGCTCCTTGAAAAGGTGCAGCTCGTGCCGGCGATATTGGGGTGCGCGGGGATTCCGCTCGTCCTCTGGTTTGTCGTCACGATCCTCTTCGGGCGGCTCTATTGCTCGATGGTGTGCCCGCTCGGCATTCTGCAGGACGTACTCGGGCGGCTGATGCGTCCGTTCGGCCGCCGCTCCTTCACGCCGGGCCCGAACCATTGGGTGCTCCGCATCGCGATGATGGTTCTTTTCGTGGGGCTCTTCTTCGCCGGCGGAACGGCGCTTGCGGGGCTCGTCGATCCCTACAGCCTCTTCGGGCGCATCGCCTCCTCGCTTCTCCAGCCGGCGGCCGAATGGTGCAACAATCTGCTTGCCGATCAACTGGGCGTGGAGGGGGCGATCGTCCTGTTCAAGCGCGAGATCGTGATGCGGAGCGTGGCGGGCCTCACGGTGGCGGCGAGCGCGCTCGGGATGCTCGTTCTTCTCGTGGCGTGGAAGGGGCGCCTCTTCTGCAACACGTTGTGCCCTGTGGGGGCGCTTTTCGCGGCGATTTCGAAGAGGCCGGCGTTCGGCATTCGGATCGATCGTGAAAAGTGCGTCTCGTGCGGACGCTGCTCGGGCGTGTGCAAGGCGCTTTGCCTTGACGGCAAGCGCCAGCGCGTCGATAACGCGCGCTGCGTGCGGTGCTTCAACTGTCTGGGCGCCTGCGCAAAGGGGGCGCTCTCGTTCGGGTTCCTGTGGAAGGGCGCGGCAGCGCCCGAGGGCGGTGCGGCGCGCGGCGGCGCCCGGCGCCTTGGACTTGAGGGCGCGGCGGGCCTCGCCGCCGGCGTTGCGGGGGGGGCGGCGGCCGTGGGGGTGTTTGGCGTCAAGCCCAAGCGTGAGAAGCCAGGGGTGCTGTTGCCGCCGGGAGCGGCGTGGGAGGCGTTCTGGCGGAAGTGTACGGCGTGCGGGCTCTGCGTGGCGAAGTGCCCGCGCAAGGTGCTCGTGCCGGCGGGCTTTTCGGAATATGGCGTTCTTGGATTCATGATGCCGAAAATGGTGTTCACGCACGGCTTTTGCGATCCCGCGTGCACACGCTGCGGCGAGGTGTGCCCGTCGGGCGCGCTCCGGCCGCTCGATGCGCTGATGAAGAAAAAGGCGAAACCCGGCCTTGCGACGTTCGACCGCGCCGCGTGCCTCGCCTGCACGGAAAAGCTTCCCTGCGGCCTCTGCGAGCGGCGGTGCCCTGAAAAGGCGATTACGCTCAAGGAAGAGGATGTGCCGGATGGCGACAAGAAGAAGAAAGTCCAGGTGCCCGTGATCGACGAAGCCAAATGCATCGGCTGTGGCGCCTGTGAAAACTACTGTCCCGCACACGCGATGCAGGTGAGGGTGAGAAAACCCGCGTCGAAAGTCTAAACTCTAACTTGACGCATGGAGAATTTTTGTCTACAATATCTAACGCCATGAGATTTTGTCAAAATTATATTAACCCGTTTGCCGGGTTAGCGATGTGCGTTTGTGCCCTGTGCGCAACCGCCACGGGGGCCGATGCGCCTGAAAATCCGCAGCAGCTGGATCCGGCGGCGAAAGAGGAACTTGCCTATGTGCGCGCGCTCGTCGAGGCGAACATGCCCGATCTCGCCGGCCCTGTGATTACCGCGGCGAAGGAAAAGTGGCCGACCCTCAGGCCGAAGCTCAAAGTCTTCGAGATCCAGGGCGATCTGCGCCTCGGCCGGTTTGCCGCCGTGCAGAAGGTGATCGATGCGCTTGGAAAGAAGGATGGCGAATATTGGGCGCTGCGCCTTTCGATGGCCGATGCCTACTATGCGCGCTCGCGGATGGCCGAGTGCCGCAAGATCTATCAGGAGTTCTTCGCCGCCGTGCCGAAACCGGGGGCGGACATCATCGATTTCTACGTGGAAAGCGGCTTCAAGTGGGCGCAGATGTGCACCATCGACAAGAAGTACGACGAAGCGATCAAGATGTACGAGAACCTGCTCGGCAAGATTTCGGAGCGGACGGAAGTCGTGCGGTGGTGTTTCGTGGCGCAGTCCTATGTGGAGCTGCTCGTGCGCCTTGCCAACGACATCGGCGACGTGAAAAACCCCCAGCGCGCGGGCTATCTGAACAAGGCGACGGTGGTGGTGAACAAGCTCCTCTGGAAGAGCGATCTCATCCTCGTCTTCGGCAAGGCTGTTGCGATGAAGGCCCACATCGAGATGCTGCGCGGCAATCTCGCGAAGGCGCAGACGATCGTGAGCGAATACATGCAGCAGCTCTCCGACATCCACAAGGACCTCTTGAGCCAGGATCCCACGGGGTCGAAGGGCTACTTGCGCATGAGCCCGATGCCGGAATGCCGCTACCTCCTCGCGCGCGTCATGTGGCAGACGGCGCAGCAGGAAGCGAAGAAGCAGAAGGCGGACGAGAACTTGATCAAGGATACGCTTTTCGGTGCGAAGGATCGGCTCGGCAAGCGCAATGGCGCAGGCGCCTACAATCACGCGATCAACGTGTTCATCAACTATGCCGAATCCGCCTGGGCGCCGAATGCGGGTGAAATCTCGGAGGAAATCAAGAAATTCGTCTGGAAGCGCTACGAGAAGAAGATTGTCGACAATGTGACGGAAGCGCAGAGAGAGAAGGTCCGTCAGATCCAGTTCAAGAATGCGTGGGAGGTCTACAAGAGCAACGACGTCGACAAGACGATCGAAATCTACATGTCCTTGCTCTCGCGGTATCCCGAATATAAGGAATCCGTCGGCGCGCTCGGCGTTCTCGCCGAATCCTACATCACGAAGTGGCAGGACGAGAAGGACCTGGCGAAGAAGCTCGACTACCGCCTAAGCGCGGAAGCCGTGGAAGGGCAGATCGCCGAGCGCTTCAGCGAGTTCCGCAAGCCCGAAGTCGTGCGTAATGCGGGCGACGAGACGTTGCGCCTTGCCTCGAGGGAACACGACGTGGGCGCGCTTGCGCGGGCGACGCAGCTCTTCGACCTCTACTTCAAGAACTATCCCACGCACTATGCGGCCGCGCAGAAGGCGCTTTCGCTCGCGGGCGAGGCCTACAAGAAGGAAGACTGGGAAGGCGCCAAGCGCTACTACAAGATGATCGCGGAAACGTATACGAATTCCACGTATTACGCGAGCGCGCTCCAGTTCCTTTCGACATGTTCGAACAAGCTCGGCCAGCCGGAAGAGGAAGAGGCGTGGCTGCGCCAGTTCGCGTCGGTCGCAACGAAGCCTTCGGAAAAGACGACGGCGCGCCTGCGCCTTGCGCTCATGCAGCAGAAGCGCGGCTTTGCGGCGTTCCTCGATGCGAACGAAGCGGCGGGCGGCACGAACGCGGTGGAGAAGATCGACGAAATGAAGCTCGCGGCCTATCGGGGCGTGGCGGGCGCGATCCGCGACTTCCGTGCGACGGCGAACCTGATCACCGAAACGCTGGAGAACGACAAGACCATCGGCACGGCCGAGAAGGAGAAGTTCGTCACGCAGCGCGAACAGGCGCAATATCTCGAAGGCGAGAGCTGGCAGCGCCTGCAGTACCCGGCGGACAAGGTGCCGCTCTTCCGCAAGCAGGCCGTGAAGGCCTACGAAAACTATCTCGCCACGAACCCGAAGGGCAAGTATGCGCCGGCGATTCTCGTGAAGCTCGCGACGATCCACACGGCGGAAAAGAAGGTCGAAGAGGCGCAGAAGGCGTTCGAGCGGTTGCAGAAGGACTTCTCGGAATCCGACGAGGCGAAGAACTCGGTGCCGCGGCTTGCGAAGACGCTCATCGAGATGGGCCTCAAGCAGGAAGGCGTGGAGCAATACCGCCAGATGCTCGCCAACACGAGCGGCAAGTATACCTCGGGCCAGTTCCTCGAAGCGGGCGACGCGCTTCTCGAGGCGCGCGGCTGGGATGTGGCGAACGACGCGTATGCGCAGTCGATCAAGCTCGTGGGCGCGCTGACGAACAAGACGGCCCAGGCCTACGTGACGGCGCGTTGCCTCCTCGGCCAGGCCCGCGCGAGCATCGGCCAGAAGGCGTGGGTGGAAGCGCACGGCAAGATCGACGACTTCATCGCCAAGAACAAGGGGAGCGCCCTCTTGGTGGAGGCCTATGAAATGCTCATCACCGTGGCGGCGGAAGAGGGGCGGCGCGAACAGGATGCGGACCGGCGGCGCAAGCTCTTCAACGCGGCCGTCACGGCGATCCTCAAGTTGCGCCAGTATCGCAAAACGCTGGAAGAGCAGGACGTCCTGACGCTTCGGTCGGGCGATATCCTGCGCACGAAGATGGAGGCGGAAGAGCAGATGAACCTGCGCGAGCAGGCGAATGAGACATGCCGCCAGGCGGTGGTGATGTTCCTCGGCTTCCTCCAGGCGCATGAACCGTCGCCCCAGTATCCGGCGAAGGATATGACGCCCGCGCAGCTCGCGAATCTCGAGCGCTGCTACGGTACGCTTCTCCCGCTCATGGTCAAACTGGGCCGGGAGCAGAGCGAAGACGTGATTGCCAAGGGCGAGGCCTACATGGAGCTCTTCCCCGAGGGCAAGCACAAGGTTGCCGTGCAGAACGCGATGGAAGCGGCGAAGGCAGACAAGTAAAACGGATTTCAAGGAGCAAACGAATCATGCGTACAAGCATCATCATGGCAATGACGGCCTTCGCGGCCGCGGTAGTGTTCGGCGACGTTCCCGGAGTGATTACGGCGAACAACGAAACGCATAAGGGGATGATCCGCTGGAGCGCGCGCGACAAGGCGTATGTGGTCACGAACGGCGGCGTGGAACTTCAGGTCAAGGCGGCGGATGTCGACGATCTCGACATCAAGAAGCCCGAGGGCTACGATGATGCCGTGGAGAAGGTGAACAAGGGCACGGCCACATCGGCGATTCCGGTGTTGGAGAAGATCGTCAAGGACTATAAGCGCCTGCAGTGGGATAAGGCCGCCGGCAACTACCTGGCCAAGGCCTACCTCGCGACCGACAAGGCCGACCTCGCGCTCAAGACCTGCCAGGACATCATCTCGATGGATGCGACGGCCGCCTACAAGGGCGAGCTCGCCCCGGCCTACTGGAGCGCGCTCCTCGCGCTCGGCAAGATCCCGCAGCTTGAATCGGCGCTCGACAAGGCGTTCAAGACGGGGGATCGGTTCTCAAGCGGCGCGGCGCTTCTCATGCGCGGCGACATGATTCTCAAGGACGGCAACGAAAGCCCGGACGCTTCCCGCAAGGCGCTCACGGATGGCTTCCTCCGCGTCGTGCTCCTCTACAAGGAAGACGCAGTTGCCTCCCGCCTTCAGCCGGAGGCCCTCTACAAGGCCGCCCGCTGCTTCGAAAAGCTCAACCAGAGCGGACGCGCCGATCAGATGCGTTCGGAACTCAAGCGTTCGTATGCCACGAGCCCCTGGGCCGGCAAGTAAACAATCATCCAACGTCTCAAGTGACTTAAAGAATCTCAAGTTTAAAAAGGAACAACAAAATGAACATGAAGAAGATGCAGAAGTCGGTGATGGCCGCAATTGTGATGTTCGGCCTGGTGGTGGCTCCGGTGACGGCGCTCGTTTCCTCGGCTCAGGAGGCCGCTCCGGCTCCGGCGAAGGCGCAGGCGGGCGAGCTCGTGAATACGAAAACGGGCAAGACCGAAAGCGGCGCGCCGGCAGAAGAGAAGAAGTCTTCGGGCGGGTTCTTCGACATCGTCTTCGGTTCGGGCGTCATCGGCGCGCTCCTCTGGTTCGCCCTCTTCGGCGACGCGGCGGCGGCCATCTACTTCTCCGTGGACTGCCTGGTGCTCGTGAAGCCTGAAAAGCTGATGCCCAGCTCCCTCGTCAACAACGTGCAGCAGGCGATGGCCGAGGGCGACGTGATGAAGGCGCTCAAGGTGTGCGAGAACGAGCCGAGCGCGATGTCGAACATCCTCTCCACGGCCTTCCAGCATGTGGACGACGGCTACGATGTGATTCAGGAAGCGGTGAACGGCGCGGCCGACCTCGAAGTCGAGCGCCTCATGCAGCGCCTCACCTGGATTTCGGTGTGCTCGAACCTCGGCCCGTCGCTCGGCCTGCTCGGTACGGTGCAAGGCATGATCTTGACGTTCCAGGCTCTTGCCCAGGGTGGCGCGGGCGACGCTTCGGCGCTCGCAAACTCGATCGGCCAGGCGCTCTGGACGACGGCGGCGGGTCTGTGCGTGTCCATCCCCTCCATCACCGTGTTCTACTCGCTGCGTAACAAGGCCAACCGCCTCATCATGCGCATGACGGCGCTCACGATGGAACTCCTCAAGGGCCTCCGCCACGTGGAAGTGGTCGACGAGAATCAGGAAACCCCTGCCTGAGTTTCAACTGAAACGACGCGTCCGTAATAGAGGACTCGTGACCCATGAGTAAGAAACTCACAGAGAATCCGCAGCTGGACATGACGCCGATGATCGACGTCGTGTTCGAGCTGATCATCTTCTTCGTGGTGACGTTGAAGATGTCGGTCGAGAAGGATGAGACGGTTCAGCTCGAGGACGGCAAGCACGGCATCGAGCTCACGGCCGAAGAGCTGCCGCCGTCCCATCTCGTCATCGATATCGCCAAGAATGGCCGTATCTCGATGTGCAACTTCACGATCACGCCGGCCGAAATCAGCCGGCGCGTGAGGGAACGCCGGAAAAGGTTCGGGAAGGATTTCCCGGTCTTGATTCGCGCTGACTACCGTACGCAGCATCGTTATGTGAAGGCCGTGATGGATGCCTGCACGAACGAGGAAATTTGGAAACTGTCATTCGTCGCGGTCTACGATCGCAAGAGCGGCAAGCAGCTCACGAAGTGAGGAGACGAAAGATGGCACGTAGGGCTTATGACAATCCGCAGTTGGATATGACGCCGATGATCGACGTCGTGTTTGAACTGATTATCTTCTTCGTCGTGACGATCAAGCAGGAAGACCTGTTCTCCAAGCTGAATGCGAACCGGCCGTCGCCGAATCCGAATCGTGATGAACAGGATGTGGTCGATGAAACGATCAAAATCCAGGTTGGTCCTGGCGGTCTCGTCTACAATGGCCGCGGTGTTTCGCTGAAGGAATTGGACCGCAACATCAAGCAGGCGGCCGCGATTTCGAAGAAGACGGCGGTTCTTTTGCAGTGCACGCTCGATTCGCCGCACAAGTTTCTGGTGGATGCACTGGATACCTGCACGAAGTACGGCTTGGTGAACCTGTCGATTTTCAGCATGTAAGCCGATGGGGAGGTTGACGAATGGATATTACGAACGAAGAGGAATTCAAGGAACAGCTTGACGAGGAAATGGCCAAATTCGAAGAAGAAGGCTATTTCACCCGACTCGGCAAGATGTTCAAGGGCTTGGGCCGCTCGCACGATTCGCGCGAGTACAAGGAGGCTCTTATCGAGCTGCAGCGCCAGGTGGCGCCGCTCACGGCCATTCTCGTGCCCGTCATCGGCGTGATCGTGCTCTTTGTGGTGACGGCCGTCGACAACGGCCCGAAGAAGCAGGTGCAAGTTGAAATCGCGAAGGCCGAGGAGGCGGAACAGCTCGAAGAGGTCAAGCCGCCGGAAGAGGTGGAGCCGCCGCCGGAAGTCGACATGGAGGTGCAGGTGGATACGCCCACCGTGGGTAATCCAACGGAAGTCGCCGATGCGCCGGCGCCAACGGCTGAACCGCAGTCCGTGCAGGTGGCAACGGTGGATGCGATGCTGAACGTGAAGAGCCCCGTGATGATGAAGTCCGTTTTCGGCGCCGAGCGTTCGACGGGCGTGCGCGGCCAGCTCACGCGCGGCGGCGCCCAGTATGGCGACCCCACCACGGAAGCGGCTGTCATGAAGGCGCTGCGCTGGCTGAAGATCAAGCAGAACTCCGATGGTTCCTGGCCGGGCGTGCCCGCCGCTTCCACGGGCTTTGCGATCCTCACCTACCTCGCCCATGGCGAAACGCCCAACTCCAAGGAGTTCGGCGAAACGGTGCAGCGCGGGCTCGAGTGGTTGATCAACAGCGTGCATGAAAAGGGCGGCGTCACCCGCATCGCCGCGTGCGACGGCAACGAGTATGGCTTTCTCATCGCCATGTACGCCCTCTGCGAGGCCTATGGCATGACGAAGAATCCGAACGCGCGCGAAGCGGCCGAAAAGGGCCTCACGCGCATCATCGCGGGCCAGACGGCGACGGGCGGCTGGAACTACAAGCTCGCCCGCACGACCACGGCGGCGCCGGACGATATCTCCTTCGGCGGCTGGGCCATGCAGGCCCTGAAGGCCGGCAAGATGGCCGGCATCCATCCCTCGGGTATGGACGAGTGCATCAAGAAGGCGATCAAGTGCCTGAAGACGCGCAACTTCGATAAGCAGGCCGGCTTCGTGTATCGCCCGGGTTCCCATGGCGGCGGCCTCGGCGGCGTTGGCTGCCTTTGCATGCAGCTCCTCGGCCACGCGAAGGAAACGGAAGTCGCAAACGCGCTCGACGTGATGCGCGACTGGCTGCCCACCTTCGATAAGAAGCACATGAGCGGCGGCTCCTGCTCGCAGTACTACAGCTACTATGCCGCGCAGTGCAAGTATCAGGCGGGCATGGTGAAGGGCGCGGCCCCTGCGAACTTCACGCTGTGGAAGAAGTGGAACCTCGCGATGAAGAAACTTTATCCGTCGTCGATCATCAACGATAAGAAGGCCGATGGTTCGCCCGTGACGGTGAAGGATCCCAATGGCAAGGATAAGCCCGTTGGCCACTGGGAGAACCACGACGTCCACACGACGCGCCCGGTGATGGATACCTGCCTCTGCGCCTTGCAGTTGATGGTGTACTACCGCTACCTGCCCACGACCTCGCTCAAGGCCACCGAAGTCGAGGCCGATGTGGAAGCCCTGTCGCAGGACAAGGGCAACGAAGTGAAGGTCAAGATCGACATCTAACCGGCCCGCTATGCCGTTTAGTTTCTTTCTCGCGTT
Source organism: Kiritimatiellia bacterium (assembly GCA_045617985.1). Lineage (GTDB taxonomy): Bacteria > Verrucomicrobiota > Kiritimatiellia > RFP12 > UBA1067 > RUG572. The sequence goes on from JAZLJP010000050.1 coordinate 20,656, forward strand.
GAAATATCTCAAACCGAAACGCAGCGTCACAAGTGTGATCACCTGCGTTTCGGTTTTGGGTGTTCTCTTGGGCGTGACGGTGGTCATCGTCGTGCGCGCCGTGATGACGGGGTTCGGCGACCTCTGGGAAAAGAAGATCCTCGACTTCAAACCGCACATCACGATTTCCGCCGCGCGCGGCGGCGAGAGCGTGCGCGACGAGTATCGCCTGGCCGACCGGATCGCCGCCCTCCCGGGCGTGACCTCCGTTTCGCCGGAAATCGATACGCGCGTCATGCTCGAGTATCGCGGGCGCATCTCCGCGCCGATCATCCTCGGCGTCGATCCCGATCGCTTCCGTTCGGCCTACCGGGTGGGCGCGCCCCTCTCGGGTGAATACGAGCTCGACGGCGATTCGATCATTCTCGGCGTGGATCTCGCGCGCAGCCTCAACGTGTGGGTGGGCGACGACGTAACCGTCTATTCGCCGAAAACGCTCGCCGCGCGCGACGAGGTGTTCCTTCCCCTCAAGTGGCGCGTGACGGGCATCTTCTCCTGCGGCCAGCGCGACTACGATGCGGGCTTCTGCGTGTGCTCGCTCGCGAACGCGCGCGAGTTGATGGGCATGGAAAAAGGCGTTTTCGCGATTCATGTGAAAACGGCCGCGCCCACGGATGCGCCGTCGTTCGATGCGCTCCTCGCGAAGGTGAGAGGTCTTGTTCCGAACGCCCGCGCAATCTCGTGGCGCCAGGCGGACCGCAAACTTTTCAATGCGCTCGCCGTGGAGAAGAACATGACGGCGCTCCTGTTGATGCTCATCACGGTCGTGGCGCTCTTCTGCGTGATGAATACGCTCCTTGTTCTCTCCGTTCAAAAAACGCCCGAAATCGGTCTCTTGAAGGCGCTCGGCTTTCCGAAGCGCAAGATCATGGGCGCGTTCATGGTGCACGGCCTCATTCAGGTGACGATCGGCACGGTGTCGGGGCTTCTGGCCGCCTGGGCCATTCTCGCGAATTTGCAGAATATCGTCGACGGCCTCGCCCGATTGCACGTCGAAGTCTTTCCAAAGGCGGTGTACGGCCTTGATTCGCTCCCCTGGCGCATCGTTCCGGCCGACGTCATTTGGGTGGTGGTGATCGTCTACGTCTTCGGCCTCGTCGCCGCGTTCGTCCCCGCCTTCATCGCCGCCTCCAAGCATCCCGTGGACGCGCTCCGGGGATAAACGCCCCCCTACCTTAAGTGCGTCCACGTTTACGAGTTCTGTCAACAGGCTTACTTGACGCGGTAGACCGTCAGCGAAAGCGGCGGCAGTGTATCGGCGCCGATGAAGTCGATTTGCGAAACGGCTTCCTTCATGCTCTCGGGCTGTGCGCTCGAGTTGTGCGCCCTGCGGTTCGGGCCCGTGAAGACGGTTTTCGTTGTACGGCCCTTGAGGTTGGTCGTGAACGGCTGCGGCGTTTCGGTGCTGTTGACGACTTTCAGGATCACCGCACCGTCGGCATCCCGCACGGCGCTTGCCTGAACCTTCGGCGCGTTGCCCCAGCGGAGTTTCACGGTGTCCGTCTTGACGGTGAGGGCGAGCACCTCTTTGCCCTGGTTTTCGGCGAAGATCTTCTGCACGTTCCAGCTGGGATTCACGAAGTTGCCGTCGCTCGTCACGTAGATGAGGTTCGGCGCCCACTTCATGTGGTCGCGGTTCGCGAAGAGCGGCGCGTAGGCGGCGAGTTTCACGAGGTCCTGGTTGCGCTCGAAGTTGAGCATGAAGGCGGCTTCGCTGATCGCCCCGCGCAGGTCGCCCCACTTCGGCGCGTCGGCGCAGCAGGCGTATTCGCCCACGAACACTTCGAACTTGCCGCGCGGCCAGGTGTCGAAGCAGGTGGCGCCCTGCGAGAAATACCAGTCGGCTTCCTTGTAGTAGTGTTCGTCGCGGATGTGTTGGGGGCGCCCCGTAATCGGCGCGCCGTGCTTGAAGGTGCCGCCGCCGCGGTTCGTTGCGTCGGAGAGGAGCTTGATGTTCGGGTATTTGGCCTGAACGGCGTCGTGGATGAGCGCATAGCGCTCTTCATACACCTTGCCGCGCAGCTCGTTGCCGATTTCGAGGTATTCGAGGTTGAACGGCGCGGGGTGGCCGGCTTCGGCGCGCTTGCGCCCCCAGGTGGAGGTCGCGGGGCCGTTTGCGTATTCGATGGCGTCGAGCACGTCCTGCACGTATGGCCCCATCTTGTCCATCGGAATCGCGCGCATGCTGCAGTCCACGCCGCAGTAGCAGCAGAAGAGCGGCTTTGCCTTCAATTCCTCGCACAGGAGCAGATATTCGTGGAACCCGACGCCGTGCGTCGTCGTGTAGCCCCAGATGTTCCATTGCGACTTCCGGTCCCAGATGTTGCCGATCGTCGTCTTCCACAGATAGCCGGTTTCGAGGGTGTGGCCATTCACCCAGCTGCCGCCGGGGAAGCGCACGAAGGCGGGCTTCAGCGCGGCGAGGCGTTCCATCAGGTCCTTGCGGAAGAGGCCGGTTGTGCCGTAGGTCTCTTCGGGGAAGAGGGAGACGCAGTCGATGTAGAACGTTCCGCCCTGGAGCGCGCGGAAGACGAGCTGCGCCTTGGGCTCGGTGCCGGTGGCGACGAGTTCGAGCGTCTGCGTCTGCCAGGTCTCACCAACGGCGTCTGCCGCGATGCGCGCCTCGGCAACGGCGGGCTTGCCCTCCGCCTCGAGGGTGACGGCGAGCGGCCCCTTCAACGCGCCGCGGAGCGCCACGGAAAGCCGGTATTTCGCACCCGCCTTCACGGCGATGCCGAAGTAGCCCGCATTGGCGAGGCCGCCGCAGGGCCCCGCCTCCACTTTGCCGCACTGGCGGTTGACGTTCGAGAGCGGCCGTGAGGTGTCGAGCGTCAGCTTTGCGTCTCCCAGGCGCTGCCAGAAGCCAAGCCCCGTTTCGACGGACTTCTGGTTCTTCGAATTCACGTCCTCGAAACTGCGGTTGCGCACGAGCTCGGCATACACGCCGCCATCGAGCGAAAGGTCGATATCCTCGAAGAAAATGCCCCACAGATCCGGCGCCGTGGGGAAGCGCACCTTGGCGGTATCAACCGTAATGACGTTCTCTTCGCCCCAAACGGCGCCGCCGATTCCCGCGAGAGCAAGCGCTGCCGCGAGCACACAACCATGCCTCATTTTCATGCCATGACCTTTCTGAATGATTTGAAGTTATACGCCATCCCCAAGGCGTGTAAGAATAGTATAGCAAATTTCACCTTCACGCACAATTCTAGAGCCCGAAACGGGACTGAAACGGGACAATCGCAGTGAAAAACGAAGATGCGCCCCATGGGGACAGACCCCGTAGCGAACGCCCCATGGGGACAGACCCCGTAGCGGAGATGAAGATTTCGGCTCGGAACCGTTCCGTACCGAAATCTTCGCTTTGTCGGGCGGTTGGACGGAGCCCGGTAGCAATCGGATTCCTTTCGTGATGAGATTATGGTGCGGACGAAATCCTGTTGCCGTGGAGGTGCACGTGGGGACAGTCCCCGTGAAGAAGGTGCACATGGGGACAGTCCCTGTAGGTGCACATGGGGACAGTCCCTGTAGGTGCACGTGGGGACAGTCCCTGTGAAGAAGGTACACGTGGGGACTGTCCCCGTGAAGGATTTGGAAAGAAACAGGTTGACAATCTTTCAAAAGATGGGGTATACTGTTTTCAGTCCTTTTAAGAAAGGCGAAAAAATGAAGAAGATTATTGCGAAATAAGGACTGATGATGGCGCTTTTGGAAATCAAAGAGATCGTTAAAGAATATCGGTTGCCCGGGCAGCAGCCTGTTCGCGTATTGAACGGCGTCTCGTTCGAGGTCGCTGCCGGCGAACATGTGGCGATTGTCGGGCGGAGCGGATCCGGAAAGACGACGCTCTTGAACATCTTGGGCGGGCTCGATCGCCCGACCTCCGGCGATGTTTTGCTTGGTGGCGAATCGCTCTTCTCGGGTTCTGGCGCCGCCGCGCGGCGCGACCGTCTGCGCGCGACGAAAATCGGTTTCATCTTCCAGAGTTTCCACCTGATGCCTGAACTCGACATTGTGGAAAACGTGGTTCTTCCCACGATGACGGGTTTTGTGCGGTCGAAGGAGGATGCCCGCGCGCGGGCGCGCATGCTCCTCGAGCGCGTGGGCCTTGGCGAACGCCTCCACCATCTTCCCACCGAACTTTCCGGCGGCGAACAGCAGCGTGTGGCGCTTGCGCGTTCGCTCATGTGCCGCCCGGCGGTCATTTTCGCCGATGAGCCGACCGGCAACCTCGATGCGCTCACGGGCGCGGAAATCCTCAAGTTGCTCTTCGAGGTGAACGAGGATCCCGTCGCCTGCGTGATGGTGACCCATTCCGCCGAGGCCGCCACGCGGTGCGGCCGAACGCTGCGGCTTGAGGCCGGGCGCCTTGTGACGGCCTGTTCGCAATTTGCAGATTGTGGACCAGAATCGTAAAGTGAAAGCGCAGGAGAGTTGGATCGTGGCAGACGTCGATCATGAAGAAGAGATCGCAACGACCTCGAACAAACTGTTGTTCTACGCGGGTGTGCTGGGCTTAATCGCCATGGCATTTGCTTTAATCCCTGGATTTCTGCCGCTGAGATCCTGGGTTGGAGGGGCTTCGGCTCCCCCCGCGAATGCCGTTTTGAATGTCGTTTTGCATGTGAAAACGTTTTTGATGGCGGCCTGTTATATAGTCCTGATTCGCTCGCGTGCGAAGGGAGCGAAGTGGATTTTGATTCTACTTGGCGTTTCCGTTTTTGACACCCTCTTTCGTTTCGTCGGATATCAACGTTTCCCAATCGTGTATCATTTTTCCATCATCTTCAATGTGGTCGCCGGTTTTGCCGTATTCATGAACTTGGCGATACGCAACAAGGGCGGGTTGCGAATCGCATTTGGCGCTCAGGGTTTTGCCTATTTCGTCAGTGGTTTGGTGACGGTGTGGTGGGGAGTCTTCTTCAATCCGCAGGGGGGCCTACCACCTTCGAATATGATGATGCTCACGCGGCTCATCGGCCCTGTGAGATTGTTTTTAATTCTCTTCGGGTGGATGTATCTCCTCTATGTGGCACGGGGAAGCCGGGCGACGGGTGAAGAATCGGCGGCGGTGGTTCCTTGGCCGTGGCGCGTTTTGGTTGCTTTCTTCCCGGAATTGCTGGTGCTGTTTTTTTGTCGTTGTGTGAATGATTTAGGCCTTTTCGCATTTGCACTTGTGGCCTTTGCATTCGGTGCAGGCGGGCCGCTTGGGTGTGTGGGGATGATTCTGGGTGGGCTCGCCTATTTGGTGTTTGCGATTCTCGTCATGCGCTGTAAACGTTGGGTGAGATTCTATCAGCTCATCGGCTGCGGCTTTGCCTTGCTCATCGTGAATGCCATCGGTCTAGTTGTTTTGTCAAAGCGGCATTTCTAGTGGCGCGCCCACAATCTGCAAATCACAAGGGGAAAGACCCCATACTGGGAATCGAATGGGGAGAGACGGAAAGGAAATACTAAAATGATAAAGTTGAAGGGATGCTGCTGCATTGGTTTGGCCATCCTGGCGTGGGCCTCGTTCGGGGCCGAGCGGAGGATTTCGATCGAGGACTACCGCGACCGGATGGAGGCGGGGTGGATCGGGCAGATCGCCGGCGTCGGCATCGGCGGTCCGACCGAGTTTAGGTACACCTACAAGCTTGTCCCTGCGAAAAAGGTCAGGGACTGGTCGCCGGGAATCATCAACGAGGCGTTTCACCAGGACGACCTCTACGTGGAGATGACGTTCCTTTCAACGCTTGAGCGGCATGGACTCGACGTGGACATTCGCCGCGCCGGCATTGATTTCGCCAATTCCCGCTACCGGCTCTGGCATGCGAACGCCGAAGGGCGGAACGCCCTGCGTTCGGGCATCGCCCCGCCCGACAGCTCCCATCCGTCGGTCAACACCTGCGCCAACGACATCGACTATCAGATTGAAGCGGATTACTCGGGCCTCGTCGCCCCGGGCTGTTTTCAGGGCGTCGTTTCTCTCGGCGCGAAGTTCGGGCGGCTGATGAATTACGGCGACGGACTCTGGGCCGGGCAGTTCGTCGGTGCGATGTACGCTGCGGCGTTTTTCGAGCGCGAGCCGCGGCGCATCGTCGAAACCGCCTTGCGGGCCATTCCCGCCCAGAGCCGCTATGCCGAGATGGTGCGCGATCTCCTTGTGTGGCACAAGGCCGACGGGGCCGATTGGGAAGGTGCCTGGCGGAAGGTGGTTGACAAGTATGGCCACGAGGGCGGATGCACCATGCAGCCGAATGTGATCGAGGCGACCCTGAACGGCGCTATGGTGGTGATGGGCGTCCTCTACGGCAACGGCGATCCCACGCGGACGATTCACATCGCCACGCGCGGCGGATTCGACTCCGACTGCAATCCCTCGTCCGCCGCCGGCGTGATCTTCACGTCGATCGGCAAGCGCAACCTGTCGGGCGTCTGGTACGAGAAGCTTGACCTCAAGGCGACATTTGAATACACGGACTACACGTTCCCCGCGCTTGTCGCGGTGTGTGAGAAGATCGCGCGGCAGGTCGTCGTTGCGGAGGGCGGCCGGATCGAATGTGATGCAGCGGGGAAGGAGTGGTTCGTCATTCCCGACCGTCCCGTGAAGCCCTCGCCGTTCGAGCCGTTCGCCAAGCCGGGTCCGCTCGCGGGGGCGCGCTTCACCGAAAAGGAGATGGCGGAGATCCGCTTCCTGCCGCAGGAGGCGACTGGTAAGCGGGGAAACTGGAGCCGCTGGGGCGTGGAGTCGAAGGAGAAGCCGCGTACCGACGGGCTCGACGTGCCGCCGTCCTTCAAGGGGCATCCCTTCGAGAAGCAGCTGGACGAACTGTATGCCGAGATCGTTTCGCAGGTTGTGGACGGGAAGCCGCTTCCGAACAAGTACGTCTATTCGCGCCCCTGGCATCGTGACGGGGCGATGGTGGCGATGGTGTTGGAGAAGTGCGGCCGCATCGGGCTCATCCGTGACTGGATCCTCTCGATCGACGATCCCTTCGACCGACTCAACAAGGGTAATGAGGAGCCCGACAACTTGGGCCAGACCCTCTACATGCTCGGCTGCGTGACCAACGCGGCCCATCCGTCCGTCTCGAAGATCGTCGAGATCGCCAAGTCGCGCATGGACAAGGACGGGTGTCTGGTCGGGACTGTGGATTACAGCCGTCACCGCGTCTACGCCGCAAAATGGCTGAAACTCGGCTTGGAGAAATGCGGGCTCGATTCGTCTTGGGTGAAGGTGCCGAAGGAGAAGGACTTCTACGACGATCTCTTCTGGATGGACGGATCGCGTAACCGAGCGCTTACAAAGAAGAAACTTGACAAGAACTATCCCTATCTCACTTGGGCGGCCTGGCACAAGGCGGGGCGCAAGTTCCGTTCCGAGGACGTGCCTGTGAAGGCGGGCATGATGTCTTGGGAGGCCCATGCGAGCGAAGCGAACTACGAGGGGCTTCGGACAATCAACGGTGACTGGGCCAAGCGCAAGATCGCCTATCCTCATACGTGGCATGCGGCCGAGATGTTCCTGCTCCTTTGGGAACTCAAGTAATCTTCCATCAATTCGGAATCGTACGGGGACAGACCCCGTGCTGGGGGATGAAGATTTCGGATTGGAATCGTTCCGCGCCGAAATCTTCGTTTTGTCGGGTGGTTGAACGGACGATGGGGGAATGAGATTTCTCCATCGCCTTTTTGCGTTCGACAGTAGCCGTGGTGAGATTATGGTGCGGACGAAATCCTGTCGCGGGGTGGGGGTCATGGGGACAGTCCCCATTGAATATCTTCCCGGAATTGTTGGTGTTGTTTTTTTGTCGTTGTGTGAATGATTTAGGCCTTTTCGCATTTGCGCTTGTGGCCTTTACTTTCGGTGTCGGCGCGCCGTTTGGGTGTGCGGGGATGATTCTGGGTGGGCTCGCCTATTTGGTGTTTGCGATTCTCGTCCTGCGCTGTAAACGTTGGGTGAGATTCTATCAACTCATCGGCTGCGGCTTTGCCTTGTTCATCGTGAATGCCATCGGTCTAATCGTTCTGTCAAAGCGGCATTTCTAGTGACATGCCCAAAATTTGTAAATTATGGGCCTGAATCACATGGGGACAGAATCACATGGGGACAGACCCCATTGGAATCGCACGGGGACTGTCCCCATTGAATATTGCGTGGGGACAGTCCCCATTGAATAAGAGCCGTGAATTGCCTTGTTACTATTTAAAAAGATAGAAGTTATCGCATTGGTCATGTTAGGAATTGAGTATCGGGGCGTCGGAAATTGAGAGGCTGTGATGTTGAGAGAAGTCGAATTTTGATATTTTGCATAAATATATATGAATTGCGAAGGATTTTTAATCATCGCCATTTTGAATCTGATTGATTTAGGGCGTGAAAAGTCGTTGGCATGCTTTGTGCTGATGTAACGTGTCGCTGGTGTGCCTACGGTAGGCTCGTACTTTTGGGGTACGGCTTCGCGGGTTCGAGTCCCGTCTCCAGCGGCATTTGATTTGAAAAAAGAGGAGTGTTAGATATGGCCGATTATATTGAAATCGATGGATCGATGGGCGAGGGCGGGGGACAGGTCCTTCGCACGTCGCTCTCGCTGAGTGCGATCACGGGTTCGGAGATCGTGCTGAAGAAGATTCGTGCCGGACGTTCGAAGCCGGGATTGAAACGTCAGCATCTGACGTGTGTCAAGGCGGTGGCGGAAATCTGCGGCGCAAAGGTTTCGGACGTGACGGTCGGGTCGATGGAACTCACGTTCAAGCCGGGACCGGTCAAGGGCGGCGACTATCGGTTCGATGTCGGCACGGCGGGAAGCGTGACATTGGTCGCACAGACGGTCATCCCCGTGCTGCTGAAGGCGGACAAGCCCTCGACGGTGACGATCACGGGTGGAACGCATGTGCCGTTCGCGCCGATCTGGGAGTTCTTCGAACTGTGCTATCTGCCGGAGCTCCGTCGGATGGGCGCGAAGATCGAGGCGGAACTCGACAGTTGTGGTTTCTATCCGGCCGCAGGCGGTGTGGTGAAACTGCGTATCT